>JANXOM010000418.1 GCA_025353585.1 Deltaproteobacteria bacterium
TCCGCCTTCGCCTTCGCCGCCGCCCACTGCGCGCTCTCCGCCTTCGCCCGCGCCGCGTCGAGCGTCGCGAAGATCCGCGTCGTGATGTCCTCGACGTCGATCGGCGTGCCCTTGATCCCCTTCTCGGGATCCGGCGCCGGATATTCCTCGTGCAGCACGTCGCTCGCCGCCTTGCGCAGCTCGTTCTCCGCGAGCTCGCGATACGTGAGCCACAGCGGCGTCTCCTTCGCCGCGAGCTTGCCGCCGGGGAGGACCAGCTTCTTGCGCGGCGCCGGCGGCGGCAGCGGGCCCGTCACGTAGCCCATCCACGTCGCGCGCGCGGCCGTGCGCACCCGCGGCGCGTCGGCGTCGATCTTGGTCCACACCGCGTGCACGGCCTCGCGGTGGTGCGTGACGCGAAACGCGTCGAGCACCGCGATCGTGAGCGCCTCGTCGCCGGACGCGGCCGCGAGCGCCTTGCCCGGCTCCTGACGGTCGAGCCGCTCGAGCTGGTACGTCGCGTAGCGCTTCCGGTCGTAGTCGTTGCCCGTGAGCGACTCGATCGTCAGGGACGGGATGCCGGCCGCGCCCATCTTGCGGAGGTAGCGGCCGCACTCGTCGCGGTAGATCATCGTCTCGGCGCTGAACGACGCGTCGAACACGAGCTGCGCGGCGTGGATGTCGGTCGTCGCGGCGAGCGCACGGATGGCCGCGTCGTCGGCGAGGACCTCCGCCACGCCCGGCGCCGCCGGATCGACCGCGAGCAGCGCGGTGAGCCAGTCGATGTCGTCGTCCGCCTGGTCTTCCTTCGCCGTCTTGCGCTCCGGCTGGGGAAACTGCCCGGCCTTGTTCGGCACGGCCGCCTTGATGAGGCCGAGCGCCTTGCGTCGCTCCTCGAGGGTGGCGGTGTGCGTGCGCGCGAGGAACGCGCCGAGCGCATCGAGCGCCACCGGCGCGATCGCGTTCAGCTCCTTGATCGCCGCCTGCCGCGTCGCCGTGTCGGGGCCGGCCACGATGCGATCGAGGATCGCGCGCGCCTTCACGTCCTCGGGACCCGGGGGCGGGGCAGGGGCCTTCGGCTCGGCCGGCTTCGGCGCCGCCGCGACGGGGGCCTCCTTCTTGTGGTGATCCGCGCTCGCCGGGCGCGCCGGCGCCGCGCTCACGAGCATCGCCACGAGGAACAGCCAGCGCCGCATCGTCAGGGACTTAGCCAATTGCCGCTCCGCGCGCAAGCATGCCAGGGCAACGCTTGCGCCAAGGTCTTTAGTGCAGCGTGTCTTTGCGAACCGGATCGCCCGCGTCGACGAACTCGATGAAGCGCATCCCGATCGCGCGCGCGCTGGCCGACTCGCCCGACGCCTGGCCCTGCTCGCGGAAGTTCAGGTAGTGGTGGTGCTTCACCTCGGCGCGCGCGACGATCTCGTCGAGCCCGTCGTCCCCCCGCGCGTGCTGGAAGTGCACCGTGACGATCGTCCCGAGCGGCGGCGCGTAGCTCATTTCGACCAGGATCCCGCCCGCGGACACGTTGCGGGCGATCGCGTAGCCGTCGCCGTAGAGCTCGCTGCCGATCATCACCGGGAAGGCCTTATCGAAGCGGCTATGGATGCGCTTCTCCCCTCGCATCGGCACGGCGATGGCGGGCCGGTGCGCGGCCGAGTCTTCAAATACGCGAGACAGGTCCGGCAGCGGTTCGCGGCGTTTCACAGAAAGGATGATCAGGCGCGTAGGGGGATGAAGTCAAACATCTGACTTTGTCCTACATCGGGATCAGTCGGCGATGGCGTCGGCCGACCCGCTTCGCTAGAGTCGCACCGTGCGGCGCCTTGCTCTCCTGTCGGTCCTCGCGGTCAGCGCGCTCGGCGCCACCGCGGACGCGACCCCGAGCAACCCGGCGTTCCTCGGCATCGCGTTCGGCCCGAACATGCAGCCCGGGATCACCGCGAACGGCGCGCCGATCGTCCAGGCCGGCGCGCGCATCGGCACTGTCACGCCGGACTCACCCGCCTCGCGCGCGGGCCTCATGCCCGACGATCTGATCATGTCGATCGACGGGCACCCGGTGGACGTCAACACGCTCAACCCGTTCATCATCGCGCACGAGCCCGGCGACAAGATCACGCTCGCGATCCAGCGCGGCAACCAGTACCTCGTCCTCACGCCCGTCCTCACGACGCGCGCGGACATGTTCGACCTGCTGCTCGGACACCCGTTCCCGTCGACGAAGATCACCGACAGCGAGAGCGGCCACGGCCTCGATCTCGGCAAGGCGGGCGGCCACGCCACCGTCGTTGCCTGGTACCACTCGTCGGGCGCCGGCAACGCTTGCATCGACGCGGTGCCGGTCGTGCGGGACATCTCGCGCCGCGTGTCGTCGGTCAAGAACAGCGGCGCGCAGGTCCTCGCGGCCACGTACACGACCGATCCGTTCGAGGCGAGCGCGGCCGTCATCGCCGACCGCAAGCGGCTCGCGCTCCCCGTTGTCGTCACCAGCGAGGACGAGTTCAAGCGCTTTGCCATCGACGAGTGCGGCCGCGTGTTCGCGATGGTCATCGATTGCCGCGGCATCGTGACGTTCGTGGCGCCCGTCAGCGACGGCGACGACGAGGACGCCGCGCTCGACGAGATCGCCACGGCCGCCGCGCAAGCCGATCACAAGCGCCGTTGATGCCGCCCGTCGTCCGCAGCCACCACGGCGCGCGCCCGGCGATCGCGCCCGGCGTGTTTCTCGCCGAGACGTGCGCCGTCATCGGCGCGGTGACGATCGGCGAGGGCTCGTCGATCTGGTACAGCACCGTCGTCCGCGGCGACGTCACGCCGATCCGCATCGGCGCGCGCACGTCGATCCAGGATGGCTCCGTGGTCCACGTCACCGGCGGCGTTCGCGGCACGGACATCGGCAGCGGCTGCACCGTCGGGCACGCCGCGATCATCCACGCGTGCACCGTCGAGGATGACTGCCTGATCGGCATGGGCGCGATCCTGCTCGACGGTTGCCGCATCGGGCGCGGGAGCCTCGTGGGTGCAGGTGCGCTGGTCACGCCGGGTACCGACATTCCGCCCGGGAGCCTCGTGCTCGGCTCTCCTGCGCGCGTGAAGCGCGCCGTGAGCGACAAGGAGCGGGAGCAGATCGCGGAGGGGGCGAGGCACTATGTCGAGCTGGCCCGTCGCTACCTTGCAGAAGAAACCGAAACCTCGTTACGGTAGAGCTTCGGAATGAAGCGAGCGGCGCTGCGCTCGTCTCACTCCAGCAACGCAATGAGGCTCGCCGTCAGGTCGCGTGTTGATGCCGGACGGATCCTCGCGTTCGCGTGTGCGCTCGCGATCGCGCTGCACGCGTGGCCGGCGCGCGCCGATAACCTCGCCGACCTCGTCACGCAGCTCGGCGACGACAGCGACAAGGTCCGGCTCTCCGCGGCGACCGCGCTCGCGCGCCTCGGCAAGGAGTCGCACGACACGCGCGCGATCATGGCGATGGCGAAGTGCGTGGTCAACGATGGCGAGAAGAGCGTGCGCGGCGCGTGCGCGTACGGCCTCGGCGTCACGATCGACGACTCGACCAAGCCGTCGATCAAGAAGCTCGCGATCGCCAATCTGAAGAAGGCGCTCGCGGAGGACGAGAGCGACTTCGTGAAGAAGCAGGCCGAGAAGGCGCTCGAGCTGCTCGGCGCGGGCGGCGGCAGCGCGCCGAAAGATAACGGCGGCCCCCCCGCGACCGGCCCGGCGAGCGCGGCGGGAGGCGTCTACGTGAACATCGGCCCGATGTCATCGAAGACCGGCGGCGCCGACGACAAGAAGCTCCAGGCGCAGATGGTGACGGTCGCCACAGCGGCGATGGCCTCGGCCGCGCCAGGCTACGCGACGACCTGGGCGGGCGGGGCGCCGTCCAAGGCGGCCCTCGCGGCGAAGCAGGTCGCCGGGTTCTACGTCGACGGGACTTTGAACGAGCTGAAGATCAAAGAGGACGGATCCACCGCGACGGTTTCCTGTAAGATCAGCATGTTGCTCGCGAGCTTTCCCGACAAGAGCGTGTTCGGCTTCCTGAACGGGGGCGCGTCCGTCCAGGCGAGCACGTCGCCGAAGGACGAGGCGTTGGCCCGTGGGGATTGCGTGCAGGCCGTGGTCGAAGACTTGATCCGGAAGAAGATCGTTCCGACGATCAAATCGAAGGTGCCCTAATGGCTGGACCGGCTGGCGGCGGCGACCGCGGGTACAAGCGAAGCTGGAAGAACCTCCTGATCAACAAGAGGTACCAGCTCCAGTTCACGCTGTTCATGGTCGGGCTCTCGAGCCTGCTGATGATCGGGCTCGGGCTCTGGGTGATGAAGGAAGCGAACGAAGGCACGAAGGTCGGGATGGCCAGCGTCCGCGGCGGCGAGTGCGGCCCGCTCGAGGTCGTGCCGCCAAAGGACGAGGACGTCCGGCCGCGGACGCCGATGCACCTCGACGACGGCGACGGCTCGGCGACGACTGGCTCGGCGACGCTCGGGTCGGCGGGTTCGGCCGAGGGCGGCGCGGGCGCGGGCAGCGACGCGGCGACAGGGAGCGGTTCGGCCGCCGGCAGCGCGGACAGCGAGCCCGTCCGCCGCCGTCCGCACGTCCAGCTCGACAACAGCGAGATGACGATGGTGCCCCAGCCCGTGTCGGCCCTGCCGGCACAGCCGGTGCTCACGGCCGCCGAGCTCCTGTCGCGCCTCCACAAGCAGCAGGCCGAGGTCTTCGGCAACCGCGTCTGCGCCGTGGCGCAGCAGATCCAGTTCGGGCACCTCGAGTTCGGGCGCCTGCGCATCTTCATCGTGCTGCTGCTGACGGGCCTCGCGCTCGTCATCGGGCTCGCTGTCTACGGCATCAAGATGACCCACAAGGTCGCCGGCCCGCTGTTCAAGGTCAGCCTCTACCTCAACAAGATGCGCGAGGGCCGCTTCGACAAGGTGTGGAACCTGCGCAAGGGCGACCAGCTCGTCGACTTCTACGAGCACTTCAAGGCCGCGCACGCCGGCATGGTCACGCTCGAGAAGGCGGACATCGCGCGCATCCAGGGCGCCATCGCCGCGGCCGAGGCGTCGGGCCTCGGCGAGCACGCCGCGATCGTCTCGCTGCGCGCGGTCCTCGCGCGAAAGGAGAAGGCCCTTGTCTGAGCCGACCACACCCCGGCCCGCCGATGCCCGGCCCGCGGCCCCACCCGGCCCGCGGCCGGTCTACAAGCGCAAGCTGTCGAACTACCTCCTCGACGCGAAGCTGCAGCTCCCGTATCTGCTGTTCGTGACGATCCTGTCCGGCCTCATCGCCGGCGCGCTCGGCTGGCTCATCTACAACCAGCGGCACACCGCCTCCGCGTCGATCGTGAAGGACCTCGCGGAGCTCGGGCAGGGCGGCGACTTCGACAAGTCGGACTTCAAGGAGGTCGCGAACGGCCTCGAGGCCGATGACCGCATGCTCGTCTACAAGATGGTCGGCGTCGGCATTGGCCTCGTTGTCATCCTGTCCGCCTACCTCGTGATCATGACTCACAAGGTCGCCGGCCCGCTCTACAAGGTCTCGATGTACTTCGACCGGATGGCCGATGGTCGCCTCGGCAACGTCACGCCGCTGCGTCAGGGCGACATGCTGCAGGACTTCTATCTGACGTTCAGCGAGATGCACGCGTCCGTCCGCGGTCGGTTCACGGACGACGCCACGGAGATGGAGGCGGCGCTCGCCGCGCTCCGCGAGGCGGGTAACCACGCCGACTATCGCGGGCAGCTGCACGGCGACTTCACCGCGGAGCTCGCTCACCTCGAAGCGCACCTCGCCGCGCGCCGGAAGCTCCTCGCGTGAGCGGGCGCGCGCGCGCCCTCGCGCTGGCCGCCATGCTCGCCCCGGCGAGCGCGCTCGCGGAGCCGGCCGTACCGCCGCTGCAGGTCACGCCGCGCTACGTGCCGCGCGAGCATCCGCCGTTTCACCTCCCGGGCGCGCAGCCGCAGGCAGATAGCTCTGGCTACTTCTACGTCGCCTTCCTGCAGGAGAAGGTGATGGCGGGGGCGGGCGCGTCGATGGTGCAGGCCGAGCCGAAGGTCTCGACCGTCGACTACCACTCGCTCGCGGAGATCGCGGTCGAGTCGGACGACAACAAGCAGATCATCGAGATCGGCTGGAACATCGATCCGGGCGTGAACGCGGCCGACACAGCGCCCCACCTGTTCGCCTTCCACTGGATCGACGGCGTCGGCACTTGTTACAACGGCTGCGGCTGGGTGCAGGTGTCGGCGACGCACATGCCGGGCATGGCGGTCGAACCCGGCCCGACGCCGCACACGTTCCAGATCGAGCATCGCGCCGACGCGCGCTGGTGGCTGACGTACGACGGCGACGACATGGGCTATTACCCGGACACCGAGTGGACCGGGCGCTACACGCACGGTGACTTCACGCAGTGGTTCGGCGAGGTCGCGGCGGGCAGCGAGCCGATGCCATGCACGGAGATGGGCACGGGCATGTTCGGCTCGTCGGCGGGCGCGGCGAGCTACGCGGACGTCTACACGATCGGCTCGGGCTCCGCGCAGCTCCCGGCGGAGCTGCAGCAAGGGACGGTCACCCTGCCGACCGCGTACGCGCCGGGACAGAGCTCGGCGACGGGCTTCTCGTTCGGCGGACCCGGCGTCCCTGCGGTGAGCTGCGTGTACTACGGCACCTCGCCCTCCCCGGATGACCTGCCGCCGGTCGGCGCGGACGGGACGGTCGGGACGACGAGCGAGGGCGGCGGGTGCTGCGAGGCGGGCGGTGGTGACGCTGGCCTCGCGGTCTTCGGGCTCGGGGTCGTCGCCCTGGCGCTCCGTCGTCGTCGCTGACATCTGGTACCGTCCTCGTCGATGTCCGATCTGCTCGAGCTGGGCGAGCGATACTGGGCCCTCGGCCTCCCCGCCGCGGCGCGCAGCGCCCTCGCGCGCGCCCACACCGCGAGCACCACGCCCGACGCCGCCGTCCGGCTCGCCGAGCTCGCGCTCGCGCAGGGCGATGCCGTCGCCGCGCGGGCGCACGCCGTGGCCGCGGCGAAGCGGGCGCCGGGCCCGTCGACGCGCATCCTCCTCGGCCGCACGCAGCTCGCCGCCGGCGAGGTCGGCGCCGCGCGGATGTCGCTGCTCGCGTCGCTCGACCAGGCACGCATCGCGCCGTGGGAGCGGGCCCGGGCCCACCTCGAGCTCGCGCGCGCCGCCCACGCGACCGGCGACGGGCAGGGAGCCGCCGCCCAGGCCGGGGCCGCTTTCGACGCCGCGCTCGCCGCGGGGAATAGCCACTCCGTCGACGTGGGGCTGGTGGAGGAGATCGCGACGGCGGTGGTCACGCACGAGCGTGCGGTGGACGCGCTGGCCACCATCGCCGCCGCCCCCGCCGGCGCGGGCCGGGCCGCGTGCACCGCGGCGCTCCTCGCCGCGCGCCAGGCCGCGGGGGACAGCGCCGTCACCGACGCCGAGATCGACGCGGCCCTCGCCGCCCTCGAGACCGGCGCCACCGACCCCGGGATTCGCCTCCGCCGCCTCGAGCGGCGCGCGCGCACCAAGTCGACCTTGCCCCGCGCCGAGCACGCCGTGCTCCTCGCCGAGCTCGAGGCGCTGACGCTCGATACGACCGGCGACGCGCTCGCCGCCAGCGACCGCGCCCGCCTCCAGTTCCTGCACGCGTCGCTGTGCGAGGACGATCCGGCCACGCGCGATCGCGCCGAGGCCGCGTACCGCCGCGGGCTCGCGTTCCAGCCCGGCCACACCGGCGCCGCGTGCCGCCTCGCGCTGCTCATGCTCGAGCGCGGCGATCAGACCGGCGCGCTCGCCGAGATCGAGCGCGCGCTCCGCATCGACTCGAGCCACGGCCTCGCGTGGCGCAACGCCGCGCGCATGCTCGACGCGTCGTCGCCCAGCCTCGGCGTCGTGGTGGGCCGCTTGCTCGACGCCGCGAACCCGGGCGCGGGCAGCGCGGCCGCTGGCGTCGCCCCGCGGCTCGTCACGGCGACGGCCGAGGTCGCGCGCCACGACGTCCTCGCCGGCGTGTACGCGCACGGCCACCGCGTGAAGAACCTCCTCGGGATCATCGGCGCGCGCACGCGCAGCGCGCGCAAGCTCGCCGAGAAGACGGAGCCCGTGACCGACAAGCTGCGCGAGCTCGAGAAGGACGTGACCGCGCTCTACGAGGAGTGGGCGCTCTATCTCCGCTCGATGCAGGCGCCCACGCCGACCGTCGAGCTCGTCCCCATCTCGTCGCTCCTGCACGAGGTCGTCGTCGCGGCGCAGGCCCGCAGCCAGCACGTCTCGATCGCGCTCGAGCAGGCCGCCGGGCTCCCCGACGTGCGCGGCGATCGCATGCTGCTCCGCGAGGCGCTCCTGAACGTCGTCTCGAACGCGGCGGAGGCGTGCGCGGCGTCGAGCGGCGATGTCGTCGTCCGCGTGCGCGCCATCATCGCCCCGGGCGGCTCCACCGCGCCGCTCGTCGAGGTCGTCGTCGCCGACACGGGGCCCGGCATCCCGCGCGCGCACCTCGGCCGCCTGTTCGTGCCCGGCTTCACCACGAAGGAGACCGGCTCCGGCGTCGGCCTCGCGATCGCCGAGCGCGTCGTCGCCGCGCACCACGGCCGCATCACCGTCGACTCGGACGACTCGCTCGCGCGCCACGGCACCACCATCACCATCACGCTGCCGACGGACAAGAGCGGCCTCGCGTCGTTGCCGCTGTGGACGATCGCCGAGCGGAGCGTGTCCTAGTGGCCCTGACGCTCGGGACGATCGTCTGCGTCGATGACCAGGCCGAGGTCCGGCGCCTGCTGGGCGACGTGTTCCGCGCGCGCGGCGGCAACGTCGTCGGCTTCGACGACGGCGAGGATGCCATCGCGTGGCTCGCGCGCAACGAGGCGGATCTCGTCGTCCTCGATCTCGACCTGGGGCCCGGCCGCCGCAGCGGCATCGAGATCTGCCGCGCCATCCACGCGAGCCGCGCCGAGCTGCCGATCATCATCCTCACCGGCCACGGCGCGATCGACGACGCGGTCGCCGCCGTGAAGGCCGGGGCGGTCGACTTCATCACGAAGGACCCGTACCTCGAGGACAAGCTCGAGATCAGCGTCGAGAAGGTCGAGCGGATCTTGCAGCACGCGCTCGACCGCAAGCGCCTCGAGGACGAGAACCGCGAGCTGCGCGCGACGAACGAGCGTCTGCGCAAGGCGGCCGGCCGGCGCTGGGCGATCGTCGGCGACTCGCCGCTCATGCAGAACGTGCTCTCCAAGATCGAGAAGGTCGCGCCGGTGCCGCGGCCGGTGCTCGTGCTCGGCCCGCGGGGCACGGGCAAGGAGCTCGACGCGCGCGCGATCCACACGCTGTCGCCGCGAGCGAGCGAGCCGTTCATCACGATCAACTGCGCGGCCGTCGCCGAGAGCCTCCTCGAGAGCGAGCTGTTCGGACACGAGGAGGGCGCGTTCACCGGCGCCACGAAGCAGAAGGAGGGCAAGTTCGAGCTCGCCGACGGCGGCACGCTGTTCCTCGACGAGATCGGGAACATGTCGATGGACTTCCAGGCCAAGATCCTGCGCGTCCTCGAGTACCAGCGGTTCGAGCGCGTCGCGGGCAGCGAGTCGATCCAGGTCAACGTCCGCGTCATCGCGGCGACGAACGCGGATCTGAAGAAGGCGATCGCGGAGGGAAAGTTCCGCGCCGATCTGTACGACCGGCTCGCGTTCGAGACGATCACGCTGCCGTCCTTGTCGTCGCGCATGCAGGACGTACCGGTGCTCGCCGTGTACTTCCTCGGGCGGTTTCGGCAGGAGGTCGCCGGGATCAACGTCAAGGAGATCAGCGCCGGCGCCCTCGACCGCCTCGCGCAGTACGACTACCCGGGCAACGTGCGCGAGCTGAAGAACGTCGTCGAGCGCGCCGTGTACATGGCGCAGAGCGAGGTGCTCTCCGGGGCCGACATCGACGGCGCGCTGCCGCCGGAGGCCCAGGGCGCGCCCGCCGATGGCCAGGCGTTCACCGACGACCCGCGCCTCGCGCTGCCCGACCGCGTCGACGCGTTCGAGGCCTGGCTCTGCCGCGACGCTCTCGAGCGCACGCGCTTCAAGCAGAAGGAGGCCGCGCAGCTCCTCGGCATGACGTACGACCAGTTCCGCCAGCGCTATCGCAAGTATGGCCTCGGTAAAGACTGAGCTATAACCGCACGCTATGGGCATCTTCTCGCGGATCAAGACCGGCATCTCGAGCAAGGCGAACGCCGCGATCGACAAGGCGATCGATCCCGCGAAGGAGGTCGAGATGGCGATCCTGGAGCTCGAGGAGGGCCGCAAGAAGGCGCTCGCCGAGCTCGTGACCTACAAGGCGACCGCGAAGACGCTCGAGGCGGACGTCGAGAAGTTCAAGGCGCGCGCGACCGAGTGGGAGCGCCGCGCGATGGTCGCGATCAAGGCCGGCGACGACGAGTCGGCGAAGCTCGCGCTCAAGGAGAAGAAGGCTGCCGAGACCGAGGCGGCGAAGATCGAGCGCGACAAGCTCGAGGCCACCGGCTACGCCGTGCAGCTCAACAAGAGCCGCAAGGAGTTCGAGACCAAGCTCGCCATGCTGAAGATGCGCAAGGGCACGCTCGCGACGCAGCTGGCCGCCGCCCGCGCGCCCGGGGGCGATGCGTTCGGCAACGACTCGTCGGTGTGGGACCGCTTCGCGGCGGCCGAGGACCGCATCGACTCCGAGGCGATCCAGTCCGAGGTCGACGCGGCGATGCGCGGCGAGGACGGCGGCGGGGCCGCGCTCGAGGCCGCCATCACGGGCGCCGCGCACCGGGCGCTCGAGAGCGGCACCGACGTCGGCGGCGGCCACGACGACGCGCTCGCGGCGCTCAAGGCGAAGGTAGAGGAGCAGCGCGCGGCCAAGCAGAAGCTCCTCGCGGCGACCGCGGCCGGCGCGGTGGACGCGGGCGGGGACGCCAAGAAGTGAGCCCGGCGGCGGGCGCGGCGGTCCCCGTCGACGACGAGGCCCTCGCGAGCCGGCTGCGCGACCTCGCGCTGGTGGAGCTCGACGCCCTGGTCGCCGGCGGCTCGGCCGCGCTCGTGGCGGCGTACGCCGATGACGTCGCCGATGCACTCCGCGAGGCGCGCGTACGGATCGCGGTCTTGCGCGGCGCGCTCGGCGGCGCCGACCCCCTCGCGCTCGTGGAGCTGCCGCCGCGCCAGCGCGCGTCCGACGCCGGCATCGCAGGGGTCGAGCGCGCCCGCGCGCGCCTCGTCGCGCAGGCCGAGGCCGCCCGTGCGCTGGCCGGGCTCGCGGAGCTCGCGGCCGCGCTCGCGCCCCGGCTGTTCGAAGCCGATCGCAGGCGCTGAGCTGGGCCCGCTGGACCGGTTCGACAAATCCAGGCCCCGACCCAAGTTGGGGCATTCTGGCGTTGTCTCATCCACAGGTCCCCTTATAGTGCCCGGCCATGGGTGACGCGGATCCCGACCTGGACCGGGCGCGGCAAGGCGACCGCGAAGCTTTCGGGCGCCTCGTCCGGCGCCATCAAAAACGCGTGTACGCCGCAGCCCTCCACCTCCTCGGAAATCACAGCGACGCCGACGACGCGACGCAGGAAGCGTTCGTCCGCGCCTATCGGGGGCTCGCGAGCTTCGATGGCCGTGCCGACTTCTTCACGTGGCTCTACCGCATCACGATCAACACCGCGCTCAACGCGATGCGCTCGGGCAAGCGCGGCGCCGCGCTGGCGGCAAAGAGCGGAACCGAGGCCGAGCATGTCGGCGGCCGGCCCGAGGCGCTCGGGGCCGAGGTCGTCGCTCCGGACGTGCAACGCGAGCAGACCGGGGAGGTCGCGCGCGTGATGACCGCGATCAGCGAGCTGTCGGCCACGCTGCGCGTCACGCTCGTGCTCGCGACGATCGAGGAGCTGCCGCACAAGCAGATCGCGGAGATCCTCGAGATCCCCGAAGGAACGGTCGCGTGGCGCGTGAACGAAGCGCGCCGCTTGCTCCGTCTCCGCCTCGCCGCCGATGACGACGACGCGCCGGCCCCGAAGCCGGCGACCACCCCAGCCCAGGTGCGGAGGTAACCATGTCTGACGACGCGACCGACGACGCCAGGCTGGATGACCGGCTGCGCGCCGCGATGAAATCCCTGGACGAGCAAGTTCCGGCGGGTTATTTCGAAGCGCTCCCGAACCAGATTCTTCCGCGCCTGGAGGTCACCGCGATGCAAACCGAAACGCCGGGTAAGGATCAAAACGAAACGATGACCGCCCCCCCTTCTTCCGCGGACGACTCGGGCCTGCACGACATCCGCAGCCTGGCCGAAACGACCAAGAAGCGACTGTCGAAGAAGGTCACGGCGCAGCCATCGACGGAGGACGTCCTCGCGTCGTCGTCGGGCAGCTTCCGCGGCATCGCGCTGCCGGAGCCCGCGAAGATGGTGTCGCTGCCGGCGCTCGCCGAGCTGCCATCGGCCGCCGAGACCAAGGCGAAGGACAAGGCGGCGAAGGCCGTCAAGAAAGCCGCGCCGGTCGAGGCGAAGGCCGGCCCCGCCGCGCGGGATGACGACAAGGCGGCCGTGGCCGCGGTCGTCGCCGCGACGGTCGCGAAGCCGGTCGCCGCGATCGCGGCGGTCCCCGCGTTCAAGGCGCCGGGGAAGGCGCCCGCGAACTCGAACAACACGCGCACGATCGCGCTCGTCGGCATCGGCCTCGCGGCCGCCGCGGGCGTCGTGCTCATGGTGAGCTCGCGCCGCGGCGGAGAGGCCGCGCAGGCCCCGCAGGCCGTCGCGCAGAGTGCGCCGCCCCCGCCGACCGCGCGTGCGACGGCGGAGGCGATCGCCGCGCCTGCCGCGGCGCCGGCGCCGGTCGAGGTCGCCGCGACGGGCGCCGCCGGTGGAGAAGGCAGCGCCGCGGTCGTCGTGCCGCCGGCGGGCGATGCGGGGCCGGCGTCCGCCACGGCCCACGGCAAGAAGCCCGCGGCGGGCAAGGGCAGCGGCAAGGCCGACGACCACACCACCGTCACCGCGACCATCATCGAGACCCCGAGCAAGGGCGAGGTGCCCAAGGCGCCCGGCGGGACCAAGGGCAACGGTGACCCGTCCTTCGACGACCTCCTCAAGGAGGCCGGCGTGCAAGACGGCACGAAGAAGGAAGCCGCGCCGACGCTCGCGAAGAAGTCCCTCTCGACCGAGGACATCACGCACGGCATGGGCGCGCTCACGAAGCAGGCGCAGGGTTGCTACAAGGGCACCCAGGGCCAGGCGTCGGTGAAGCTCACCGTCGCGCCGTCGGGCAAGGTCACGAAGGTCACCGTGGGCGGCGTGTTCGCGGGCACCCCCGAGGGCCAGTGCGTGTCGAGCCTCGCGCAGGGCGTCTCGTTCCCGCCGTGGGACGGCGGTCCGCAGACCGTGAACTACAGCTACCTGCTCTCCGAATAACCCGCGCCGTGCGTGTTAGCGTCGCGGCCCCGTGATCAAGGTCGCGACCGGTAGGTACTTCGAGGACTTCGAGATCGGCCAGCAGCTCGTCCACGCCATCCCGCGGACGCTGCACGGCGGCGACATCTCGACGTACATGGCGCTGACCGGCGACCGGCACCCGCTGGCATCGTCGACGGAGCTCGCGCGCTCGCTCGGCTTTCAGCGCGAGGTCATCCCCGACCTGCTCGTGTTCCACATCGTGTTCGGCAAGTCCGTGCCGGACGTCTCGCATAACGCGACGGCCAACCTCGGCTACGCGGACGTCCGCTTCCTGCGGCCCGTCTATCCCGGCGACACGCTCGTCGCCGAGAGCGAGGTCATCGGCCTGCGCGAGGTCTCGAGCGGCGAGGCCGGCGTGGTCTACGTGCGCACGCGCGGCACGAACCAGAAAGGGCAGGAGGTCCTCTCGTTCGTCCGCTGGGTCATGGTCCCGAAGCAAGACAAGTCGAAGGCCGTCGGCGTCAACAAGGTGCCGACGTTGCCGGCGGTCGTGACGCCGGAGCGGCTGCCCGTCCCGGACGTCATGAACCTGCAGCGCCTGCCGGATCTCGCGTGGGCGATCGGCACCGCCGCGTGGTGGGACGACTACATCCCCGGCGAGCGGCTCGACCACCCCGACGCGATGACGATCGAGGAGGCCGACCACGTCCAGGCGACGCGCCTCTACCACAACACCGCGCAGGTCCACTTCGACGCGTGGGGCGCGAAGGACTCGCGGTTCGGCAAGCGGATCGTCTACGGCGGGCACGTGATCAGCGTGGCGATGGCGCTCGCGCAGAACGGGCTCGGCGCGGCGCTGCGGATCGCGGCCTGGAACGGCGGAGCCCACGTGGCCCCGACCTTCGGCGGCGACACGATCCGCGCGTTCACCGAGGTCATCGAGGGCGCCCCGCTGCCGGGCCGGCGCGACGTCGGCGCGTTGCGACTGAAGTTGTCCGCGGTCAAGAACGTGAAGGCGAGCGAGCTGCCGTCCGTGCCGGCGCTGCTCTCGGGTACGAAGGAGCCGCGGATCGTGCTCGAGCTCGACTACTGGGCGCTGCTGCCGCGCCGCGCGTAGCGCGCGAGGGCGAGCGCGAGCCCGGCGATCGCCGCGAGCGCGACCGCGAGCGTGAGGATCAGCGGCCGGCGGGACGAGGCGACGACCTCGAACGGGCCGACGTGGGCAAGGGCGGGGCGCGGGTCGGACAGCGCCACGACGAGCTGCGGATCGGTGACGTCGGGCGCGACCCCGCGCGCGAGCTGACGCGCGGTGGCCAGGGTCTGCGCGCGGTCCGCGTGGTCATCGATGACGATCAGGACCGCCGCGGTGGCCGCGCCGGCGGCGCCCGCGTGCGGCCGCAGCGGATCATCGATGACCCGCCGCACCGTCGCCTGCGCGCTCACCACGCCCGGCAATGCCCCGAGCGCCGCCGCGAGGTGCGCGCCGTCGTCCGTGTCGACCGCGCGCTGGCGCTCCGCGACGCCATCCACGCTCGGCGCGCACGAGATCGCGGCCCCGCATCCCCCCACCAGCGCCGCGCACAAGAGGACCCGCCGCACGCGCGCACGGTACCATGCGCCCTCGCGTGAACGCCGCCGAGCACATGATCGGGCTCCTGCCCGCCGCGGCCGTCCGGCGCGTCGCCGCGTTGCGCCTCGGTCTGTTCGCGCGCGCCGATGCCGTCCGGTTCTCGGCGCCCGGGCCGCGCGCTGCCCTCGACGTCGCGGAGGCCACCGAGGTCACGCGCGCTCGCTACACCGACGACCTGTGCGGCCTCCTCAACGCGCTGACCCGCGGCGAGCTCGCCCACGTCGCGCGCCGGCTCCAGCTCCCGACGGACACGCGCTCGCCCGAGCTCCGCGCGCAGCTCTGGAATGTCGGCGCCGCCCGCGAGCGCAACGGCGTGGCCGTCTCGGCTGCGCTGCAACCGCGGCCCGTGGTCCTCGGCGGTCACCTCGTGATCCAGGCCCCCGCGCGCGGCCTCTATCCGCCGAGCCCGCGCTGGCCCCGGCCGATCCCCGACGCCGTCGCCGCCGCGCCGCCGCTCGAAGAGCCGGACTCGCTCGACGAGCTCTTGCTCGCCGCCGACCGCGCGCTGGGCGTCCGCCTCGGGCAGCGCGGCGTGGACAAGGGCGCGTGGGGCCTCCGCGCGGCGGCCCTCCTCGGCGTGGTCGAGCGCGGCCAGGGCGAGCCCGACTGGCGCGGCGACGTCGAGATCAAGACCGTACCCGTGGCCCGCGATCCGAGCGGCCTGTGGCGGGTCGTCGAGGACCCCGCCATCGCGATGCTGCACCTGGAGGCGGCCAGCAAGCTCGCCCACACGCTCTGGCTCGCGCGCGCGGACGTCGGCGATGGCGATGCGGCCCTCGTCTCGTGGTACTTGCTCGAGGGCGACGCGCACGTCCGGGGGCTCGCGCGCCGCTACTTGCACCTGCGCCCCAAGGGCCCCGCCGGCACCGATCAACGAGGGCTGTACATGCACAAGCGCTTCTTCGCCGACGCCGGCCTGCTGGCGACTCTCAACGGGACCCCCGCGTGATCATCTCCGAGCTGCGCATCGTGGGCTCCACGCAGACGAACGTCGTCATGCACGCCGAGCTCGTGCGCGTGGCGCAGCGGGCCCTCAAGAAGCGGCCGCCGGAGCCGCGCAAGGAAGGCCTCGGGCAGCTCGTGTATCCGTTCGACCCGGATCTCGCGTGGGCGGCCACGACGTACATGCGCACGCCGACGCGCGTCGTGTGGGACGTGTACCGCTCGACGGCGCAGCGGCTCGAGCCGCTCTACGACGAGCTCGTCGCCGACGTGGCCGCCGACGCGCGGGCGTTCGGGCGCGACCGCGATGGCATCAGCGTGGAGGCCCGCCGCGTGGAGGAGTTCGCGGCGGGCGAGCGCCAGGTCGTCGGCGTGGTGAAGAACGCGCTCATCGACGGCATGGACAAGCGCGGGCTGCGCTGGCACGTCGAGCCCGAGCGGCCGGCGCACCGCTGGGTCGCGCGGCTCGACGAGGCGGGCGAGGTCGTGGTGTCGATCGATCTCGGCGGCGGCTCGCTGTCCCAGCGCGGCTGGCGGCGCGATGCCGGCGAGGCCCCGCTGCGCGAGCACCTGGCCGCGACGCTCGTGATGCTGACGCGCTTCGATCCGCGGAAGGACGCGCTGGTCGATCCGATGTGCGGATCGGGCACGATCCCGATCGAGGCCGTGCTGTCTGCGCGCGGGATGCCGCGCCGCTCCGCCACCTTGCGCGCGCTCGGCCTGGGGCCGGCCGGCGATGCGGCGCCGCTGTTCGGGGACAGCCGTCCGCTGGTCGTCGGCTGCGATCACGACATCGGCGTCCTCGGGCACGCGAAGTCGAACGCGGCGGAGGCGGGCGTCACGGGCGACGTCACGTGGCAGCGCGCAGACATCGCGCAGCTGGCGCCGGAGACGATCGCGGAGATCGCCGCCGAGCGCGGCCGGCCGGCGCCGACCTCGGGGGTGTTGCTCTCGAACCCGCCGTACGGCGAGCGCATGCAGGAGGCCGAGCTCGGGCCGCTGTACTACGAGATCGGTCGCGCGGCGGCGCGGTTCCGCGGCTGGCGGGCCGCGTTCATCGTGGCGAGCCCGCTGTTCGAGCGCGTGGTGTCCGACGTGCTCGGGCAGGCGAGGATCAAGAAGCCGCTCGCGAACGCGAACTTGCGCGCGTACTTCTTCATGTGGGATCTGTAGGCGAGGCTGGAGGCCGCAGGCTCAGCCAAGGCGCGTACGCAGCCAGCGGACGAGCTCGGAGTAGCGGGCGCGGTTCGGGATGACGAAGTCGCGGTGCTTCTCGAGCTCGTCGAGCGCAGCGAGCGCTTCCGAGGCGAAGCTCGGGCGGTCCGGGTAGGGCGTGTGGCCGTCGGCCTCCTCGAGCGAGGCCTTCTCGGCTGCGCGCTCGGCGAGCTCGAGGAGATACGACGGTGGGAGCAGCGGGCTCGGACGCGCGACGCTGGTGATGCGCGGTGCGGCCTCGTCCGGCTGGGTGGCCCAGCCGTCGCCCGCGGTGTAGCGGAGCAGGAGGTTCACGCCGCACGTCTCGCACTGGACGGTGCGATCGTAGCCGTCGTCGCGCGCCGGCGCGGGGTTCGAGTCGACCCGCTCGGCGCGGCAGCGCGGGCAGCCCTGTCGCGAGAGCCAGATCGCGTGGAGCTCGGCCTCCGTGCGCGAGGCGACGGCGGCGATCGGGACCGGCTCGACCGGCCCCCAGTCGGGCATGAGGATCCGGGCGCAGGCGAGTCCCACGCGCCGTTCGTCCTCGACAAGCGTCGCCGGATCGACGCTCCAGGCTGCGGCCGCGCGCAGGACATCGGCCTCACCGACAGGCGCGCCGGGCGCTTCGAAGCCGGCGCACTCGCCATGGTCGCGGCGCACGCGACCGGCGTCTGACCAGAACGAACGGACGAGCACGCCGTCGACCGCGCGGACCCAGCGATACTGATGATCGTGCTGGTCGTCGAGAAAGCCTTGGACCTCGCCGAACGTCCGGCTCATCCGCGTGACGCGCGCCTCGAGCGAGAAGATCGACTCGGTCACGTGCGTGCCTCCGAGGACGAGGACCCAGTCACGCACCGGCCCGAACGCGAACGCGATCTGGCGAGCCAGGGCGCGCTTCACGCCCTTGTCCCAGCCGGTTGGCTTGAGCGGGCCCGCATCGTCCGTGATCGTCTGGAGCACCCAGACCTGATCCGAGGTCCGCACCGCCAACCAACCGCCGTCGCCACCGAACGCCATGGTCGCGAGTCTACCGCTCTTGGTCGATCCTGGTCGATCCTGGTCGATCCTAGTCGTGGCGCGACGCCCAGGCGGAGATGAGCTCGAAGTCATCGATGATCCGCGAGTGGTAGTGGCCCCACACGTCGGACACCATGACCATCGAGCCGCGCGAGAGCTGCGGCGTGAGGTAGATCGCGTAGTAGCGCGCGCTGCTGCCGTCCTCGACCTCGCCGACGAGATCGAGCGCCTGGTTCGACACGGGGCAGAGCAGCTCACAGCGCGCGCCGCCCGGGATGTCGGTCATGCCCTTCTTGCGGCCATCGCCGTGGATGGGCGAGAGGTGCACGAAGCCCTCGCGGCCATCCGCGCGCAGCTTGATCGTCACGGCAGGGTACCCGTCGAACTCGACGTCCGTGATCCCGACGAGGTTATCGCCGCGCGGGCCGAACGCTTGCGTCACGATCACGAGGACCCCGGCCTCCGAGCCCGTGGCGTCGACCGCGAGGTGCGTGCCGGACACGGCGCGATGCCGGCCCGTGACGGTGAGGTTCCGACGATCGACGGGATCCATGCCGGCATCGGGCCACGGGTCGCGATCATTCGCAAGCCCGGATGTGCAAGCAGCAAAGCGGCTGGCGATGCAACACGTGCGTGTATAGTCAACGCTCGGCATGTTCCGCCCTCTGTTGGTATTCCTCATGGTGCTGGTGGCCTGGCCGTCGCTGGCGGTCGCGAAGCCCACGCGCGTCGTCATCGGACCGATCGCAGGAGACGACGACAATAGCGTCGCCGCCGCGATCAAGGCCTCCATCAGCTCGGACGTCACCGTCGTCGGTAAGCGCGAGACGACGAAGGCGGAGGACAAGCTGAAGCTGTCCGAGGAGCTGACGGACAAGGAAGCGAAGAAGCTCCTCAAGGAGACGCAGGCCGACGCGGTCATCAAGGGCACGCTCGACAGCGGCGACCCGATGGCGCTCCACCTCAAGATCTATACGAAGACCGCCGTCAAGCCGAAGGCGTTCACGCTCTCCTTCAAGGACGCGGCCTCGGACAGGTTCCGCGCGACCCTGCGCAAGACGATCCTGTCGAAGCTCGGCGTCGTCGAGTCCGCGGATGGTGCGGATCCAGCGCCCGAGGAGCCGGCCGAGGAGCCGGTCAAGCCCAAGCACCCGAAGAAGCCGCCGCCCGACGCCGGCGGTGAGGACGGCGGCACGCCGCCCGACGAGCCCGCGAAGCCGAAGCACCCGAAAAAACCGCCACCCGAGGCCGGCGACGACGGCGCGACCGGCGAGGGCGGCGAGACGCCGCTGCCGAAGCCCAAGCACCCCAAGAAGCCGAAGAAGCCGCCCGAGGGTGAGGACGGCGGCGAGGCGGGGGACGGCAGCGACGACGACGCCAAGCCCGCGTCGACGGCGGGGCGCACGGCCAACCGCGATGCCGTACGCGTTGACTTCGGGCCGTCGCTCACGGCGCGGCAGCTCTCGTTCGCGTCGCGCAACTTCCCGCAGGCGCCGAAGCCGTTCAAGAACGGCGCGGTCCCGGGCGCGCGCGTGGACGGCGAATTTTACCCGCTCGCGATCGGGAACCCGAAGAGCGTGGCGGCCGGCCTCGGCATCGCGTTCGACTACGACAAGACGCTATCGCTGACCCTGCGCTCGGTCGCCGCCGACGGCACGGTCGTCTCCGCGAAAGCGAACCAGAGCCGCTTCTCCTTTGGCCCGCGCTTCCGCATCGGCTTCGGGCAGAAGGCGACGAGCCCGTCCCTCACGCTCGGCGTGAGCTACGGCGTGCGGTCCTTCGTCGTCGACCGCGGCGGCCTCGCCGATCCGACGCTGATCGACATCCCCGACATCCAGTACAAAGGCTTCCAGCCCGGCGTCGGCCTGCGCGTGCCGTTCACCCCGAGCATCGCGTTCGTGCTCGACGCGCGCGCGTTCCTCGTCACCGACGCGGGCCCGATCCAGCTCGCCAACCAGTACGGCCAGGCCAAGGTCACGGGCGGCGAGGGCCGCGCCGGCCTCGATATCGTCATCCACGAGCGCTACGCCATCCAGATCCTCGGCGAGTTCGCCGCGTTCGGCTTCGCGTTCACCGGCAACGGCACGCAGACAAACAGCCGCGATGGCGACCCGAGCAGCCCCGACGTCGGCGGCGCGGCGGATCGCTACTTCGGCGGCGTGGTCACGTTCGGCGTCCTGTATTGATCCGCTGGGAGCGGAACTTCGGCACAATAGAGCCGTGCAGCCGTCCACGGCCCCCCCCGGACGCGTGGTGGTCGCGCATCCCGACCGCAAGGCGCAGCGGGCCCTGCAGCGGCTGGTCGGCGCGACGCTGTGCCCCGTCGACGTCGTCTCCGATGTCGACGCGCTGATCGCCGCGATCGGCGACGACGAGACCGCGATCGCCATCGTCGACGCGAGCCTCGCGCAGGCGCGCCCTGATCTCCAGCTCCGCAAGGCGCGCGCGTGGATCGCCGTGCCGGGCGAAGGGCTCGCGTCCGCCGACGCGCGCGCGATCGACACGTTGCTCGTCGCCGGCTGGCGACACGTTGTCGCGCACCCGATGCCCGTGCTCGCCGAGGAGCTGCTCGCCACCGTGCAGAAGCTCCTGCGCGGCGACGTGTTCGGTCTCGAGAAGTACATGGCCTGGGGCGCCGAGGTCCGCAGCTACACGCTGGAGGACTGCCGCGATCGCGACGACGCGGTGGCCACGGTCGCGCGCGACGTCGTGGCCGTCGGGCTCCCGGATCGCGTCGGCTCGCTGGTCAGCGTCATCGCGGACGAGCTCATCGCGAACGCGCTGTACGCCGCGCCCGTCGATGGCACCGGCGCGCGGTTTCGCAGCGCCGATGCCCGCGAGAAGCCGCGGGCGCTCACCGGGCGCGACATCGTGACGCTGCGCTGGGCGACGGACTCGCGCTACCTGGCGCTCGAGGTCCGCGACCGGTGGGGCTCGCTCGATCCGGGGAGCGTCGGCGCGCGCCTCGCCCCCAGCGCGAAGCAGAGCTCCAGCGAGGGCGGGATGGGCCTGCCGCTCGCGTACGCGTGCTGCAACCAGCTGGTCGTGGGCAGCGAGGCGAACGCGATGACGGAGATGATCGCGCTCCTCGACGTGCGCTACAAGCCGACGGAGCTCGGGCGCACGGCGTCGTTCCACAGCTTCACCCTGAGGACGAGATCTGCATGAAGCGGGGGCGGTTGGACGTGGAGGTGAGCGGACAACGGGTGGTGCTGGTGGGGCGGATCGACGACAGCGTCACGCTCGGCGAGCTGGCGGCGCAGCTGCCAGCGGGGGCGCTCGTGCTCGACACGGCGGGCGTCACGTTCGTCAACTCGATCGGCATGCGCGAGTGGATCCGCCTGACGCGGGCGCTCGCCGCGCGCGGGGCGCCCGTGACGCTCGAGCGCGTGGCGGATGTCATGATGACGCAGATGAACCTCATCCCCGAGCTGCGCAAGACCGTGCAGATCGCCAGCTTCCACGCGCAGTACGCGTGCCCGAGCTGCGGGGCAGAGGCCACCCCGCTCATCGACGCGGTCGCCCATCGCGCCGAGCTGCGGTCGCTGTTGCCGCCGCTGGTCCCCTGCGACGAATGCGCATCGCTGATGGCGCTCGCGGACTTCCCGGAGCGCTACTTGATGATCTTCTCGGATTAACCGCCGAGCGGCGGCCGGCGCCCGAGACAGACGCCAACAAGATGGTAGTTTTCCGGCGTGCAGCCCGACGTCCTGGCTCCTTCCGACACGTTCGCCCGTCGCCACATCGGTCCCTCGGATCGCGAGGTCCAAGAGATGCTCGCCGTCCTCGGCTACGCGTCTCTCGAAGAGCTCGCCGCCGCGACCGTCCCGCCCGCGATCCGGCTCCCCAAACCGCTCGATCTCGGCGAGCGCCTGCCGTTCGGCGAGCACGAGCTCCTCGAGGAGCTCAAGAACCTCGCCGCCGACAACATCGTCATGCGGTCGTTCATCGGGCAGGGCTATCACGACACGATCACGCCGCCGGTGATCCTGCGCAACATCCTCGAGAACCCGGGCTGGTACACGCAGTACACGCCGTACCAGGCCGAGATCTCGCAAGGCCGCCTCGAGGCGCTCGTCAACTTCCAGACGATGGTCGAGGACCTGACGGCGCTCCCGATGGCCAACGCCTCGCTCCTCGACGAGGCCACCGCCGCCGCCGAGGCGATGAACATGTGCGTCGAGCGCACCGAGCGCAAGCGCGTGGTGTTCTGGGCCGACGCGGCCACGCACCCGCAGACGCTCGCCGTCATGCGGACGCGCGCCGAGCCGCTCGGCGTCGACCTGCGCGTCGCCCTCCCGGAGGACTTCGTGCTCGGCGCCGAGACCGCCGGCATCTTGCTCTCCTACCCGACGACGGACGGCCGCGTCCTCGACCACCGCGACCTCATCGCGCGCACGCACGCCGCCGGCGCTGCCGTCGTCATGGCGACCGACCCGCTCGCGCTCGTGCAGCTCACGCCGCCGGGCGAGCTCGGCGCCGACATCGCGGTCGGCTCGACCCAGCGCTTCGGCGTCCCGATGGGCTTCGGCGGCCCCCACGCCGCGTTCCTGGCCCTGCGCGAGGACTTCCGCCGCCAGCTCCCGGGCCGCATCATCGGCGTCTCGCGCGACGCCAAGGGCAAGGTCGCCTACCGCCTCGCGCTGCAGACCCGCGAGCAGCACATCCGCCGCGAGAAGGCGACGTCCAACATCTGCACCGCGCAGGTGCTGCTCGCCGTCATCGCGTCGATGTACGGCGTCTACCACGGACCCGACGGGCTCGCGCAGATCGCGAAGCGCACGCGGGCCTACGCGGCGATCGTCGCGGCCGGCCTCGCGCGGCTGGGCGTCGCCGTCCGCCCGGGGACGTACGTCGACACGCTGCGCGTCGACCTCGACGCCGACAAGCAGGCCGACGTCATCGCACGCGCGCTCGAGCACGGCCTGAACCTGCGCCGCTACGACGACGGCGTCGGCATCGCGTGCGACGAGACCACGACCATCACCGACGTCTACGACCTCCTCGAGGCGTTCGCGCTCGGCCACGAGGCGCTGCCGTTCGATCTCGACGAGCTCGTCACGGCCACGGAGGTCCCGGCGCTACCCGCGAGCCTCGCGCGCACGTCGCCGATCCTCGAGCACCCGACGTTTCACCGCTACCACGCCGAGCACGAGCTGCTGCGCTACATCCACCGCCTCCAGGCCAAGGACCTCTCGCTCACGACGTCCATGATCCCGCTCGGGTCATGCACGATGAAGCTCAACGCGACCACGGAGATGCTGCCGGTGACGTGGCCCGAGTTCGGCCGCATGCACCCGTTCGCGCCGGCCGAGCAGTGGGGCGGCTACAAGGCGATGTTCGAGCTCCTCGAGGGCTGGCTCGCCGAGATCACGGGCTTCGCCGCGGTGTCCTTGCAGCCGAACTCCGGCGCGCAGGGCGAGTACGCGGGCCTGCTCGCGATCCGCGGCTATCACCTCGCGCAGGGTAACGGCCACCGCACGGTGTGCCTGATCCCGCAGAGCGCGCACGGCACGAACCCGGCCTCGGCGGTGATGGCGGGCATGACGGTCGTCGTCGTGGCGTCGGCGCCGGACGGCACGATCGATCTGAACGACCTCCGCGCGAAGGCCGACAAGCACGCCGATCATCTCGGCGCGCTGATGGTGACGTACCCGTCGACGCACGGCGTGTTCGAGGAGGGCATCCGCGACGTCTGCGAGATCGTCCACGCGCGCGGCGGCCAGGTCTACATGGACGGCGCGAACATGAACGCGCAGGTCGGCCTGACCTCGCCGGGCCACATCGGCGCTGACGTCTGCCACCTGAACCTCCACAAGACGTTCTGCATCCCGCACGGCGGCGGCGGTCCTGGCATGGGCCCGATCGCGGTCGCGGCGCACCTCGCCCCGTTCTTGCCCGGGCACCCGCTCGCGGCGCCGGGCAGCGAGCCGGTCGGTCCGGTCAGCGCGGCGCCGTGGGGCTCGGCGTCGATCCTCCCGATCTCGTTCGCGTACATCGCGATGATGGGCGAGGGCGGGCTGCGGCGCGCGACCGAGGTCGCGATCCTGGGCGCGAACTACATCGCGCATCGCCTCGGCGAGCATTACCCCGTGCTGTTCTCGGGCCGCAACGGCCGCGTCGCCCACGAGCTCATCCTCGATTGCCGTGGGTTCAAGAAGCTGTCCGGCATCGAGGCCGAGGACATCGCGAAGCGCCTGATGGACTACGGGTTCCACGCGCCGACGATGTCGTTCCCCGTGCCGGGGACGCTGATGATCGAGCCGACCGAGAGCGAGGCCAAGGGCGAGATCGACCGGTTCTGCGAGGCGATGATCGCGATTCGCGAGGAGATCCGGGCGATCGAGACGGGCGCGATGGACAGGACGAACAACGCGCTCAAGAACGCGCCGCACACGGCCGCCGCGGTGACCGGCACCGAGTGGGACCACCCGTACTCGCGCGAGCAGGCGGCGTTCCCCGCGGCGTGGACGCGCGTGCACAAGTACTGGCCCACCGTCGCCCGCGTCGATAACGCGTTCGGTGATCGCAACCTCGTCTGCTCGTGCCCGCCGATGGAAGCCTACGAATAGTGGACGTCATCGGCCTGGTCTCGGTGTTGGGCGCGTTCTCGGTGGGGCCGGTGATCATCTGGCTGCGCGGCAAGCACAGGAACGACGCCAAGCGCCTCGAGCTCGAGGAGCGACAGCTCGTCAGCGGCGGCGGGAAGCCGCAGCTCCTGCTCGAGGGCGAGAACAAGCTCCTGCGCGAGCGGGTCGAGAACCTCGAGTCGATCGTGTCGAGCGTGGACTTCGAGCTGAACCAGAAGATCGCGCGGCTGGTCGATGGCCAGCAGCGTTCGGCGGCCGGGCTCGCGCCGCTGGCGGCACCCGACGCGCCCGCCGCGCCCGCCGCGGCGGCGAGCGGTCCGGCTCCGGCGAACCCGCTCGACCGCACGGCGACGGCGTTGCCAACGCAGCCGTCGCCGCTGCTGTCGACGGCGCTCGAGCCGGGCCAGGTCCTCGCGCAGCGGTATCGCATCCAGCGGTTGCTCGGACGCGGCGGGATGGGCGCGGTCTACCTGGCCGACGACGAGGTGCTCCATGACCTCGTGGCCCTCAAGGTCATCTCCTCGGCGTACGCGTCCGACGAGATCGCGATGGTCGCGCGCTTCCGCCGCGAGGCCGCGAACGCGCGCAAGGTCAGCTCGCCGCACGTGATCCGCATCCACGATCTCGGCGAGGCGCGCCCGGGGTTGCTCTATCTGTCGATGGAGTACTTCGCCGGTCGCACGCTGGCCGACATCATCGCGCAGCGCGGCGTGGTGCCGTTGTCCGACGTGACGGACCTCCTGCGCCAGATCTGCGAGGGCCTCGAAGCGGCGCACCAGGCCGGCGTCATCCACCGCGACTTGAAGCCGGGGAACATCCTCGTCGGCGAGCGAGGCGCGGTGAAGATCATCGACTTCGGGCTCGCGACCACCACGCTCGCGGGCGACTCGCTCACGGCGACCGGCGCGATGCTCGGCACGCCGAACTACATGGCTCCCGAGCAGGTGCGCGGCAAGCCGGTAGACGCGCGCACCGATGTCTACGCCCTCGGCGCGCTCGCGTACCACCTGGTCTGCGGCCGCCCCCCGTTCTCCGGCGACAACCCGATCGCGGTCGGCTTCGCGCACATCTCCGAGGTGCCGCAGCCGCCCGCGCAGCTGCGCAAGGACGTCTCGCCGGCCCTCGACGCCGCCATCCTGGCCGCCCTGGCCAAGGCGCCGAACGACCGGCCCGCCAGCGCCAAGGCCTTCTTCGCGGCGGCGACCGCGTAGATCCTCGCGCCAGATGACCCGCCAGACCGCCGAGCCAAGAGCCAAGTTCAGAGGTCGAGGAGCTTCGCCCTCATCCCTCCGACCGTGGCGCCGGCTTGGCGTCCTCGGCGGCTTGCCGGTTCATCCGCGCTCGAGTTAGCTCTGCGACGGGTCGCTGACGCGGCCGACGAAGAGGATCGCACCTAACTTCAGGTCGCGCAGCAGGATCACGTAGGGGTGGTTGACCTGCATGAGCACGCCGGCCGGCGCGGCGGCGCCGGCACCGACCGAGACGGCGGTGGCGGCGGCGGCCTGGGTGCCGTCCTCGTTCATCGCGATGAAGCCCTTGTGCTGGACGGCGTCGATGTGGAGCGGCTCGACCGTCGTGATGCCCGTGAAGTCCGCCGCCCCGGCGATGAACGCGATCGGCATCCCCATCGCCGACAGCGTGTCCTTGAGCGACAGCGCGGCCGTGAAGCTCGCCTTCGGCAGCGAGAGCTGCACCTGCGTGTTCGCCGTCAGCGAGCCCAGGATGGACGCGAGGCGATCACCCGTGAGGCTCGCCTCGAACGTCGTCAGCGCCGCCGCGTCGGTGCCCGTCGGGAGGAGGACGTCGAGCGCGAGATCGCCGCCGTCGTAGCCGAGCTCGAGCGCCTGGAAGTCCGCGGTCGCGGCGTACGCGTAGGTGCCGGTCTCGTGCATCGTGGGGACGCTGACGGACGTGCCGGTCGCCGTCGTGAAGGCCGCGGGCGCGGTGTCGGCGGGATCGAACGGCGTGGCCCACGCCGCCTGGAAATAGATCGCGTTCGTCAGCACGAGCCGCGTCAGCGCCGTCACGTCGGGCGGGCCGAGGAGGTCCTGGATGTGGCCGTCCGTCTGGTCGGCGACCCAGTCGTTGATCGTCTTGCGCGAGCCGTCGGGGTCAGCGCCGAAGTCGAGCTGATAGACGCCGGCGTCGTAGCTCGTCGCGAGCGTGTCGAGGAACGGCGCCTGGATCGCGTAGTCCTTCTGGCCCCACAGCGCGTCCATCTGGTGCATCTCGAACGGCAG
>JANXOM010000013.1 GCA_025353585.1 Deltaproteobacteria bacterium
TCACACCTGTCCACCGGCTCCGGTTGACAGGTGTGACACCGTCCCCAGGTCAGGGAACGCCCTGCAGCGTCGAGCTCTCGATGGTGATGCTCTTCGCGTTCGTGCCCACGGCGGTGCCGGCATTGGTGACGGAGCCCGCCTGGACGCTGGTCCAGTGGCCGCCGGTGTTGCCCGTCATCGTGGTGTCAGCGATGGCGAGCGTGCCGCCGAAGTTGTTGCTCGTGAAGAACAGGCCGCCGCCGAACGCGTTCGTGCCCGCCGCGTTATTCACGATCTTGTCGCCGCACAGGATCACGTTGACCGGATTCGCGTCCGTCGACGCGCCATCGCTGTAGACCGCGCCGCCGTTGCCGCCCGAGCCGATCTCGTTCTGGCCGTTGTTCATCGCGCTGCACTGCGCGGGATCGTTGTTGTTGGCGTCGCGCCCGGTCGCGGTGTTCTGCTCGAAGACGCTGTTGTAGAGGTCCATCTCCGAGAACAGGCAGCCGATCGCCGCGCCGTTGCTCGCCCCGTTGCCGCGGAACGTGCTGCCGACCACGATGAGCCCGTGCTTGCTGCCGAGCATGCGGATCGCGCCGCCGCCGACGTCGGGCCCGAGCGGCGCGGCGCGGTTGTCGGTGAACCGGGCGTCGATCACCCGCAGGTTGCCGTCGCGCACGTAGATCGCGCCGCCCTCGCCATCGTTGAAGCCTTGCGAGCACGGGGCGGGCGCGGTGGGGATCGGCGTGGAGCCGGCGACCGCGCCGTGCGCGAACGCGAGGTGCTGCACGGTGACGACCGTCTCGAGCGCCTGGAAGTTCGCGCTGTCGAACCGCAGGATGCCGACCGCGCCGCCGCCGTCGAGCGTGATCTTGCCGCCGCCGTCGATGACGGTGTCCTTCGTCGTTGGCAGCTGGAGCGTCGCCGTGACCGCGATCGTCGTCGGCGCGGCGCCGCAAGCGAACGTGATGATGCCCCCGGCCTTCACGGCCGCGTCGAGCGCCGCGAACGTGCAGCTCGCCGGCGTGCCGGTGCCGACGACCGTCGTGGGCGTCGAGGTGTCCACCGGCCGGCCCGCCGCGGGCACACCCGCCGCGCACGCGCTGTCCGGGTTCGCGTTGCTCCCGGCGGAGCTACTGCCGCTGCTACCGCCGTCGTCGCGGCCGGGCCCGCCATCGGTGACCGGGACGGTGCCATCAGGCCCGCCGCCGCTGCCGCCGCACCCCGCGCCGACGACCGTCATCGCGATCAGGAGAGCCTTCATCCCGGGATCATCGCGTGCGCTCCGCCCGCAGGGCAACCGCGATCGCCCGCGTCCGCGTATCGCACCTGCGATCAGTACGCCGGTGGCAGCCAGCGCTCGCCCGTCTCGCAGCTGACGTGCGCGAGCCTCACGCGCCCATCCGCCAGCTCGAGCGTCCCGAAGACGATCGGCAGCGCGAACCGCCGCGGGCCCACCGAGCCCGGGTTGAACACGGTCAGGCCGCGCTCCTCGGCCAGGAACGGCACGTGCGAGTGGCCGCACACGATCAGCTTCGCCGCCGCCGCGCGCGCGAGCTTCGCCGCATCGGCGCGGATCCGCGGCCCCGCCACCGCGATGTGCATCATCAAGATCCGCAGCCCGCTCATCTCGAGCGTGAGCACGTCCGGCAGCTGGTTCGCGCGCGTGTCGATGTTGCCGCGCACCGCGTGCACCGGGGCGATCGCGCGCAGGTCCGCGAGCACACCCAGCTCGCCGATGTCGCCCGCGTGCAAGATCGCGTCGGGCGCGTAGGCACGCAGCCAGCGCGCCGTGTCCGCGTGCGGAGCGCTGTGCGTGTCGGCGACCACGGCGAGCCGGCGCACGTCCGCGGCGAGCGTGACCGACGCGTGGACGAGCGGCACCGCCATCGCCATGTCCTACCACGCGGGTGCATGACGAGCGCGTGGTGCATGATGAACGCGTGCAAGCCCTCGAGCGGAGCGACATCTGGCGCGTGGTCTCGTTCAACATCTGGAACCGGCAGGGCCCGTGGGCCGACCGGCTCCCGCTGATCCGCGACCAGCTCGCCGCGCTCGACGCCGACGTCATCGGCCTCCAGGAGGTGCTCGGCTTCCCTGGCATGCCGTCGCAGGCCGACGAGATCGCCGCCGGCACCGACTGGCACGTCTACTACGCGCCCGCATGGCACATCGGCGGTGGCCTCACCTTCGGCAACGCGATCCTGTCGCGCCACCGGCTCGGCGACGTCGCCACGCTACCGCTCCCCTCGCCGCCCGGGCTCGATACGCGAACCGCGGCGTTCGCGCGCGTCGAGGCGCCGCACGGCCCGCTGCCGGTGTTCGTGACGCACCTGACGTTCCAGGCGCACATGGGCCACGCGCGCTGCGCCCAAGTCCGCGCGCTCGCGGACCACGCGGACGCGCTCGCCCCCGAGAGCGGGCCCCCCGCCGTCCTGCTCGGCGACTTCAACGCGAACCCCGATGCCGACGAGATGCGCTTCCTGCGCGGCCTGTGTTCGCTCGGCGGTGACTCGGTCTACTTCGCCGATTGCTGGGATGCGACGGCCGCCCCGGGCGCGCCCGGCTTCACGTACGACCGCGCGAACCCGTACGCGCTGCGGTCGCGCGAGCCGTCGCGCCGCATCGACTACTGCTACGTGCGCGGGCCCGGGCGCCACCTGCGCGGCGAGCCGCTGAGCTGTCGCGTCGCGCTCGCGGAGCCGACGGCGGGCGTGTGGCCGAGCGATCATTACGCGGTCGTCGCGGACATCTACGCCGCGCCGCGCGCGCACGACCACGGCGTGTAGAGGGGCTACTTGCCGAGCTGGATCTCGAGCGCGCCCTTGCCGCAGGCGAGCGTCGCGCTCCAGTTGTCGGCGTCGATCAGCGCCTTCTGCGTCGTCTGATACGTCCAGTCGTTCGCGCCCGCGTCCCACACGTACGCGCGCACGTCGTACGCGCCGCCCGGGAGCGAGGCCTGGTCCATCGCGCCCACCTTGATCTCGAGGTTCTTCACCACGGCGCCCGCCGCGTTGATGAACTCCACGCGCGCCGCCAGCTTCTTGCCGCACGTGGCGACCTTGTTCCGGACGCTGCCGATGTACGTGCGCGCGGCGGCGGGAGCCGGCCCCGGCGCGGGCGCGGGCCCGGCGGCCACGTGCTTCACGCGCAGCTCCGTCGTCTGGTACTTCTTCACCTCGATCTTGTTCGACCACTGCGCCCCGCCGGGCGCGGTGAGCGTCACGAGATAGAAGGCGTCGCCGGGCGGCAGCTTGAAGACCGCGGGCGCCGTGTCCGTCAGCACGCCGTCTGGCGCCGTCACGCTGACGCGATAGCCCTCGGGCTCCACCACCTTGATCGCGGTCGCATCGGACCGCGAGAACGCCACGGTCTTGCTCCACGTGTCCTCCGCGGCGGCCGGGGCGGCCAGAGCGACGAGGGCGAGGATTCCGAACACCACACTCATTCCGTACTTGATCACCGAGAGCTCCTTGACGATGAGCTGTCAGGCCTTTGCAACGGGGAGGCCCGCGGCGCACCGCGCCGAACACGGCGGAACTCTGCGTGAAAGCGCACGGGGCTGAACCGATGTGGTGGCTGATCGAGCTGCCGCGGCAACCTGCCCCGCCGCCGTCGCCTGTTGGGGGAAGCGCGCGCCGCGCGAAGCGGACCGGGGTGTCCGTCGTCGCCTCGCGGGTTCCTGGGCGATGCGCGCGCGCGAAACTTCACCCGGAGCCGCGACCTGGTCAGGGCAGACCGAGCGCCGGACCACCCGGCCGCGCAGTCGGGGGAGCGGGGCAGCTCACCCCGTGCTTCCGCGTCGGTCGACCCTCCTGGCCCCGGTTGTTGCACCACTTTTTCAGTTCAGGCCTCGCGAGCAGAGTGCTAGCGTCGCCCCCGATGCGCACCTCTCGCACGTTTGCTGTCCTGCTCACCGTCGCCACCGTCGCGGGCGTCACGGCCTGTAACCCCAACTCGCGCAGCGGTGATGACGGCAACGGTCCCGATGGCGGCAGCGGCGGCAGCGGCAGCGGTGGCGGCGGTGGCGACGGTGGTGGGGGCGGCAGCGACAACGGCTGCTCGGTCGCGGCGCAGTTCGTCTACGTCGTCGACACGGCGAACACGCTGTCGAAGTTCGACCCGACGACCAAGGCCTTCACGCAGGTCGGCAACCTCAGCGTCTGCAACCCCACCCTCGGCGACCAGCCGTTCTCGATGGGCGTCGATCGCGACGCGAACGCGTACGTCCTCTACGCGTCGGGCCTCATCTACCAGGTGACCGGCCTCGCGACGGGCACCCTCGCCTGCACGCAGACGAGCTGGACGAGCACCTCGGCGCTCACGCAGTTCGGCATGGGCTTCTCGACGACGGCGGTCGGCGGCACCACGGACCAGCTGTTCATCGCCGGCGGCCAGGGCGTGGACACGGCCTCGAACGCCACACTGGCGACGCTCGACGTCAGCTCGTTCCAGGCGACCACGGTCGGCACGATCACCGGCTGGCCGGAGCTGACCGGAACGAGCAACGCGGAGCTGTGGGGCTTCTTCCCCGACGCGACGAAGCCGCGCATCGACAAGCTCAACAAGGCGACCGGCGCCGCCGACGTCACGTATTCGCTCAAGGCGATCAAGGGCCAGCCGCTCGCGTGGGCGTTCGCCGCGTACGGTGGCGACCTCTGGGTGTTCCTCGAGAAGGGCTCGGAGACGTCGACGAGCGTCTACCAGATCGGCGGCCCCAATGACGCCGCGCCCGGCACGATCAAGAGCACGACGGAAGCGGGCGGTCGCGAGATCGTCGGCGCCGGCGTCTCGACGTGTGCGCCCGTCGTCTTGATGTGAACCCGTCGTCGACGCAGACGCCGACGTCGCCGTGGTCGCGACTGGCGACCCTCGTCCCCGATATCCTCAAGGGCCTGCGCGCCGCCGTCGCCACGGTCGTGCCGTTCTACCTGGCCGGGCAGCTCGGACGGCCAGAGCTGGCCTGGGTCGCGCTCGGCGGCTGGCTCGGTTCGCTCGCCGATCCGGGTGGCACGCGGCTGCGGCGCGGCGGCGTCATGGCGATCTTCGCGCTGTGCGGCGGCGCGGCGGTCGCCGCGGCGGCGAGCATGGTCGCGGTGCCGCTCGTGGCCGGCGGGATCCTGGTGATGGTCGCGTTCGCGGCCTCGCTCGCCCGCGCGCTCGGCGGCGCGGCCTCGACGGCGGGCAACGTGCTGGTGGTCGCGGCCGCGGTCGCGGCGTCGACGAGCAACGGCGCCGACCCGCTGTGCGACGGGGTCTTGTTCGCCGCCGGCGCGTCGTGGGCGCTCCTGCTGTCGTCGGTCGTCTGGCCGGTGTGGACGCACCTGCCGGTCCGGCGTGCGGTCGGGGCCGTGTACGCCGCGCTCGCCACCTACGCGGACGCCCTGGTCGCGGCGGCGGCGGTCGACGCGGCCGACTGGAACGCGCTCGCGCGGCAGCAGCAGCGCGCGGTCCGGGCCGGCCTCGACGCCGCGCGCGCGGTCGCGGTCGCGATGCGCGCACGCCGGGCGGGCGAGAGTCGCGTCGGCGCGAACGTGCGCGTCTTGCTCGGCGATGCGGAGCAGCAATTCTTCGCGCTCATCGCGGCGGCCGACGAGCTGGAGGCCACGCCCGCGGCGGCTCGCGAGACCGGGACGCTCGCGGCGGCGGCGGCGGCGGACCGCGTCGTGGCCGTCGCGCTCGCGACGCCGGGGCTCGTCCGCCCGACGCCGGCGGCGCCCGCGGTCGCCGAGCTCCGCGGCGATCACGCCACGCGCGTGGTGCAGGCGGCCCGCGAGGCCGCCGCGCTCGCGCACGATCTCGACGGCGAGCCAGCGCCGGATGATCCGCAAGCGTCGACGTCCATGCACCTGCCCCGATCGCGGTCGCGCGTGCGGGAGCTCGTCCAGCTCCTCCGCGACGGGCTCGCGTGGCGCTCGCCCATCTTTCGCCACGCCGTTCGCGTCGCCGGCACCGCGGCCGTCGCGTTCGGCCTCGGCCGCTGGCTCTCGCCGACGCACAGCGCGTGGGTCACCGTCACCGCGCTCGCCGTGCTCCAGCCGTTCCCCGGCGCCACCATCACGCGCGCGATCGAGCGCGTCGTCGGCACCGTGCTCGGCAGCGCGCTCGCCGTCGCGATCATGATGACCGTCCAGGCACGGCTGGCCCTCGCCGTGCTCATGATCCCGCTGTCGGTCGCCGCCGTCGTCACGCGCCCGCGCAGCTATCGCCTGTTTGTCGTGTTCCTGACGCCGGTCTTCATCCTCGTGGCCACGCACTGGACCCCGGACTGGTACACGGCCGCCGTGCGGATCGCCGACGCGGCCGCGGGCGGCGCGATCGCGTTCGTCGCCGCCGCGCTCGTCGCGCCCACGTGGGAACACCTCCGCCTCCCCGAGGCACTCGCACGCATCGACACGACGCTCGCGCGCCACGCCGAGCTCACGTTCGACGCGCTTGCAGGAGCGCCCCGGAGTGCCGAGGCGATGACGGCCGCCCGCCGCGCCGTCGGCGTCGCCCTCGACGAGGCCGAGACATCGCTCGAGCGCATGCTCGCCGAGCCGCGGCGCGTGCAGCACGGCGCCGATGCGGGGGTCTTCGTCGTGACCTACGCGCGTCGGCTCTCGACGTCCTTGACGGCGGCGGCCCAGCGCACGGCCCTACCCGCGGCGGCCGAGGTCGCCCGGGCCCGCGCGGCCGTCGCGCTGGCGCTCGCGAGGACCAGCGCCGAGCCGCCCGACCTGGCCGACGCCGCGCTCGGACGGATCGTGCGTAACGCCGAGATCCTGGCCACCGCGAGCGCGCCGCAGCGAGCGTAGCGGTACGATCGGGCCGGGCGAGGGAAGATGAAGCCACTGTCACCGACAGATGTGATGTTCCTGTGGCTCGAGGGCCGCCGGCAGCCGATGCACGTCGGCGGCCTCCAGCTCTACACGCCGCCGGAGGGCGCCGGCGATGACTTCGTCGGCAAGCTCGTCGAGTCGTGGCGCGAGCACACGACGACCGAGCGCCCGTTCAACCAGCGCCCGCACTTCCGGATCGGCCATTGGTTCTGGGAAGAGGACGGCGACTTCGAGCTCGACTACCACCTGCGCCACTCCGCGCTGCCGCGTCCGGGCCGCATCCGCGAGCTGCTCTCGCTCGTGTCGCGCTTGCACGGCACGCTGATGGACCGCACGCGGCCGATGTGGGAGATCCACGTCATCGAGGGTCTCGCCGACAAGCGCATCGCGCTCTACGCAAAGGTGCACCACGCGCTGCTCGATGGCGTCGCCGCGATGCGGATGCTGCAATCGGTGCTGAGCGAGGATCCGCGCGAGCAGCGCCCGCCGATGTGGGCGCAGAAGCGGCAGCGGCGCGTCGTCGAGGGCGCCGCGCCCTCCGAGGAGGCGCACGAGGCGCCACACCCGTCGTTGATAGAGCGCGCGCTGACGGCCGGCGCGGAGATCGTGCCCGGCGTCCGCAGCGGGTTGTGGGAGATCGTGCGCTCGGCTACCGAGGGCGGCTCCGACGCGCAGCCGTTCCACGCGCCGCCGACGATGTTCAACGTACGCATCTCGGGCTCGCGGCGGTTCGCGGCGCAGTCGTTCGGGCTCGAGCGCGTGAAGGCGATCGGCAAGACGGCCGGCGCGACGATCAACGACGTCACGCTCGCCGTCTGCGCGGGCGCGCTCCGCTCGTACCTCGTGGCGCAGAACTCGCTGCCCGACAAGCCGCTGATCGCGATGGTGCCGGTCTCGGTGCGCGCCGAGGGCGACGAGGGCGGCAATCAGCTCGCGATCCTGCTCGCGAACCTCGCGACGCACCTCGAGGACCCGCTCGCGCGGCTGCGCTGCGTCATCGAATCGACGACGGCGGCGAAGGACAAGCTCAAGAAGATGTCCAAGCTCGAGCGCATGGCGCACGCGGCGGCGATGAGCGCGCCGATGGGCGCGAGCATGCTGACGGGCCACGCGAAGCGGCGGCCGATCTACAACGTCGTCATCTCCAACGTGCCCGGGCCGCGGACGCCGCTGTTCCTCGACGGCATGCGGCTCGACGAGAGCTACCCGGTCTCGATCCCGGTCGACTACCTCGCGCTCAACATCACCATCACGAGCTACGACGGCGCGCTCGGCTTCGGGTACGTCGCGTGTCGGCGCTCGGTCCCGGCGCTCCAGCGCATGCTCGACTTCACGGGCGAGGCGCTGACGGAGCTCGAGGACGCGCTCGGCTGACGGCATGCTCCGCGAGCTGGCTCACTTCGCGTTGCACGCGCCGGCGACCATCGCCCTCAAGCTCGAGGCGAGCCAGGACACGCTGTACACCACGCTGATCGCGCGCGCCGATGCGGCCGGGCTGGCCGAGCAACGCGACGCGCTCGTGGCGGACCTTCGCGGCGACATCGTCGAGGTGGGCTGCGGCGCGGGCGCGATGTTCGCGAGCTACCGCGGCGACGCGCGGGTTACGTGCATCGAGCCGGACGCCGAGCTCGCGTCACGCGCGCGGGACGCGGCGGCTTCGCGGGGACGAGCGATCACCGTGCTCGACGCGCGCGCAGAGGCCTTGCCGCTCGCGGATGCCGCGATGAACGCGGCCGTGCTGGCGCTCGTGCTGTGCTCGGTGACCGACGTCGATGCGGCGTGCCGAGAGCTGGCGCGCGTGGTGCGTCCTGGCGGCGCAGTGCGCCTGATCGAGCATGTCCGCAGCCCGCGTATCATCGCGGGCGCGCTCATGTCGCTCGCGAACCCGATCTGGCTCGCCGCGAACGGACAGGGCTGTCGGATGAACCGCAACCCGCTCGGCGCGCTCGCCCGCGCGGGGCTCCGGGTCGAGTCCGTGGAGCCGTTCCAGATCTGGTCCGCCGGGCTCCCGGCGTTCCCGATGCTCCGGATCGGCGCGACGCGCGTCTAGCTGACCCGGTACCCCTCGAGGTGATTCGGATCGCGCGCGCTCGTCTCCGGGTCAGTCGGCCGGCAGACCTTCCGTCGGGTCCGCTGCCTCGGTCGGCGGCGCGCGGTGATGGAACTCGGCCAGGTGTTTGTTCGCCTCGAGCCAGCGATTCAGATCGACGGCGACGACGGCCGGGAGGTGGTCGCGGTCGCCGGTCAGCAGCGGCTCGACCTCGCTCAGCGCGATCTCGAGGTCGGACCGCAGCGTCGCCGAACTTGTCGCCGCCTCGAGCGCCGCGGTCAGCTCGGCGATCCGCGCTTCGACCCGGATCCGCAGCGGCTGCCCGATGGTCGCGTCAGTGGAGTTGGGATTCTCGATGCTCATGCCGCGATCGTGTGCATCTCGCGCGCCACGAGCGCCTGCGCACACCGCTACGGGGCCGGCTCGACGATGGTGCAGCCGTCGACATTTGCAAACGTCTGCGCCAGGACGCGGCCATGCACCGAGGCGCCCGCCGCGCCGGTGAACGCGGTCTCGGTGAGCAGCACGCCCTCGAGGTGCGCCATCGCGGCGAGGGTCGTCGCGCCGCGGACCTGCCAGTAGACGTGGCTCGCCAGCGCGCCGCCGGACAGCAGCACGCGCGCGTGGGCCGCCATCGTGAGGTCGCCCGCGACCTGGAAGATCCAGACGGCCGATGGGGCCCCCGCCAGCACGAGGTCCGTCGTGACGTGGGCCGCGCCGGTGAACGCGTACGTGCCGGCGGCGAGCGTCTGGCCGCCGAGCTCGCCCGAACCGAGGCCGGTGACATCGGGCGGGCGGCTCGCGGCATCCGTGATCGCGAGCTGGAGATCGGCGTTCGCGACGGTGAGCGTGGTCGGCGTCGGCGGGGCGTCGCTCGCCGCGTAGACGTCGCCGATGACCTGCGCCGAGCGCCAGAATTGATTTGTCGAGTCGGCGGTGAGGGCGAACCCCGTGATGTAGGTGGCCGCGACCGGGCTCGCCCCCAGGTCTCCTGTCACCGTCGCGGTGATGCCGCTGATCCCCGCCTCGCCGAGGATCGCGAAGTGGCCCGCGCTCCGCAGGTCGACGAGGCCGACACCGAGGTCCGCGTCCGGATCTTCCGCCGCGTCGCCCGGATCGGCCTCCACGCTGTCCTGTAGCGGCCCGGCGTCCGCGACGGCGCTCGCGGCGGGCGAAAAACGACACGCCGTCAGCACGATCAGGACACCGGCGCCGCCCTCGTATCTCTGCATGGCGCAACACCGTGCGGGCGCCGTGCCGTCGCCGGTACGGAGGCATCGCCCGCGAGACGCGGTCCCCGCCCGCCGTGTCCGGCTGCCGGCCACAACAAAGGGGCCAGGCCCCGGTTGTTTGCGGATCTTTATGCTGTGGGTGCAAGGCGGGCGATGGCGGCCTCTTCGTCGGCGGGGAGGAGGTGGACGGTGCACGGCGCGCCGGGTGGCGAGAGGACCGGCGCGTTGCGCTCGTTGGCCGCCGCCGACAGCGAGACGCCCAGGTGGGCGAGCGCAGACGCGATCTCGGCGCGGATCACCGGCGAGCGCGCGCCGATGCCGCCCGTGAAGACGAGCGAGTCGAGGCCGCCGATCGTCGTGACCAGCGCGCCGATCGCCTTCTGCGCGCTCGCCACGAACGCCGCCACCGCGCGGGCCGCCCGCGGATCCGCTCGCCGCGCGAGCAGGTCGCGCATGTCGGACGAGCCGCCGAGCGCCTGCATGCCGCCGTCGTGCTGGACGAGCCGCGCGAGCGAGGTCGCGTCATGGCCATGCGCGAGCAGGTACAGCGGGACGCCCGGATCGAGATCGCCCGTGCGCGTGCCCATCACCAGGCCGCCCGTCGGCGTGAGGCCCATCGTCGTGTCCACGGCGCGGCCGTCGCGGATCGCGACCATGCTCGCGCCGTGCCCGAGGTGCGCGATCACGGATCGGCCGAGCACGCGCGCCGTCAGCGTGTGGACCACGTGATCATACGAGAGCCCGTGATAGCCGTAGCGCCGCACGCCGCGCGCGTAGAGCTCGTCGGGCAACGGATACCGCTGCGCGACGTCGGGTAGCGTCCGATGAAACGCCGTGTCGAAGCACGCGACCTGCGGCAGCATCGGCCAGCGCGCGGCCACGGCCGCGATCGCGGCCAGCTCGGCGGGCAGGTGCTCGGGCGCGAACGGGATGCGCTCGCGGAGCTCCGCCAGGAGCGCGGCGTCGACGCGCGCCGGCCGATCGCGGTCCGGTCCGCCGTGCACCACGCGATGCCCGACGAGATCCGGCACCGCCTCGCCCTGCGCCGCGAGCGCGTCGAGCGCGGTCGTCACCGCCGCCGCCTGATCCGTCACGCGCTCGACCTCCGCGCGGAGCAAGGGCTGCTCGCCGTCGAACAGCGCGTACTTCAGCGACGACGAGCCGCAGTTGAGCGCGAGGACGCGGGTCATGGCGTGGCGGAGGGCAGGCCCGGCGCCGGCCACTTCCAGTCGCGGACCTCCGGCAGATCCTCGAAGTGCTCGCGCACGTACGCGCCGTGCTTCGCGAGCATCGCCTCGCACTCCGCCGTCAGCGCGGCCGCGTTCGCCGGCAGCCGGCGTGAGCGCCGCAGCGCATCCATCACCAGGTGGTACCGGCTCGTCTCGTTGAGGACGACCATGTCGAACGGCGTCGTCGTCGAGCCCTCCTCCTTGTAACCGCGCACGTGGAACCGGTCGGCGTTCGGCCGCGCGTGGATCAGGTAGTGGATCGCGCCCGCGTAGCCGTGGAACGAGAAGCAGACGTGCGTCTCGCGCGTGAACAACGCCTCGAAGCGCGCGTCGTCCATCCCGTGGGGGTGCTCCTTCGGGGAGAACAGCTTCATCAGATCGACGACGTTCACGACCCGCACGCGCAGGTCCGGCGCCTTCGCGCGCAGCCACGCCGCGGCCGCCACGGTCTCCAGCGTGGCGACGTCGCCCGCGCACGCGAGGACCACGTCCGGCTCCTCGTCGCCCGCCGCGCTGCACCAGTCCCATATCGACGCGCCGCGCGCGCAGTGCTCGCGAGCTGCCGCGAGATCCGTCCACTGCAGCTGCGGCTGCTTGTCGATGATCATCAAGTTCACGTACCCGGTGCTGCGCAGGCAGTGATCCGCCACCGACAGGAGGCAGTTCGCGTCCGGCGGTAAGTAGATGCGCGCGACGGTGCCCTTCTTCGACAGCACGGTGTCCATGAACCCCGGGCCCTGGTGCGAGAAGCCGTTGTGGTCGTTCCGCCAGCAGGTCGACGTCAGCAGGTAGTTGAGCGAGGGCGGCGTCGTGCGCCACGCCAGGCTCTGCGCGACGTCGATCCACTTCGCGTGCTGCGCGGCCATCGACGCGATGATCAGCGCGAACGCTTCGTACGTGGCGAACACGCCGTGCCGGCCCGTCAGCGTGTAGCCCTCGAGCCAGCCCTGGCAGTTGTGCTCGCTGAGGATCTCCATGACGCGCCCGTCCGCGGCGACGTGGTCGTCGATCGGGATCGCCGGCTCCGCGAAGCAGCGGTCCTGCGTCTCGAACACCGCGCCGAGCCGGTTCGAGTTCGTTTCGTCCGGGCAGAACAGCCGGAAGCTGGTCGGGTTCGCTGCATAGAGGTCCCGGAGGAGCGCGCCGAACGGTCGCGTCGACTCCGCGAGCACGGTCCCCGGCGCCGGGACCGCGACCGCATACTGTGCGAATTCGGGCATGGCGAGCGGAGGCGCACGGTGCGGACCGTTCGCGTGCCGGCTCGCGCCCATGCACCGCCGCGCATCTGGTGCGAGGGCGCGCAGACTTTGCGCGAAACCGCCGCCGGCGTCGAACAGCTCGTCGGGCCGGTAGCTCCGCAGCCAGGCCTCCAGCTGCGCGAGCTCCTCCGGTTTCTCGCGGACGTGGGCGAGCGGCACCTGGTGCGCGCGGAACGTGCCCTCCACGGGCCGCCCGTCGACCACTTTCGGGCCGGTCCAGCCCTTCGGCGTCCGCAGCACGATCAGCGGCCAGCGCGGCAGCGAGCGGTCAGCACCGGTGCGGGCGCCGTCCTGGATCGCGCGGATGCTCGTGAGGCAAGCGTCGAGCGTGTCGGCGAAGGCGCGGTGAACGCGGGCGGGCTCGTCCCCGGTCACGAAGTGCACCGCGTAGCCGTGGCCCTCGAGCTGCTGGCGGATCGCCGCGTCGGTCGCGCGGCCCAGGACGGTCGGACCGGAGATCTTGTAGCCGTTCAGGTGCAGGATCGGCAGCACGGCGCCGTCACGGGCGGCGTCGAGGAAGCGGATGCCCTGCCAGCTCCCCGCGAGGGGACCCGTCTCCGCTTCGCCATCGCCGACGACCGCGATCGCGATCAAGTCCGGCTGGTCGAACACGGCACCGAACGCGTGCGAGAGCACGTAGCCGAGCTCGCCGCCCTCGTGGATCGAGCCGGGCGTCGTGGGCCCGACGTGGCTCGGGACGCCGCCGGGCGTCGAGAACTGTCGGAACAGGCGGAGCATCCCGCGCGCGTCGGGCGTGATCTCGGGGTAGATCGCCGAGTACGTCCCCTCGAGATAGACGTTCGCGAGGACGGCCGGGCCGCCGTGACCGGGGCCGGCCATGAACAGGAGGTCCAGGTCGCGCGCCCGGATCACGCGGTTGCAGTGCGCGTAGATGAGGGACAGGCCGGGCGAGGTGCCCCAGTGGCCGAGCAAGCGCGGCTTGACGTGCTCGGCCCGCAGCGGCTCGCGGAGCAGCGGGTTCGCCTGCAGGTAGATCTGGCCGATCGTCAGGTAGTTCGCGGCCCGCCAGTAGGCGTCCAGCGCGGTGAGCTCGTCGTCGGTGGCTTGCGGGAGCATGTGGCACGAGCCGGAGCACATGCCGTGCCGGGCAACTCACTTGCCGGGAGCGGTACCAGGCGCGTCGGCGGCGGCCGGGACGGTCGAGCCCTGGTGGAAGTAGTGCTTGGCGTATGCGACGAGCTGCTTGTCGCTCGGGTGGTCGACCGTCTCCACGCCGACGATCCGCTTCTCGAGCGCGGCGTCATGCGCGTGGACGTACCGGATGAACGCGAGCTTCGCGGTCGAGGGGCCAACGACCAGCACGCCGTCCGTGCCGGCCACCGAGCGCGCGATCTCCTGGAAGAAGTGCTTGGCGTCCTCCGGGTGCTCCGTGCCGCCCTGCGACCCCGGGTGGCGGTGCTGGATGTGCTTGGGGGCCGGGACGGTGGTCTCGGAGAACGAGTCCGGGTGCACGTGGAGGACGCGGGCTTCCTTGTGGTCGAGCCATATCAGGTAGTCATTCATCACGCTGACGTAAATGCACGAAGCGAGCCGTCGCCCGTAAGCTTCCAACCGGGGCTCGCTGGGGTTGCGCCAGTCGCTCGAGCTCCTCGGGACGCGCCGCTTCGGCACGTACTGGGTCGCGACGCTGCTGTCGAACATCGGGTTCTGGGCCCAGGAGGTGGCCGAGCCGTGGCTGCTGCTCTCGATCGGCGCGTCCTCGTTCCTCGTGGGGCTCGACGCGTTCGTCGCCGACGCGCCGGCGTGGCTCCTGACGCCCGCGGGCGGCTACCTGGCCGATCACTACGACCGGCGCCGCGTCATCACGCTGTTCCAATCGATCCAGTTCCTGTGCCCGGTGCTGCTCGTCGTGCTGCTGCTGACCGGCGCGCTGCAAGCGTGGATGGTGATCGTCCTGTCCCTCGTCGTCGGCGTCACCGATGCGCTGTCGATGCCGTCGTACCAGTCGATCGTGCCGTCGATCGTCGAGCACGAGCAGATCGCGGCCGGGCTCGCGCTCAGGTCCACGCAGTACAACCTGTCCCGCATCCTCGGGCCCGCCGTCGCGGGCGGGCTGATCGCGGCCGTCGGCGTGGTCGGCTGCTTCGCGATCAACGCCGCGTCGTATGTCCCGTTCATCGCGGTCGCGCTGTGGATCTTGCCGCGCAAGGCGCGCGTCGAGGCGAAGCAGGCCCGGGTCCCCGCCGTGCGCGCGCGGGTCCATGCGCTCGCCGCGATGCGCGTCGTGCTGCGTGACCCCTACATCCGCGGCGCGCTCCTGCTCGTGTTCGCGACGAGCCTCCTGTGCGGCCCGCTGCTCACGTTCACGCCCGTGCTCGTGCGCGACGGCTTCGGCGGCGGCGCCGGTGGCTTCAGCCTCGCGATCGGCGCGTTCGGCGCGGGCGGGCTCGGCGGCGTCGGGCTCTTGCTCGCGCTCGATCCCACCCACGACCGCCGCCCGTTCGGCGCTGCGTGCGCCGTCGCGTACGCCGGCACCGTCATCGCGGCCGCGCTCGATCCGTGGGCGTGGGCCCTGCCCGTCCTGACGTTGTTCGGGGGCGCGCTCCCGACGATCAGCAACACCACCGCCAACACGCTCCTGCAGACGACGGCGACGCCCGCCATCCGCGGTCAGACGGTCAGCCTCTACATGCTGGCGATCCGCGGCGGCATGGCGGTCGGCAGCCTCGCCACCGGCGTCGCCACCGCGACGCTCGGCGTGCGCACGGCGCTCCTGATCGACGGCAGCCTCGCGGTGGTCGTCGTCAGCGTGCTCGGCTGGCAGTGGACGCGCGCCCCGGCGCCGGCACGGGCGGCAGCGTAAGCTCGCGCCGTGCCCATCACCGTCGGCTGTCGCGCGCTCTCGGTTCCGGATGCGGCGTCCGGCGCGGCGATCGCGACGTGGCTCCTGTATCCAGCGGCGGCCGCCGAGGCGCCGGTCGCGTTCGGCGCGTACGAGCTCGCGGTCGCGCTCGATGCCGCCGTCACGGGCGCCGACCTCCCGCTCGTCGTGATCTCCCACGGCAACGCGAGCACGCCGTGGGTGCTGCGCGACCTCGCCGCCGGGCTCGTGCGCGCGGGCTACGCGGTCGCGCTGCTCGCCCACCCGGGCGACACGAAGGGCGACGACGCGCTGTCGGGCACGGCCGCGAACCTCGCGAACCGACCGCGCCACGTGCGGCTCGTCGTCGATGCGGCGCTCGCGCAGCTGCCGGTCGCGCCCGGTCGGATCGCGGCGCTCGGGCACTCGATCGGCGGGTACACGGCGATCGCCGTCGCGGGCGGTCACCCGCTCGCGCTGCCGAACCAGTCGCCCGACGGACGTGCCCATCCGATCGACGTGACTCCCGACGACCGCGTGCGGGCCATCGTACTCCTCGCAGCCGCGACGCCGTGGCTGATGGCGCCCGGCGCGCTCGGCGACGTCGAGGTGCCGATCCTGATGTTCACCGGCGGCCAGGACCGCATCGCGCCGCCGGCGTACGCCGAGATCGTGCTGCACGGGGTGCCCGACTACCGCCGCGTGGACCACCGCTTCATCGGCAACGCCGGTCACTTCTCGTTCCTGAGCGTGTTCCCGCCGGCGCTCGCGCGGCCCGACTTCCCGCCGGCGCACGATCCAGCGGGGTTCGACCGCGCCGCGTTCCAGCCGGAGCTGCTCGCGCGCGTGCTCGCGTTCCTCGCCGACGCTATGCCGGCAGCGAGCGCGGTAGCTCGAGCGTGAACACGCAGCCGACGCCCGGTACGTCACGGGCCGTGAGCGTGCCGCCGATCGCCCGCGCGCCCTTGAGGCTGATCCCGAGACCGCTGTGATCGCCCCTGCCGTGCGCGCCGTCGGTGAACAACGTGTCGAGCTTGCCGACCGGTAAGCCGCCGCATTCGTCGGCGATGTCGATCGCGACGCGGTCGGACATGACGCGCGTGGTGACCGCGACGCGGCCGGTGGGGCGCGTGAGCCGGCACGCGTTCTTGACCAGGGTCGAGACGATCGAGAGCACGATCTGCGAGTCGCCCTCGACGGCGATGTCCGTCGCGACCTGATCCATCACGAGCTGGACGTCGCGCTGCTTCGCGCGCATCGCGGCCCCGATCGCCACCTCGCCGAGCAGCTCGAACACGACCACGCGGTCGCGCTGGGGGATCCCCGCCTCGAGCCGGACCTCGGCGAGCGAGCGAGTGACGAGGTCATTCATGCCGGCGAGGCTGTTCCCGAGGATCCGGCCGGTGCTCCCGCCCACGCCGACGCTGCCCGAGCTGAGCGCATCGAACGCGAGGGTCGCCGTGTTGAGGTGGTTGCGGAGCTCGTGGGCGAGCTGACCGAGCGTCTCGAGGCCGCGCTCGGCGATCGCGAGCTCGCGCTGGCGCTGGTACTCCGTGACCGCCTCGGCGATCGCGATGTCGAGGCACAGGTTGAGCGTGCGAAAATCGGCCGTCGACATCTGCGTGCCGAGCTCGACCATCAGGCCCGTGACCATCTGGCACACGTCGCCGTAGCCGTACACGACCTGGCCGATCGTGAAGCCGGCCGCGAGGAGCTCGCTGCCGTGCTTCGTCGCGTCGGCGGTGGCCCGCGCGGTCGGATCTTCCTGGTCGCGGAGGCGATAAAGGAACTCGCGCAGGAACATCGGCACGCCGTCGCGCAGCTCGGCCTCTGTCGCGCGCGGCGCTGTGCGCTGCGCGGCCTTCTCGCGCGAGCGCGCGATGATCAGCTCGCTGTTCTCAGCGATGAACTCGTAGAGCACGCGCGGACCTTGCCCGATCGCGACGAGAAATGGGAGTCGCGGCGGCGTCCGGCTCTTCCATTCGCCGGTGGTGAGCGCATGCGCTCAGATCGCACTCCTCGTTCGAACCTGTGACACGATTGGCCACGGGTCCTGTCTTGCAGGCCCTGACGATGAAAGCAGGGACGATGACTACGAAAGAGATTTTGTTCGACGTTGACGCTCGGGGACGCATCGCGGAGGGCCTCGATATCCTCGCCAACGCGGTGAAGGTGACCCTCGGCCCGCGCGGGCGGAACGTGGTCATCGCGAAGGATTGGGGCTCCCCGACGATCACGAAGGACGGCGTCACCGTCGCGAAGGAGATCGAGATCGAGGATCGCTTCCAGAACCTCGGCGCGCAGATGGTCAAAGAGGTCGCTTCGAAGACGTCGGACATCGCGGGTGACGGGACGACGACGGCGATCGTGCTCGCGCAGGCGATCTACGTGGCGGGCGCGAAGCTCGTCGCGGCGGGCATCGGCCCGATGGACATCAAGCGCGGCATCGACCTCGCGGTCACCGCCGTCGTGGCCCAGCTCGTCGCGCTCTCGAAGCCGACCCAGGGCAAGCACGAGATCACGCAGGTGGGCACGATCAGCGCGAACGGCGACGCCGAGCTCGGCGGGCTGATCGCGGACGCGATGGACAAGGTCGGCAAGGAAGGCGTGATCACCGTCGAGGAAGCGATGGCCATGACCACGACGCTCGAGCTCGTCGAGGGTATGCAGCTCGATCGCGGCTACCTCTCGGCGTACTTCGTGACGGACGCCGAGCGCATGGAGGCCGTGCTCGTCGATCCCTTCGTGCTGATCCACGAGCACCGCCTGTCCAGCATGCGCGCGCTGCTCCCGCTCCTCGAGCTGGTGTCGCAGGCGGGCCGGCCGCTGCTGATCATCGCCGAGGACATCGACGGCGAGGCGCTCGCCACGCTCGTCGTGAACAAGCTCCGTGGCACGCTGACCGCCGTCGCGATCAAGGCGCCGGGCTACGGCGACCGGCGCACCGCGATCCTCGGGGATCTCGGCGTGCTGCTCGCCGGCCGCGCGCTGACGGCCGATCTCGGCGAGAAGATCGAGAACGCGACGCTCGCCGACCTCGGCACGGCGAAGCGCATCACGATCACGAAGGACACCACGACGATCGTCGAGGGCGCCGGCGACAAAGCCGCGATCGAGGCGCGCTGCACCATGATCCGTCGGCAGCTCGAGGACTCCGACTCCGAGCACGACAAGGAGGAGCTGCAGAAGCGGCTCGCGAAGCTCGTCGGCGGCGTGGCGATCCTCAAGGTCGGCGCGTCGACCGAGGTCGAGATGAAGGAGAAGAAGGCACGCGTCGAGGACGCGATGCACGCGACGCGCGCAGCCGTCGAGGAGGGGATCGTCCCCGGCGGCGGCGTGGCGCTCGTGCGCTGCCTCGGCGCGCTGGACGCCGAGGCGCTGAAGTTCACGGATGACCGCCGCTATGGCGTGAACGTGATCCGCCGCGCGATCGAGGAGCCGCTGCGGCAGATCGCGATCAACTGCGGCAAGGAAGCGTCGATCGTGCTCGGGACGGTCGCGGCCGGGACGGGCGCGTTCGGCTACAACGCGGCGGCGGATCGCTTCGAGGACCTCGTCGCGGCGGGCGTCATCGATCCGACGAAGGTCGTGCGCGTGGCGCTGCAGAATGCGGCAAGCGTCGCTTCGCTGATGTTGACGACGCAGGCGGCGATTACCGAGCGCAGCGCGAAGTAGCTCCCGCGCGGCGGTGTAGCCTCGGAGCATGGTCGGCATCGTGCTCCTCGTCCTCGCAGCGTTCCTGATCCTGATCGCGGCCGGCGTCACCCGCCTCGGGCGCTCGATCTATCGCAGCGCGAAGCGGTTGGCGCTGGATGCGGCGGTCCCGCGGGCGACCATCGCGAACCCCGAGGGGATCGATCGGGTGCACGCGCGGGCGGCGCGCGCCGGCCGCAGGGTCAACGCGGCCGGCCGCCACGCGCTGCTGGCGTTCGGGGTCGCGCTAATGGTCTTGCCGTGGGTCGGGATCGTCGCGCTCGCGGGCCTCGTCCTGTCGCTGTTCGACAGCTTCTCTCACGACTCCTTCAGCAAGGGCCGCGTGCTCCGCGTGCGCAACCGCGCGCAGCTACCGGAGGTCGCGAGCGGGCGCACGTGGCACCACGACGCGGAGCTCGTCTTCGACGCGCCGCCGCCCGCGGCCGAGCGCGCGGTGGTCGGCGAGCTGTGGCTGCTGTCGGCGCGCATGGAGCACGCATCGATCGCGGCGTTCTCGCAGCTCAGCATCCACCTGCTCGCGCTCGGCGCGCCGGCGCGGCTCGTCGCGGAGACGCAGCGCGCGGCGATGGACGAGGTGGTGCACGCGAGGGCGTGCTTCTCGCTGGCGAGCGCGCTCCTCGGCGAGCCGAAGACAGCGGGCCCGATCGCCGCGCTCGCGACGGCGGACGCCGCGGCCGGGGGCGCGCCGGATCTCGTGCGGCTCGCGCTCGGCTCGCTCGTCGACGGCTGCCTCGCAGAAGGCCTCGCGGCGGACGTGGCGGCGGCCGGCGCAGCGGCGGCGGCGGACTCGACGCTTCGCAAGACGCTCGCGATGATCGCGAAGGACGAGGCGCGGCACGCCGAGCTCGGGTGGAGCGTGCTCGCGTGGTGCATCGCCGAAGGCGGCGAGCCGGTGCGGGCGCGCGTGGCCGAGCGGACGGCGCGCCTCGAGCGCGAGCTGACGCCGCGACTGCCGGATCTCGCCGGGACCGATGTGGCGGTGCTGCGGCGGTACGGCGTCATCGACCAGGACGCGCTCGGGGGGCTCGCGGCGGCGCGGATCGCGGCGACGCAGGTGCGGGCGCGCGCGCTGCTCGCCGACGACGTGCGGCTCGCCGCGTGATCTAGCGCGCGTTGTCAGGCGCGTCGACGGCCTTCGCCACGTCGACCACGTCGTGCCAGAGCGCGATGCCGCCGAGGAGGCCCGCGATGTTCGGCGTGAGCTTCACGTTGTCGGGCAGCTCGAGCTTGACGTGCTTCGCGTTGCCCCCGCCGAGGTAGAGGCGGCGCGGGTTCCAGATCGGCAGGACCTGCTCGATCACGCGCTCGACCCGCTTATTCCACTTCTTCTTGCCGACGGCCTTCAAGGCCTTTGCGCCGACGTACTCCTCGTACGTCTTGCCGTGGCGGAACGGGTGGTGGGCGAGCTCGAGGTTCGGCACGTACTTGCCGTCGAGGTAGAGGCCGCAGCCGAGGCCGGTGCCGAGCGTCAGCACCATCTCGAGGCCCTTGCCCTCGATGACGCCGTAGCCCTGCACGCCGGCGTCGTTGAGCACGCGCACCGGGCGGCGCGAGCCCTCCGCGAGGGCCTTGCCGAGATCGAAGCCCTGCCACAGCTCGTGCAGGTTCGGGGCGGTCTTCGTGACGCCGTCGACGACGACGCCCGGAAAGCCGACGCTGATCCGATCGAACTCGCCGAGCGGCTCGATGAGGTGCCAGATCGCGTGCAGCAGCGCCTCCGGGGTCGCGGGCCGCGGCGTCGGGACGCGCAGGCGCTCGGTGAGCGCGGCGCCGTCGGGGCCGAGGAGCAACGCCTTGAGGCCGGTGCCGCCGATGTCGAGCGCGAGCGTCCGGGTGCCCGCCGACGCGGCGGCGGGCGCAACAGTGAGCGAGTCTTGGCGTGCGGGCTGGATCGTCGGCAATGTCCCCTCCTCGGTGCGAGCGAGCGGCGAGCGTACACTAGCCCCGCCGATGCTGCTCACCGAGGACCCGCCGCTCGACCTGCCCACGCCCACGGGCCCGATGCGAACGTACGTCTACCGGCCGCTGCCGGCGCAGGGCACCACCGCGGCGACCGCGCGGTATCCGGGCGTCGTGCTGTTCTCCGAGATCTACCAGCGCACGGGGCCGATCCACCGGATGGCGCAGCTCGTCGCCGGGCACGGCTTCGTCGTCGCGGTGCCGGAGATCTTCCACGACCTCGAGGCGCCCGGCAGCGTGCTCGCGTACGACAAGGCCGGCACCGATCGGGGCAACGCGTGCAAGCTCGGCAAGCCGATCGCCGCGTACGACGCCGATGCGCGCGCCGCGCTCGACGGGCTCGCCGCCCATCCGCACTGCACCGGCCGCCTCGGCGCGGTCGGCGTCTGCATCGGCGGCCACCTCGCGTTTCGCGCGGCGCTGCAGCCGGACGTGCGGGCCACCGCGTGCTTCTACGCGACCGACCTCCACCAGGGCTCGCTCGGGTCCGGCGGCGACGATTCGCTCGCGCGCGCGGGCGACATCCGCGGCGAGCTGATGATGGTGTGGGGGCGCCAGGATCCGCACATCCCGGACGACGGCCGCGCGCGGATCCAGGCCCGGCTCGTGGCCACGCAGCGCGTGTTCACGTGGCACGAGCTGAACGCGCAGCACGCGTTCCTGCGCGACGAGGGGCCGCGCTACGACCCGGCGCTCGCGGTGGCGGCATATGCTGAGCTCGTCAATCTGTTCACGCGAACGCTCGCGTAGTAGACCGGTACATGCCCGACTTCGTGTCGCTCGCCTCTCACGCGCGCAACGCGCCGACCAAGGAGCACCTCGACGAGCTGTGGAGCGCGATGTTCCAGCTCTCGCATTGGTTCTTCATCCCGATCCCGGGGGTCGGCGGACAGTTCTCGCCGTACGTCGGCGTCGTCGGGAACCAGCGCTGGGTGATGACGTTCACCGACCAGCCGTCGGCGGCGGCGTACGCGATCGCGGCGCGTATCGCGATGCCGGGCGGCGCGCCGTCACTCGAGCTGGCCCCGCGCGCCGCGGCCGTGCACATCCCGGCGATGCGCGCGCTCGGCGTGCTCGTGAACCCGGGGCCCGAGGCCTTCTACACGCCGTTCGAGAACCTGCGGCAGATGCTCGACTACTTCCAGACGCGGCCCCCGATGCCAGCCGGGCCGCGCGGGCCGGTGCCGCAGCCGCCCCCGCCGCCGCTGCCGGGCCAGCCGCTCGCGTACGCGCCGACGCAGCCGGTCAAGCCGCCCCCACCGCCGCTGCCGACGCAGCGGTTGACGCGCGAGGCCCTGGTCGAGCTGGTGCAGCGGGCGTCGGACGATCACGCGTTCCTGCCGCAGGCGATCGCGGCGCTGCGCCTGGAGCCGGAGTGGTTCGTCATCGCGACGAAGGCGAACCCGGCGTTGCCGCAGCTCGAGATCTGGGCGGACGGGCGGATGGCGGCGCTCGTCTACACGGACAAGCGAACGGCGGAGACGATGCAGCAGCTGATGGCGATGGTGCCGGGAGACGCGGCGCCGCTGATCCCGATGTCGCCGGAGAGCGCGATCGCGCGCTTCGCGCACGAGGACATGGTCGAGCTCGTGGTGTTCAACCCGCGCGGCGAACAGCTGCTCGTGCCGCTCGGTCAGCTGCACTGAAGCGCCGCCCGACGGAACGGCAAAAGTAACGGCGACGGGTTCGTTCCGTACCTGGATCGCAAACGCAAACGCAAACGCAAACGCAAACGTGGACCCAAACGCCGACGAGCTGTCGCGCACCACGGAGCCCCTCTGACGATCCCCGCTCCTGCGAACGAAGATCGAAGATCGAAGATCGAAGATCGTCAGAGGGGCCCAACCTTCGCGCCAGCTCGTCGGCGTTTGGGTCCACGTTTGCGTTTGCGTTTACGTTTGCGTTTGCGATCTAGGTACGGCGTGCCGGCGCGGTGTGCGCGAGGGCTACAGGCATAGGGGATGCATCTGGTGTCCTCTATGGAGCCCCACGCGTACAAACCCGTCGAATCGAGGGCGGTCCCCTCCCTGTTGCTCGACCTTCTGGGTGCCCGGCTCGCCTCCGCCCGCGCCAACGCGTATCGCTACGAGGCCCTCACCGCCAAGCGCGACGGGCGCGGCGGCTACGACCGAGGCCCCACCCGGGACGAGCTCGTCGCGATGCGCGACCACGAGCACGAGCACGCCGCGCTTCTCGTCGCCGCGATCACGCGGCTCGGCGGTGACCCCGGCCTTCTGACGCCTCGTGCCGCGCTCGAGGCCCAGGCGACGCGCGGGCTGACCGAGGTCATCCGCGACCCGCGCACGCTGCTGCCCGCCGCGATCGATACCCTCGTCGTCGCGGAGCTCGCGGACCTCGAGGCGTGGAGCAACCTCGTCGACCTCGCCTGCGCCGGGGGCCACGCGGGGCTGGTTGCCACGGTTCGCGCGGCGTACGCGACCGACACCGAGCACCTCGCGCAGCTTCGCCGCTGGGCCGCCGCCAGCCGCGTTCGACTGTCCGCCGCCGCGTAGTACGATCCGCGCATGGCGCGCGTGCTCCTCCCGCTCCCGGATCACGACTTCGACGTGACCGAGGTGGCGGTCCCGTGGAAGCTGCTCACGGAGGCTGGACACGACGTCGTCATCGCCACCGAGACCGGGACGCAGCCCGCCGCAGACCCGCTCCTGATCACCGGCGTCGTGTTCGGCGCGCTCGGCGCGAAGCCCGAGCCGATCGCCTTCTATCGCGAGCTCGAGGCGGCGCCGGCGTTTCGCGCGCCGCTGCGGTGGAGCGCGTGCCGGGAGGCGGACTTCGACGCGCTGTTCTTGCCCGGCGGGCACGCACCGGGGATGCGGCAGTACCTCGGCAGCGCCGAGGTGCAGGCGATCACGAGCGCGTTCTTCGCCTCGCCGAAACCGATCGCGGCGATCTGCCACGGCGCTCTCGTCGCCGCGCGCAGCCGGCGCGCCGACGGCCGGTCCGTGCTGTACGGACTCCGGACGACCTGCCTGCCGACGTACATGGAGCGGAGCGCGTACTTCGCCACGTTCTGGCGGCGCGGACGCTACTACCGCACCTACGACGCGTACGTCGAGGAGGAGGTCCGCGCCGCGCTCGCCAAGCCAACGGACTTCGAGCGCGGCCCGCGCGAGCTGTCGAAGCGCGGGACGCGGGCCGACGACAGCGCGGCGTTCGTCGTCGAGGACGGGCGCTACCTCTCGGCCCGCTGGCCCGGTGACGCCTATGTCATCGCGAAGCGAATGCTGGCCGCCCTGGCCCCCGAGTCGCGCTTAACCTGACGTGCACGCGCCGCGTCCAATCACCGTGCTCGCTCGCCTCGCGGTCGCGCTGACCATCGCGCTCGCCGCGATGCCGGAGGGCCTCGCGCAGCCGACGCTGCCGGATTATCGGTACTTCCGCGCGCTGTCGATCGACCTCGTCGGGCGGCCGCCGACGCGCGACGAGCTCGCCGCGTTCGAGGGCCCGGGCTTCCAGCTCGATGCGTGGCTGGACGCCCAGCTCGCCAGCCCTGGCTACGCCGAGCGCGTGCGCCGGATCTACGAGGACGTCCTGCGCCTCGAGCTCGGGCCGTCGTTCCAGTTCGTGCCGAACCCGCTCGAGCTGCGGCGCCAGCGCGTGACGGGCCCCGACGGCGAGCCGCTCGACGTCTACTTTCGCCGCGGCCAGCGCCGCATCGACGCGGACACCGACGGCGACTTCTGCCTGACGCAGGCCGAGACCGGCTTGCAGTTCCCGGCCAACGCGGCGCCGACGGGGACGGCGCACCCGGTCGACGCGAAGGTGCTCGCGGCGCGCACGGCCCTGGTCAAGCCGTGGTGGCTGTACGCCGACGCGCGCGCGGTGGCGCCGGCGGATCGCGTCGCGCCCGACTGGGCCACGCGCTTCCCGGGCTTCGTGCTCGTGCCCGCCCTCGCCTTCGAGCCGGATGGCAAGACGCCGTCGACGGCCGTGCGCGTGTGCCGCGAGGAAGCGCAGACGGCCGAGACGGGCGCGGTCTACGCGAGCGGGCGCCCCGGTCCCAAGAAGGGCGCGCCGCCGCCGGCGGGCCGCCTCACGCAGCCGCCCGGCGACTCGGGCTTCGCGAAGGCGGCCAAGGGGCGCGCGGTGTCGTGCGCGAGCGGCGTCGGCTTCGCGGCGAGCGCGGAGTGCGGCTGCGGCGTTGGCCTCGAGCGCTGCCTGCCGAGCCCGGGCGCGGCGAACGAGACGGCCGCGTTCGTGATGCCGACGCACGTGCCGTTCGGGCCGGGGCTGCCGTTCGAGGCGTCGCCGCAGCCGCCGGCGGCGTGGCTGCGCATGTGGTGGGGCGAGGAGGCGAAGCGATTCATGGACCGCGTGTTCCTCGAGGACCGCGACGTGCGCGAGCTGCTCACGGGTCGCGAAGATCAGGTGAACGGGCCGCTCGCGCAGTTCTATCGCGCGCTCGCGAGCGCCACGTGCTGCGGCGCGAGCGTCGAGCTCGGCTACACGCAACCCGAGCCGCTCGTCGAGCCCGGCGCGGTGCCGGAGGCGCTCGTGCCGCAGGACACGGCGACGTGGCTGCCGATCGCGGATCGCGGGCCGCACGCCGCGGGGCTGCTCACGATGCCCGTCTTCCTCACGAAGTACGGCTCGCGGCGCGCGCGCGCCCACGTCGTGGCGAGCGCGTTCCTGTGCCACGAGTTCTTGGCGGACACGGTGAAGCTCGCGCCGTCGACGGAGCCGGACCTGACGAAGCGGCCCGGGTGCTCGGCGTGCCACACGACGCTCGAGCCGATGGCGGCGGCGTTCACGCGCGTGTCGGAGAGCGACTGGACCTGGCTCCCCGCGACGCAGCTGCCGATGGTGCTGCCGCGCTGCGCGGCGGACAAGGCGCCGGGCTCGTGCAAGGGCTACTACGACCCGGCGTTCGGCAACCAGCTGCGCGGCGCGTACGCGGCGCCGTCGCGCGCCGAGGCGGGGCCGGCGGGCCTCGCGGCCGAGGTGGTGGCCTCGCCGGACTTCGCGCCGTGCGTGGTCTCGACGGTCGCCTCGGGCCTCCTCGGCCGCGCGCTCATCCCCGATGACACGGCCTGGAAGGCCCAGCTCGTAGGCGCGTTCACCGCCGGCGGCTACCGCATGCGCGCCCTCGTCCGCGCCATCGTCACCTCGCCGCGCTACCGCTCGGGCAACGACACCCGGGGGACGGTGTCAAAGTTGTCAAGTCTGGGGTCTCATGACCCCGAATGATCTCGGCCCCTTGGCCGGGGACGGAGTCAAAGTTGTCAAGCTCGCTGTGCTCGCGCTCGTCGCCGGCTGCGGGGCCTCCGCCATCGAGCCATCCGCGCCGCGCGCCCTGCCGGCGCACACGACGGCGATGGTGGATGCGAGCCCCAAGGAGCGGCGACGGCTCGTGCCGCCCGAGGTGTATCTGCGCGCGTACCTGACCTGGTTCGGCGGGCTCGCGCCGCTCGACGTGCAGGCGCGCGCGCGCGGGCGCGGCATGTTCGACGCCTGGGACGACTACCTCGCCGCGCTCGGCCTGCCCGACTATCGCGCCGATCTCCCGCGCGCCGCGCAGAGCAACACGCTGATGCTCGCGACCCTCGGGCGGCTCGGCGAGGCGCTGTGCTCGCGGGCGGTCGAGCACGACTTGCACGGCAAGCCGCCGGCGGTGACCGCGCGGGTCGTGTTCGCGTTCGAGGTCACGCCCGCCGAGCCGACCGACCCGGAGCTCGCCGCGCGCATCGACGTCCTCCACCGCACGTTCCTCGGCTACCCGCTTGCCCTCGCGCCGCCCGCGCGCGCGTCGAAGCTCGAGGCGCTCTACCGCGCCGTCGTCGCGCACCACGCCGGCGTGAAGAAGCCCGTCCTGTCGCCGGCCGAGACCGGCTGGGTGGCGGTGTGCTCGGCGTTGGTTCAACATCCAGAAGCGGAGCTCTACTGATGACCCTGCGCAGGCGCGATCTGGTTCGCTGGCTCGGTGCAGGCGCGGCCCTCGCCGCGCTGCCGCGCCCGCTCTACGCCGCCGCCGCCGCGCCGAGCGAGTACTTCATCTTCATCCACGCCGCGGGCGGCTGGGACGTCACGCTGTGGGCCGATCCGCGCGTCGAGAAGCGCGGGCTCGTCGATCCGGCCTCGACGGAGAACACCGAGATCGCGCCGCTCACGCGCTGGAAGTCGGCGACGCTCGACGGCGACACGCAGACCTTCGCCCCGCTGACGGCGAGCGACAGCAAGCTCGTGCTCGGCCCCGGCATCGGCGATCTGTGGGACGTGCGCAGCCGCCTGACCGTGATCAACGGCCTCGCGATGAACACCGTCAGCCACCCCGACGGCACGGCGTTCTGCGCGACGGGTCGCCACCTCGCGGGCGGGCGCTCGCCGGCCTCGTCGATCGACGTCGCGCTCGCGAACGAGCTCGGCACCGAGCAGCTCCTGCCCGCCGTGGCGGTGCAATTCCCGTCGGCGTTCGTCGGCGATCGCCTCGACCGGCGCGCCGTGCCGCTGCGCGTGTCGTCGGCGGCGACCATCGCGAAGTCACTCTCGCGCGGCACCGGCTACCTCGACGTCACCGACCGCGACGCCATCACCGCGCTCCTCTCGGGCGAGGCGCGCGAGCTCGCCACGCGCGTCACGTTCCCCGAGACGTTCGCGCGCGTCGCGGCGCAGGAAGATGCGCTGCCGCGGCTCCTCGGCGACGAGCTCGCGCAGGCGTTCACGCAGAAGGCGCTCCAGGCCGCGCACCCGCGCTTCGACTACAAGGCGCGCTTCCAGGCGCAGGGCGCGCTGTCGGCGGCGTTCGCCGTCGAGGCGATCAAGCGCGACCTCGTGCGCTGCGTCGGCTTCGCGCTCGGCGGCCTCGACACGCACAACCAGAACTACAAGCAGCACGCGCACACGCAGCAGGAGCTGTTCGGCGTGATCGCGACGCTCGTCGCCGAGCTCGATGCCACGCCGCACCCCACGCGCCACGCCGCGAAGCTCGCCGACCACACGCACATCCTCGTGTTCAGCGACTTCTGTCGCACCCCGCAGATCAACCTCGCCGGCGGCCGCGACCACTACCCGAATAACTCGATGCTCGTCATCTCGCCGAAGTTCCGCGGCGGCCAGAGCTTCGGCGCGACCGACGTCGAGCAGGTGCTGCCGGCCGACGTGGCCTCGCTCGGGCGCCCGCTCGCCCCGCCGGACGTGCTCGCGACGTTCCTGCACGCGTTCGGCATCGAGCCGCGGACGTACCTGCGCGACGGCGACGTGATCCCCGAGATGCTCGTGTGAACCGGCGGCTGCTCCTCGTCCTCGCGCTCGCCGGCTGTCATCCCGCCGCGCCGCTCGCCCCGCAGGCCCTGACCACGGTGACCACGCTCGACACGCGCCGGGTCGTCGGCGTCGTCGAGCTCGATGGCAACACCTACATCTTCGACGACGGCGGCGTGAGCGTCCTGCGCGCGGGGGCCGTGGTCGCGCGCGATGACTTCGGGCCCGCCGCGCCGCCGTCGACGATCGCCGCGCCCACTGGGGACGGGCGCTGGGTGATGAGCGCGCTCCGCCGCGTGACGACGGAGGGCGACAGCGCGCTCGTCGAGCCGGAGCGCTTCGGCCTGGCTCCGGACGCGACGTGGAGCGGCGTGTACGGCGCGGGCGAGACGACGGTCGCGACGTCGGCGCACGCGCTCGCGGTGGCCACCGATGGCCACCACGTGGCGCTGTATCCGCATGTGACCGCGACCGAGGTCGCCGTCGCGCGCGGGCGCGTGGCGCTGGCCGGCGTGGACCACGTGGACGTCTGGGATCTCGCTGCCGGCACGTCGCGCGCGTATCCGACCGGGCCCGCCCATGTCGCGTTCGTCGATGCAGACAGCGCGCACCCGCGCCTCGCGGTGTGGACGCCGACGCGGCTCGTGCTCGAGGGCGCGGATGGCGCGCTGCACCCGGTCGCGGTGCCGGGGCCGATCGCGAGCGCGGTGACGTCCGGCGCGCGGCTCTGGGTGCTGGCGGCCGGGCACGTCGCGTACCTCGACCGCGACGCGCACGCGCTGCGGCAAACCGCGGTGGATGCGGCTCGGGCCGAGCGCCTGTTCGGGTCGCCCGTCGGTGACGTGTGGGTCGCGAGCGGCGGCCACCTGGCGCGCTACGCGCTGGGCGTGCCCGGCGGGCCCGACCCGACCTGGGTCGCCCAGATCGCGCCCGTCTTCGCGCGCGTGTGCGCGAAGTGCCACCTGCCCGACGGCAGCGCCGGGGTCGACCTATCGACGGCGGCGGCGTGGCGGACCGAGCGCCTCGCCATCGACCAGCGCGTGCTCCTCGACCGGAGCATGCCGCCCGCCGGCACCGACCTCTCCGACGGGGACCGCGCCGCGATCGCCGCGTGGGTCGGCCGGAAGTAGCCCGACATCGTCGGCCTCGCCGTCGTCGTCGTCGAACCCGCGGACGGGCGGCTTCGGCTTGCACCTGGACTTCGGCATCTCCAGCTCGAATTCGAGCACGAACTCCGTCCGGCGGCTTGACGCGGCGCGCCGCGATCGCGGATACAGGGGTGCATAGTCATGCAGCCACGGATCGGCATCTTCGGCGCGTCGGGGTACGCGGGCCTCGAGCTCACGCGCCTCCTCGCGGGCCATCCCGGCGTGCAGCTCGCGTTCGCCGCGAGCGAGCGCCACGTGGGCACCAGCGTCGCGGACCTCGCCGGCGTCGACGGGGCGACCGGCAAGCTGACGTACGTGTCGTTCGAGGCCGCCCGCGCCGCCGCGAAGACCTGCGCCGCCGTCCTCCTCGCCACGCCGGCCGAGATCTCGCTGGCGCTCGCGACCGAGCTCGGCGAGGCCGGCGTCGGCGTCATCGATCTCAGCGGCGCGTTCCGCATCGGCGACGCGGCCGCATACACCGCGGCGTATGGTCATGCAGCGCCGCCAAGCGCCCTCCAGCGCACCGCCGTGTACGGCCTGACCGAGCTGCACCGGGCCGCGCTCCGCGGCGCGAAGCTCGTCGCCAACCCCGGCTGCTACGCGACCGCCGCGACCCTGCCGCTCGTCCCGCTCTTGCGCGCGGGCCTCGTCACGACCGACAGCATCGTCATCGACGCGGTCTCGGGCGCCTCCGGGGCGGGCCGCCGCGCGAGCGAGGACTACTCGCTCGTGGAGCTGCACGACAACGTGCGGGCCTACAAGGTCCTCACCCACCAGCACCGCCCCGAGATCGCGCAGTCGCTGGCGGCCGCCGCCGGCGGGCCCGTCGACGGGGACGGCCGCGCCGGCCCCGGCAGCGCCGCCGAAGGGCGGTGCGGTTTGATCGACGTGACCTTCGTCCCCAAGCTGCTCCCGATCCCGCGCGGCATCCTCGCGACCATCACGACGCGCCTCGCCCGCGCGGCCTATGCCGCCGAGCTCACCCGCGTCCTGCGCGCCGCGTACGAGGGCGAGCCGTTCGTGCGCGTCTTCGACCGCGTCGAGGACGTCGACCTCCACCGCGTCATCGGCACGAACCTGTGCGCCATCGCCGTCGCGTGCGAGCCGCGCGCCGGCGGCCGTGTTGTCCTCGTGTCCGCCCTCGACAACCTCGTGAAGGGCGCGGCCGGCCAGGCCGTGCAGAACCTGAACCTCATGCTCCAGCTCGACGAGACGGCCGGCCTCTCCGCCGCGCGCAGGTTCCACTGATGAAGACTTCACGATGAAGAACGCACGCGGGTTCCAGTTCTCTGGCGTCGCGGCCGGCCTCAAGCCCAAGCGCAAGGACGTCGCGCTCGTATACTCGCAGCTCCCGTGCGTCTGCGCGGGCCTCGTCACGCGCAACGCCGCGCGCGCCGCCCCGTGCATCGACGCCGCCGCGCGCCTCCCCGCGACCGGGATCCACGCGCTCGTCATCAACTCCGGCAACGCGAACGCGCTCACCGGCAGCGCCGGCCTCGAGGCCGTGGCCGCGGTGCACGCCGCCGTCGCCTCCGCGCTCGCCATCGCCCCGACCGCCGTCCTCTCCGCGTCGACAGGCGTCATCGGCGTCCGCCTCGCCGTCGAGAAGATCGTCGCCTGCGCGCCACAGCTCGTCTCGAACCTGCGCGCCGAGCCCGACGCCGCGGCCGAGGCGATCATGACGACCGACACGCGCGTGAAGATGGCGTCGCGCACGCTGCTCGCGCACGGCACCGAGATCACGATCGCCGCGTTCTGCAAGGGCAGCGGCATGATCGCGCCGCAGCTCGCCACGATGATCGCCGCCATCACAACCGACGCCGCCATCGCGCTCCCCGCGCTGCAGCAGGCGCTCGCCGCCGCGTCCGACGTCACGTTCAACCGGCTCACCGTCGACAACGACATGTCGACGAACGACGCCGCGTTCGCCCTCGCGAACGGCGCGGCCGGCAACCCGCCGATCGAGCTCGGCGATGCCGCCTACCCCGCGTTCGCCGACGCGCTGCGCAGCCTGTGCGAGGAGCTCGCGCGCGAGATCGCGTTCGACGGCGAGGGCGCGACGAAGCGCCTCGAGGTCACCGTGTCGGGCGCGCCGACCGAGGCCGCCGCCGCCGACATCGCGCGCGCCATCGCCGGCAGCTCGCTCGTGAAGGCCGCGATCTTCGGCGCCGATCCGAACTGGGGCCGCATCCTCGCCACCGTCGGCGCGCGCGTCGGCAGCCAGGGCTTCGCCATCAACCCGTACCGGGCGAGCGTCGCGATCCAGCGCGTCCCCGTCTACGCCGGCGGCCCAGTCGAGCATGACAAGATGGTCCTCAAGGCGCGGATGCGGGAGCCCGACGTGGCGATCGACGTCGCGTGCGCGGCCGGAAACGCCACCGCCACCGCGTGGGGCTGCGACCTCAGCTACGACTACGTCAAGATCAACGCCGATTACTCGTCGATGATCGTCGAGCGCGCCGAGGGCGGCGTCGGCACGGACAACCGGCTGACCAACTACAGCCCCGCGTTCAAGATGTCGCTCCTCGTCGAGGCGCTCGGCTACATGAGCCACTTCAAGGGCCAGCGCTGCGTCGTCAAGTACGGCGGCGCGGCGATGACGAAGGACACGCTGAAGCGCTCGTTCTGCGAGGACATCCTGCTCCTCCGCAGCGTGGGCCTCGTGCCGATCGTCGTGCACGGCGGCGGCCCCGACATCACGCGCGCCCTCGACAAGCTGGGCTCCGTCCCGCAGTTCATCGACGGCCAGCGCGTCACCGACGCCGCCGATCTCAAGGTCGTCGAGATGGTGCTGACCGGCTCCATCAACGCCGAGCTCGTCACGCTCCTCAACCGCAAGGGCGGCCACGCCGTCGGCCTCTCCGGCAAGGACGCGGCGCTTCTCCGCGCGAAGAAGCTCGTCCGCAGCGACGGCCGCGACCTCGGGCAGGTCGGCGAGCTCGTCGAGGTCAACGCCTCGCTCGTCGAGCTCATGCTCTCGCAGGGGTACGTGCCTGTCATCTCGCCGGTCGGCCTCGGCGAGGAGGGCCAGAGCTGGAACCTCAACGCGGACGTCGTCGCGGCCGGCATCGCCGCCGCGCTCAAGGCGAACAAGCTCATCTATCTGTCCGACGTCGCCGGGATCCTCGACGCGCAGGGCGAGCTCATCTCCGAGCTGACGCGCGCGCAGCTCGCGGAGACCACCTTCACGGGCGGCATGGCGGTGAAGACGGAGTCGATCCTGCGCGCGCTCGACGGCGGCGTCGAGGCGGTGCACGTCATCGACGGGCGCACGCCGCACAGCGTGATCGCGGAGCTGTTCACCGACCGCGGCGTGGGCACCGTGATCCGGACGGAGGCGCGGTGACCGTCGACGCCGTCTCCGAGGCCCGCCGCCAGACGCTGCGCGCCCTCCTCCGCCGCGAGAAGATCGGCACGCAGCACGAGCTCGCGCGCCGCCTCGCCCGCGAGGGCTACGACGTCACGCAGGCCACGCTCTCGCGCGATCTCGCGCGCATCGAGGCGCGGCGCACGGCGCTCCCCGGCGGCGGCACCGTGTACGAGTTGCCCGACGGCCTCTCCCCCGCCGCGCCCGATGACCTCGGCGCGCTCCGCCACCTGGTGTTCGCGGTCGACCACAACGGCGCGCTGGTGGTCGTCACGACCACGGCGGGTGCGGCCTCCGCCGTCGCGCTCGGCATCGATCGCGCGCGCCTCCCCGCCGTCCTCGGCACCATCGCCGGTGACGACACCATCTTCGTCGCGCCCGCTCGCAAGAGCACGGCCGCGGCGCTGGCCAAGCAACTGCAGTCCCTCTGGAGCAAACGATGACGACGCGCGACAAAGTGGTCCTTGCGTATTCCGGCGGCCTCGACACCTCGGTGCTCGTCCGCGTTCTCTCGAACGACTACGGCTACGACGTGGTCGCGTGCCACATCGACGTGGGCGAGGCCCGCGACCCCGAGTACATCGTGACGCGCGCGAAGAAGGCGGGCGCCGTCGCCGTCGAGTTCGTGCCCGCGCAGGACGAGTTCGCGAAGGACTTCTGCTTCCCCGCGCTCCAGGCGAACGCGCTGTACCAGGGCGTGTACCCGCTGTCGGCCGCGCTCTCGCGCCCGCTCATCAGCCGCCACCTCGTCGCCGCCGCGCGCAAGCACGGCGCCTCGGCCGTCGCCCACGGCTCGACCGGCAAGGGCAACGACCAGGTCCGCTTCGACCTCGCCGTGCAGGGCCTCGCGCCGGACCTCAAGGTCGTGGCGCCGCAGCGCGAGAAGAACATGACGCGCGACGACGCCATCGCGTACGCCGCCCAGCACGACATCGACATCCCGGTCACGGCGAAGAAGCCGTTCTCGGTCGACGAGAACATCTGGGGGCGATCGATCGAGGGCGGCGTGCTCGAGGATCCGAACCAGGAGCCGCCCGAGGACGCGTTCGCGTGGACGAAGTCGTGGAAGGACGCGCCGAACGAGCCGCGCCACGTCGTCGTGAAGTTCGAGAAGGGCCTCCCGGTCGCGCTCGATGGCCGCGCGCTCGGCCCGGCCGCGCTGATCAAGGCGATCGGCGCCATCGCCGGCGAGCACGGCGTCGGCCGCATCGATCTGATGGAAGATCGCATGGTCGGCATCAAGAGCCGCGAGAACTACGAGTGCCCGGCCGCGATCTCGCTGATCACGGCGCACCGGGACCTCGAGCGCTTCACCACGCTCGGCGCCAGCCAGCGCGTGAAGCAGATGCTCGACCAGAAGTACGCCGAGCTCATCTACGAGGGCTTCTGGTTCTCGCCGTACCGCGACGCGCTGCAGGCGTTCAACGACGTGCACGACCAGTACACGACGGGCGAGGTCACGCTGCGCATGTTCAAGGGCAGCGTCGTGGCCGTCGGCCGCACGAGCGCATATGGCCTGTATAACCATGCACTCTCGACGTACGGCGCCGGCGATGCGTTCGACCACCGCGCCGCCGAGGGCTTCATCAAGCTGACGGGCCTGCAGCTGCAGCTCCACGCGCGCATGCACTCGACTCCCGCGGGCCCGGGCGCCAAGTAACCCGATGCTCGCGAAGACCGCCGCCGCCGGGAGCACGGTGCTCCACCCCGAGGTGCTCCGGCTGACGTCGAGCCTCGCGCCGGATCGCGCGCTGATCCGCGAGGACGTCGTCGGGAGCCTCGCGCACCTGACGATGCTCGCGCGCGGCAAGCTGATCCCGGCCGAGTCCGCGGCGGCGCTCAAGGCGGGCCTCGTCGCGATCGGGCGCGACGCGGCGGCGGGCACGCTCGTCCTGCCCGACGAGGAGGACGTCCACATGGCCGTCGAGGCCGAGCTCGGCACGCGCGTCGGGGCGCACGCGGGCTTCCTGCACACGGCGCGCTCGCGCAACGACCAGGTCGCGCTCGATCTCCGGCTGCACGTGCGCGAGGTCTCGGGCGCCGTGCTCGCGGCCGTCGGCGGCTTCATCGGCGAGCTCGCCGACCGGGCCCAGGCGGAGCGCGACACGCTCATGCCGGCGTACACGCACCGCCAGCGCGCGCAGCCGATCTCGGCCGCGTACTGGCTCCTCGGGCTCGCCGCCGCGCTCGAGCGCGATGTCGCGATGATCGCGTTCTCGCTGGATCAGACCGACTCGATGCCGCTCGGCGTCGGGGCGATCAGCGGCTCGTCGCTCCCGATCGACCGCGAGCTGGTGCGCGCGCTGCTGGGCTTCGCGCGGCTGACGCGCAACGGGCTCGACACCGTCGGCGATCGGGACTTCGCGATCGACTGGAGCTACACCTGCGCGCGGCTCCTCGGCCACGCGAGCCGGTTCGCGACCGACGTCATCGACTTCTCGTCGCGCGAGTTCGGCTTCATCAAGCTCGACGGCGAGATCGCGTGCGGCTCGTCGATGATGCCGCAGAAGAAGAACCCGGACGTGTTCGAGCTCGTGCGCGGCAAGGCGGGCATCGCGATCGGCGACCTCGTGGCGTTGCTCGCGACGATGAAGGGGCTGCCCGGCGGCTACAACCGCGACCTCCAGGAGGACCGCGGGCCGCTCCTCGCGTGCGGCCGCCGCGCGTACGACGCGCTCGCGCTCCTGCGGCTCGCGCTGCCGCGGATCCAGATCGACGCCGAGCGGTGTCGCGCGGCGCTCGCGGAGGACGCGACGCAGTCGACGGACCTCGCCGAGGTGCTCGTGGCGCGCGGGCTGCCGTTCCGCAGCGCGTACAAGCTCGTCGGCGCGCTCGTCCGGCGCGCGCAGGAGGCGGGCGTGACGCTCGAGACCATGACGCCGACGATGGCGCTCGAGGTCGACGCGGCGTTCGACCAGGCGACGATCGACGCGGCGCGCGTCGCCGGCTCGGTGGCGCGCAAGCGGACCGAGGGCGGGACGGGACCGGCCTCCATCGACGCGCAGATCGAGGCCGCGCGGGGGGTGGCCGAGGTGGCGATCGCGCGGGCGAGCGCGCTGCCGACGCTGGATGCGCTGCTGCGCTCGCTCGAGGAGGCACCGCTGTGACCACGATGACCACCACCAAGAAGCGTGATTTTCTCACCCTCACCGACCTGACGCTCGCCGAGCACGACCGCCTCTACGCGCGCGCCGTCGAGCTCAAGGCCGAGCGCCGCGCGGGCAAGGTCCACGCGACGCTCGCCGGCAAGACGCTCGCCTGCGTGTTCGAGAAGGCGTCCACCCGCACGCGCCTGTCGTTCGAGGCCGCGATCATGCAGCTCGGCGGGCACTCGATCATCCTCGACGCCGCGGGCAGCCAGCTCGGCCGCGGCGAGCCCGTCGCCGACACCGCGCGCGTGACGAGCAGCTACGTCGACGCCATCATGTTCCGCACGTTCGGCGACGATCGCCTGGCCGCGTTCGCCGCCGCCTCGCGCGTGCCCGTGATCAACGGCCTCTCCGACGGCGGCCACCCCGTGCAGCTCCTCGCGGATCTGATGACGGTGCGCGAGCGGCTCGGACCGCTGACGGGGCGCATCGTCGCGTGGGTCGGCGACGGCGCCTCCAACATGGCGCGTAGCTGGATCGAGGCCGCGCTGCTGTTCGGCTTCGAGCTGCGGATCGCCGCGCCCGTCGGCTTCCGCCCGCTGCCGAACGAGGTGCATGCGATGCGCGCGCACGTGCACCTCGCGAGCTCGCCCGAGGAGGCGGTGACTGGCGCTGACGTCGTCAACACCGACGTGTGGGTCAGCATGGGCCAGGAGCCCGAGACCGCGGGCCGTCATGGCGCGTTTGCCGGCTACTGCGTCGACCGGGCGTTGCTCGCGCGGGCGCAGCCGGGCGCGCTCGTCCTGCACTGCCTGCCGGCGCATCGCGGCGAGGAGATCGCAGCCGAGGTCATCGACGACCCGGTGCTCGGCGCGGCGATCTTCGAGCAAGCCGAGAACCGAATGCACGTGCAGAAGGCGCTGCTCGAGCTCCTGCTCGTAACCTGACGGGGTCCGTGTCATCGTCGGGCTGATGCGTCCGCGCACCGCCATCCTGCTCGCCGCCGCCGCGGTGTACATCGTCGGGGAGTGCCTGCCCCTCGGCGCGCAGATCCTCTACCCGCTGTCCTTGTTCACGACGTGGGTCCACGAGATGGGGCACGGCCTGACCGCGCTCGTCCTCGGCGGCAGCTTCGACAAGCTCCAGATCTTCGCGAACGGCTCCGGCCTCGCGGCGTGCGGCGCGCGGGCCGGTTGGCCAGAGGCGCTCGTGTCGCTCGGCGGCCTGCTCGCGCCCCCGCTCCTCGGCACGGCGATCCTCGGCCTCGTCCACGGCCCGCGCCGCGCGACCACGCTGCTCGCGGGGCTGGCTCTCGGGCTCGTGGTGTCGCTCGCCATCTACGTGCGCTCGCCGGCCGGGCTCGTCGCGATGCCGATCGTCGCCCTCGCGCTTGGCGCCGCCGCGTGGGGCTGGCGCGCGCACCCGGAGCGTCGCGTGATCCTCGCGCAGGCGCTCGGCGTCATCCTCGCGCTCGACACCGCCACGCGGATGGTGAGCTACGTGTTCACGGCCAAGGTCGAGGTCGACGGCCAGGTCGACGCGTCGGACATCGCGAACGTCGCCGAGAACCTCGGCGGCAACTACATCTTCTGGGGCATCGGCGTCACCGCCGTGGCGCTCGGCATGCTCGCGCTCGGCCTCTGGCGCGCCTGGAGCCGCCCCGAGCCGCGCGGGTTCAGTCCGCGACGAAGTTCTTCCAGCGGGTGAGGTAGCCCGCGAACTTCGGCGAGACCGCCGTCGCGATGAGCTCGGCCCGCGGCATCGGCGGACGGCGCGGCTCCCAGGCCGCGTCGCGCGCGAGCTTCGGCCACTCGGGGTTCAGGATCGCGGAGCGCCCGAGGGCGACGACGTCGGCGCCCCTCGCCAGCGCGGCCTCCGCCTCGGCCCGCGTCCAGATGCTCCCCGCGGTGAACAGCGCCACGTCCTTCGGCAAGGCGGCGCGGGCCAACGTCAGCGGATGCGCATCGGGCTGCTTCTTCGTGTTGCGATCCGCGTTCCAGAGCGAGGCGTGGATGAAGTCGCAGCCATCCTCGGCGAGCCACTTCGCGACCTGCAAGCTCTCGTCGAGGTCGAGGCCCTTCGCGTGGCCCCAGTCTTCGAGGGAGAGGCGGGCGCCGACGGCGAACTTCGGCGAGACCTTCGCGCGCACGGCCCGGGCGACCTCGCGGATCAGGCGCGCGCGGCCCTGCAGGTCGCCGCCCCAGCCGTCGGTGCGCGGGTTCATCGTCGCCGACAGGAACTGGCACAAGAGATAGCCGTGCGCACCGTGCAGCTCGATGCCATCGAAGTCCGCCTTCTCGGCGCGCTCCGCCGCCTGCGCGAACTGCGCGATGACGCGCTCGATGTCCGCCTCCGTCGCCGTGCGCGGGGTCTCGAAGTCGGGCGCCGGCTCCTGCCAGGTGCTCGCGCTCCAGACCTGCTCGCCCGTGAGCGCCTGCGCCGCGCGGACGCCGCCGTGGAACAGCTGCACCATCGCGGTCGCGCCGGCCTGGTGCATGTGATCGGCGATGCGCTTGAGGCCCGGCAGATCCTCGTCACGGTCGATGCCGAGCTCGCCTTCCCACGCCTTGCCGTCGAGCCCGACGTACGCGGCGCACGTCTCGATGAGGCCGAAGCCGCCCTCGGCGCGGCGCACGAGCCACGCGAGCTCGTCCTCGCCGAGCAAGCCATCCGGCAGCGACTGCTGGTTCGTCATCGGCGCGAGCGCCAGTCGGTTCGGCAGCGTCACGCCACAGCGCAGGGTCAACGGCTCGTACAGCATGCGCGACCTTACCGCGGCAGGTCGGCGACGGGGCGGTCGTAGCGAAGCGTCGAGCGCGCGATCTCGACGACCAGCAGCGCGGCATCCGGCAGGTCGTCCGCCGCTCGGTCCGCCGCTCGGTCCGCCGTGACGACCATGACGTCTGGCTGCGGTTCCGGATCCGTGTTCGCCGCGAGGGTGCCCTGGCCCTGGACGTCGAACGTCTCGTCGAGCTGCCCGATCAACGCGCGCACGAGGTAGGTGGGGACCCGGAGAGGCGGATTCTCGATCGGGCTCCCACCGACGACCCGCCCCCGGACGAGCCCGATCCGGTCGTCTCCGAGCTCGTCCGCGTCGCCCATGCGAGCCCACTCCTCGCGCGTGATGCGGTCCGGGTAGCGCGGAACGATCTCTCCTTGCGTGCCCGGCGCAGGTATCCGAGACCGCGATCCCGCGGCGCTCACTTGTCCGCCCGCCGGACACGATGTCCGATGACCGTCGGACGCCAGACGAGAGCGCCTGAACCGCGGCTCGGGGTGTCGCGGCGTGTCGCGGCGTGTCGCGTTGCATCTGTTCTTACTGCCCCCGCCGCCGCGGCGACACCGTGTATGGTCCGCGCCATGCGCCGCACCCATCTCGCTGTCGCGCTCGTCGCCACGCTCGCTGCCTGTGGCGGCGGAGGCACGAGCAGCCCGCCGCCCACCACGCCGGCCCCGGCCCCTGCCGCCGATCCAGCCCCCGCGCCGGCGCCCGCTCCCGCGCCGGAAGCCCCGATGCCGCCGCCCCGCGCCGCGGCGTTCACGCTGTCGTCGGCGGGCATCGTGCCGACGTGGATGGATCGCGCCGCTGACCCCTGCACGGACTTCTTCCAGTACGCGTGCGGCGGCTTCGTCAAGACCGCCGTCATCCCGCCGGACCGCGCGAGCTGGGGCGCGATCGAGCAGGTCACGAAGGAGAGCGAGGACTTTCTGCACGACGTCCTCGACAAGGCCGCGGCCGCGAAGCCGGGCAAGGACCCCGTCGGCGACAAGATCGGCGCGTACTACGCCGCGTGCATGGACGAGCCGAGCATCGAGAAGGCCGGCATCGCGCCGATCCAGCCGCTCCTCGATCAGATCGCAAAGGTCACGGACACCGCGAGCGCGCAGAAGGCGACGATCGCGCTGCAACAGGAGAACATCTCGCCGTTCTTCGGCCTCGGTCCGCAGCAGGACTTCGCCGACGCCACGCTCGAGATCGCGGGCCTCGACCAGGCCGGCCTCGGCCTGCCCGATCGCAAGTACTACCTCGAGAACGCGGGCTCGATCGCGAAGTCCCGCGCCGTCTACAAGGCGCACCAGGAGCGCATGTTCGGCCTCCTCGGCCAGTCGCCGAAAGACGCGAAGGCGTCGGCGGCCGAGGCCTATCGCATCGAGGCCGCGATCGCGAAGCTGCAGCAGGACGAGGTCACGCGCCGCGAGCCGCACAACATCTACCACCGCGTCGAGCGCGCCGGCCTCGAGAAGCTCGCGCCGAGCTACCCGTGGGGCGAGTTCCTCGCTGGCCTCGGCATCGCGAACGTCACGACCATCAGCGTGAACGATCCGAAGTACTTCGCGGCGATCGCGAAGCTCATCAAGGCCGAGAAGCCCGCCGCGCTGCGCGCCTACCTGACGTGGACCCTGCTCGACGCGACGGCCGGCGACCTCGGCCACGCGTGGGTCGAGGAGAACTTCGTCATGGCGAAGGAGCTCCGCGGCGTGGAGCAGCTGCCGCCGCGCTGGCGCCGCTGCGTGCACCGCGTCGACACCGATCTCGGCGAGCTGCTCGGCCAGTCCTACGTGCGCGAGCGGTTCGCCGGCCAGTCGAAGTCGCGCGCGGTCGACCTCACGAAGGAGATCCTCGGCGCGATGCGCGGCGAGCTCGACACCCTCGCGTGGATGGACGATGCCACCCGCGTCGCGGCGAAGGCCAAGCTCGACAAGATGGCGTACCTCGTCGGGTTCCCGGACAAGTGGCGCGCGTACGGCTTCGACATCACGCGCGGCGACTACGCCGGTAACCGCCGGAACGCGACGCACGCCGAGCTCGCGCGCCAGTACGGCAAGATCGGCAAGCCGGTAGTCCACGACGAGTGGGACATGACGCCGCCGACGGTGAACGCCTACTACAACCCGTCGCTGAACCAGATCGTCCTCCCGGCCGGCCAGCTCCAGGCGCCGTTCTTCGGCGAGACGTTCCACCCGGCCGTCAATTTCGGGTCGACGGGCGGCGGCACGATCGGCCACGAGATGACGCACGGCTTCGACGACGAGGGCAGCCAGTTCGACGCCGACGGCAACCTCAAGGTCTGGTGGTCGAACGGCACGACCGACAAGTTCAAGGCCGCGACGAAGTGCATCCAGGACCAGTACAGCAAGTACGAGGCGGTCCCGAAGGTCCACCTCGACGGCAAGCTGACGTCGGGCGAGAACATCGCTGACAACGGCGGCGTCAAGCTCGCGTTCCAGGCCTACCAGGCGTGGAAGACGCGGCAGAAGCAGCCGGTGCAGGCGGACATCGAGGGCGTCTCCGACGACCAGCTGTACTTCCTCGCGTACGGTCAGTCGTGGTGCGAGAAGACCACGGACAAGGCGCTCGAGACGCAGGCGCACACGAACCCGCACTCGCCGGCCAAGTGGCGCGTCGATGGCGTGATCGTGAACCAGCCGGGCTTCGGCGCGGCGTTCAAGTGCGCGGCCGGGACGCCGATGAACCCGGGCCCCGGGAAGAGCTGCGCCGTCTGGTGAGGGCGCGGTCCGGGACCTCGCAGGCTGCCGGGGATTCCTCAGCCTCTCAGACCGGACCGAGCTACTACTTGCCGTCCGCGGCCGCGCCCTCGGCGACCGACGCGCTCGGCCCCATGCCCTGCGCCATCGCCAGCGCCCGCGCCGCCTGATCCGGCGCCTCCGCGCGCACGAGCACGGAGAGGTGACCGTTCGCGTCGCTGACGGTGATCTCGGCGCCGAGGACGAGCGTCGGATCCTGGCGCATCGTCGCCGGGATCTCGCCGATCACCGCGACGTGGGCCTGGTGGCACGCGATGTCCTGGCGCAGCCAGGCCGCCGTGAGCGAGACCACCGGCTTGAAGTCCACGCGGACGCCGCGCAGCGTCCCCGTCTCGTAGTACGGCGTGACCTTCGCGATCGAGCGACGATGGCCGAACGCCGAGTGCTCGCGCTCGCGCCGCGGGATCGTCCCGCACGCCACGATCTCGGTCTCCGGAAGCGCGCGGACGGCCTGCCGCTCGGCTGACGCCGTCGGCGGGACGACCGGCGAGCGCGCGCCGGGGAGCTGCGCCGGCGCCGAGGTCGGCACGGGCGACGGGCCGCGAGCCGGCGTGGAGTCCACGTGATCGAGGTCCGCCTCGTCCTGCGTATCCCAGCACGGGATGTAGCTCGTGACCTGGTACCCGCCGGTCGTCAGTTGATCGTTGAGCACCGTGTCGCCGCACGCGTCGCCGACAGGGGCGGCACGGACCGCGCGGTCGTCACGCTTGTCCTGCGCGGTCTCGCCGCGCTCGCGGTCCTCCGTCCGCGCCAGGGACGAGCGAGATCCAGCTTGTGGCTGCACGGTGGTGGCGCAGGCAGCAGCCGAGGCGACGAGCGACAGGAAGAACACGGTGCGCATGGCGCCACGACGTGCATCGGAGGCGCCACCGTGCGGGCTCGCACGTGCGCGCTACGGCGCAGTTTCGGGGAGCGTATCGACGCCGGGCTTGAGGGCCGCGTCGATGTTCGCGCGGTCGAGCGGCTTGATCGACAGCGTGCCGTTCACGTTGTCGGGGTCGAACGTGACGGCGGCGGTGCTGCCGTCACCGAACGTGATCGCCGCGCCGGTCGCGCCTTGCGCCACGACCGTGCCGACCGCGCCGTCGACCCAGATCACGTGGAGCAGGTGGCGCTCGCCGCCCGCGAGCTGCTCGTCGTACCGGAAGCCGCCCGAGAAGTCGCTGTCGTCCGCGAAGCTGTGCACGGACGCCGTGACGTCATCGCCCACGACGCGCTGGATGTGCAGCGTGTGGCCCGCCGCGTCCATCGTCGCGCCCGTCGCCGTCACCGTCACCGCGTTCGGCATCGCGAGCTGCCAGATGGCCTTCGCGTCGCTGCCGGTCGTGACGCGGTCGTAGACCACGAGACAGTCCGGCTGCAGGTACACGACCTCGCGCTGCACGCGCGTCGCCGTGGTGCCCTCGTACGCGGGTGAGATGTCCGCGGCGAAGTGGAGCCAGCCCGGGCCCGCGTGGAGCGCCGCGACGGTCGAGGTCGAGCCGACCTTTTGCCCGACCGTGGTGCCGTCCTTGTCGACGATACGAACGACGCCGTGCGAGGTCGTATCCTGCGTGAGGCCGGAGTGCGAGTCGACGACGGCGTCGAACGCGAGCCAGCCGTCCTTGTAGATCGTGAGCGCGCCCTGGTCCTGGTGCGCGTGCGACTCGCTGTACGCGCCCGCGGTGACGTTGAGCCACGTGGCGTGCGTGTCCCAGCCCGAGCGCGCGAATAGCTGCCCCGTGCCGGGGGCGTAGTACGCGGTGCCGAGGCCGTCGAGCGGGGCCGGCGTGACATCGCTGTTGTCGTAGAGGAAGTCGTACACGTACATGAACGGCTGCGTCATCTCTGGCACCGAGGACGACGCGAGCAGCTGCACCGCGCGCGGCGCCTGCGGATCATCGGGGAAGTTGGAGACGAGCTCGGCGAGGTACTGGCGGTGGTAGTCGAAGAAGCTCGCCGTGGAGTCGCGCGACTGGTCGCCGATCGCCGCGATCCGATCGAGCGTCGGCACCACGGTGTGCATGAAGTCCACGAGCGACGCGCGCGTCTGCGGGGTCTTCGTCGCGAGGTCTTCGCCGGTCGATGCCTTCCACCAATCGTAGAGCTCCCACAGCGACTTCATCGACACGCCGTAGCCGGTGCCCTCGAGCGACCCGCCGCCGGCGAGCTCGCTGTCGAACAGCGGGATCAGCTCGCCCATGACCTTCGTGTCGTGGAACTGCGCGATCCACTGGTTCGCCGCCGGCAGATCGTCGTGCGCGGCGAGGCCGAACAGCATGGTCGCGCGCAGGAACGAGTAGTAGTAGTTGTCGAGCGGGTCGTGGATCGCCCAGCCCGCCCACGGCGCGGCCTGCCCGCCCCACGTCGCCTGGTCGGGGTTCCAGATGTTGAACACCGCCTGCTGGCCGTACGCGAGCCACGCCTTCTGCTGGCCGGCGGTCATCTGCGTGTTGCACCAGTCGTAGACGATCGACAGGTTGCCGATCTCCTCGCCGATGTCGAGGTAGTCGTCGTGCGCGACGTCCGGCGGGCTGCCGCCGGAGATCGCGTCGTTCGCCGCGGTCACGCGACCATCGACGTCCGCGATCGCGGCCGTGCAGTACTTCGGGTCGCCCGTGAGCTGGCCGACGAGCGCCGCGTTCCACGAGTCGTAGCCGTAGACGTTTTCGCCGCCGACCCAGCGGTCCGTGATGTCCAGCAGCTTCTTGGCCGCCGGGGTCTGCGCGGTGAGCGCCGCCGTCAGGCGGTCCTTGTTCGCGCTGATGTAGATCCGCGGGTGATCGCCCTCGAGCACGGGCCCGCCGTCGCCGCCGCTACCACATGCCGCGGCAAAGCCAAGTACCAGCACCGGAAGGGCTTTCATCGTCGCCCACGATACATGGCCCACTCGCGCGAGTCACTCCGCGAGCGGGGCCACGATGGCGCCGAGGACGGTCGTCGCGCCGGCCAGCGTGAGGCTCGCCCCCGCCGTGTCTCGCTGGAACGTGACGACCGCCGTTCGGCCGTCGGCCAGCACGATGGTCACGCCGCTGTCACCCTGCGCGGTCGCGCTCGTCGCGGTGCCGTCGATCGAGAGGACGTGCAGGTAGCGCAGGTCGCCACCGGCCACCGTCTCGTCGAGGCGAAAGCCGCCCTTGAAGTCGCCGCTCGCGTCGTCCGTGTATGCGAACGCGCTCGCCGTGGCGCCCGCCGGCGCGAGGCGCTGGACATGGAGCGCGTGGCCCGACGTCGTGAACGTCGCGCTCGTGCCGCTGATCGCGGGGCGGACGGGCGAGGCCAGCTGCCACGTCTGCTGCGTGGCGGCGTCGCTCGTCACGCGGTCGTAGACGACGACCACGTCCGGCATGAGGTACACGAGCTCGCGCTGGACCTTGCCGATCGCCGCGTCGCCGGCGTACGCGGGCGTGAGGTCCGCGGACGCGTACAGCCACCCCGGGCCCTGCTGCAGGCCGACGAGCTTGCTGGTGGTGCTCGCGACCTGCTGGATCGGCGCGCCGCCGCGATCGATCCGCACGAGGCCGTGCGCGCTCGTCTCCTGGCGTAGGCCCGACTGCGAGTCGATGACCGCGTCGTAGGCGAGCCAGCCGTCCTTGTAGAGCATCAGGGCGCCCTGGTCCTGGTGCGCGTGCGACTGCGTGTACGGGCCCGCGACGAGGTTGACCCACGTCGCGTGCGTGTCCCAGCCCGAGCGCGCGTAGAGCTCGCCGATGCCGGGCGCGTAGTACGCGGTGTTCATGCCGGTCAAGGGCTGCGGCGTCACCGTCGGCGCGTAGAGGAAGTCGTACGCGGCCATGAACGGCTGTGACATCTGCGGGACGCTGCAGTGCGCGAGGAGGTACGCCGCGCGGCTGGCGAGCGCGTCGGTCGGGAAGAGCGCGACGAGCTCCGCGAGGTACTGGCGGTGGTAGTCGAAGAAGCTCGCGGTCGAGTCGCGCGACTGATCGCCCGTCGGCGCGACGCGGTCGAGCGTGGGCAAGGTCTGGTGGATGAACGACATCATCGACGCGCGCGTCTGCAGGGTCTGCGTCGCGAGCGTCTCGCCCGTCGTTGCCTGCCAGATGTCATAGAGCTCCCAGAGACGCTTCATCGCGACGCCATAGCCGGTCCCTTCGCGCGAGCCGCCGCCGACGAGATCGGCCGTGAAGCTCGGCTGGAGCTCGCCCTCGATCTTCGTGGTGCGGAACTGGTCGAGCCAGCGGTCGGCCTTCGGATCCTCGCCCTTCGTCGCGAGCCCCACGAGCATCGTCGCGCGCAGGAACGAGTAGTAGTAGTTGTCGCCGGGGTCATCGGTCGCCCAGCCGCTCCACGGAGCGGCGCGCCCGCCCCAGGTCGCGTGGTCGTGATCCCAGACGTTGGCGATGGCCTGGTCGGCGTACGCGAGCCAGCGCGTCTTCTGCGGCGCGGTCACCTGGTCGAAGCACCAGTCGTACGTCAGCGCGAGATCGCCGAGGTCGTCGCCGACGTCCAGGTAGCTGTCGCCGGCCACGACGGGGACGCCGCCGGCGGCGACGGCGGCCTCGGCGGCGGTGACCTGCGCGTCGACCGATGCAACCGCCGCCGTGCAGTACCGCGGCAGGCCGGTGAGCTGGCCCGCGAGCGCGGCGTTCCACACCTGGAAGCCCCAGAGGTCGGCGCCGCCGATCCACGCGTCGACGGTGCGCTGGAAGCGCGTGGCCGCGGGGCCGTGCGCGGCGAGGGAGGTCTTGAGGCGCGCGGCGTTCGCGCCGAGGTAGATGCGCGGGTGCGCGGTCGGATAGACGGGCTCGGTCGGGTCGGTGACGGTCGCGCCGCTGCCGACGCCGCCGCCATCGGGACCCGAGCCCGGGGGGCCGGCGTAGTCGCTACCGGGCTGAGAGTCGGCGCTGGTGATCGCACCGCGGCTGGCGCAAGCGGTCACGAGCGCGAGAAAGAACACGGGGGTGAGGCGGTTCATGCGCGCACGATGTAGTGCAAGCGCTCGCTCGTGGCTGTGTGGTTGTTGTCTTACAACCCGGCACACTTACGTCCACTCCGGGATTCACCGAGCGGATTCGTCGTCGGAGCGCCGTACTTCAGGCGCGCGACGTGCGAGCGCGATTACGAAAGCTCGCGACCGAGACGGGTAAACTAATTTGAGCTCATACGGTCTTCGCGGCGGCGCGCGGCGCGACAACGGCCTTCAGGATCGTCAGCGAAAGCCCGAGGCCGATCACCGCGAGCGGGATCATCGCCACCGGCCAGCCGAGCCACGCGTGCGTGTCCGCGGCCGCGGACGTACCCTTCTCCGGCAGCACGGAGCCGTACACGAGGCTCGAGAACGCGCCGCCGAAGTAGACGAAGCCATCGATGAGCCCGGTCGCGGTGCCGGCGTTGCGGCGGCCGCCGAAGTCCTGGCTCGCGACGCCGGACATCATGCCGTGCACGCCGATGACGGCCATCGCCATGAACGCGGCGATGCCGCTGATGACGGCCGCGTTGTCGAGCAGCGGCACGATCGCGATCGCGCCGCCGAGCAAGAGCCCGAACGCGACGCACGCGACGGGCGGCCGGCGCGACTTGAACAGGTGATCCGAGACGATGCCCGCGAACATGCCGCCGGTGATGCCAGCGATGCACGAGACCATGCCCCAGTGCGTGGGGATCCACGCGTCGGTCTTGCCGGCGATGGTGGCCCCCGTCTTGGGATCGAGGATGTGCCCCACGCCGTTGGCGAACGTCCGGTACCACTTGAGGATCCCCTGGCGCATGAACCCCGAGCACAGCGAGATGAACGCGATGATCAGGAGGACCTTGTTCGTGAGCATCCGCTTGATGATCACGAGCGCCCGGTCCGGCGGGCCGGTCTCGCCGCTCGAGGCATCGGCGACGTCGAAGTCCGCGAGGCCGGCGTCGAGCGGCGTGTCGCGCACGAAGAGGTACGACAACCCGAAGAACAGGATCAGGAAGCCTGTCGGCGCGAGGAACAGCCACGGCCACGACGTCAGCTCGGCGATCTTCGGCGCCCAGTCGTACGCGAGGTAGAGGCCGACCGAGATCAGGATCCCGAAGATGCCGCCGAACGTGCCGCGCTCGCGCAGGTGGAACCACGACGCGTTGACCTTCACGATCGCCACGGCGCCGAAGCTCTGGAAGTACATGTTGAGGCCGTAGAGGACCATCAGCATCACCTCGGTCGGGACGGTGTCCGCCGGCAGCGGCGCGGAGTTGGTCAGCATCGCGAGACCGATCGCGCCGTTGCACGCGGCGGCGCCGGCCGCGGCGATGAGGATCGTCATGCGGCCGCCGAACCGATCCGTGAGCGGACCGTTGAGCAGGAACGAGAGGCCGTAGACGACCGAGCCGACCGCATCGATGTGCCCGAACTCGGTCTGCGTGATGAGCTTGTGGTCCATCAACGCGTTGAAGTTGTAGCGGCCCATGTAGAGGAACGCGTACGTCAGGCCGAGCGGCAACCAGTTGAGGACGCGGCGGCGCCGGAACGCGGGCGTGTGACCGACGTCGACCTTCGGCAGCCGCGTCACGACGATCGACACGACGAGGATCAGCAGGCCGATCGGAACGAGCTCCTGGAGGACCTTGTCCATCGAGGGAGGCAGCGTACACGACGTGCTACGTTCGAGGCGCATGCGGCACCTGTCATCTGTGTGGCTCGGCCTCGTGGTCATGGCCTGTGGCGCGTGCGGGTCCAAGCCCGACGCTCCGGCGGCGGGCTCGGAGGGCTCGGCGGTGGTCGTCGCGCCGCCGCCGGTCGTCGCGGCCACCGTGCTCGAGGTGTTCGTCAATGACGAATCCGTCGCAAAGGTCACGGCCGCGCAGGTCGCGGCCTGGCCGCGGCTCGACTCGCTCGTCCCGCCGCCCGCTCGCCGGCTCGGGCAGTGGGGCACCGTCACGCTCAAGGACGCCGCGAAGTCGACGGACCTCACGAAGCCGTCCGACACCTACGCCGACATGGTCCCCGCGCTGTACCCGGCGGCGGGCGGCGTGGCGTTCGGCATGTTCGACGCCGTCGAGCTCGCGAAGAAGGGCAGGCCGGCGATGCACCAGGACGGGCTGCGCGAGATCCGCATCGCAATCGTCGACAACGGCCGCGGGCAGAACGAAGACGGCGCCGAGACGGCGGGCGATCCGACGAAGCTCGTCCTCGCGTTCAAGACGGCGGCCGGCGAGTCGAAGCTCACGGGCGACAAGATCCTCGCGATCCCGCGCGAGGCGCTCGCGGGCCAGGGGAAGGGCTGGAAGCTCGCCACGCTCATGACGGCGGGCGGCATCACGACGTTCGACCACCTCGTGCTCACGGACACGGCGGGGCCCAACGTCACCCTCGACAAGGCGGACTTCGCGGCCGACTCCATTCCGTTCGTGAAGCTCAACAAACGCGGCGAGCTGCGGCTCAAGGTCTACAAGAAGAAAGGCGAGGGCTGGGAGGCCGGCGCGGGCCTGCGCTCGCTCGCCACGATTCAAGTTCTGAAGTAAGAGGGAGACGCCGTGGCAGATCCCGACGCGACCAAGCCCGAGGACAAGAAGCCCGAGGACAAGAAGCCGGACCGCGTGCGCGATCGGCTCGCCCGCTTCATCGCCGCCAACCCGACGATCATCTCGAGCTTGTTCCTCGGCGTCGCCGGCCTCGTGGCGACCTCGATCTGGCAGTACCGCCAGTCCGAGACCACGGCGAAGCAGGCCGCCGCGCAGCAGGAGGCGGCGGAGACGGCCGCGGCCAACAGCTGGAAGATCGAGCGCACCGACATCCTGGGCAAGAACGTCAGCGTGCTCGCGTCGACGGATCCCGCGACGGCGGACCAGCGCTACGGCGTGCTGCTCTCGCTCGTGCGCGCCGACATCATCGATCCAGAGCTCGCGGTGTCGTACGCGCTCGAGCTCGGCCGGGACAACGCCGACTCGATGGTGTCGGTGCTCTCGGCCGTCCCCCACGTCGACTGGACGCGCCTCGAGCGCGCGTACGTCCTGTCGTGCGACGAGCGGTACGGCACCTCGCCCGGAATCGACGCGTGCAGCGACAAGCTCGCGGCCCGATCGAGCGCGCTCGGCGCCCTCGTCTCGGAGGTCCTCCCGGCGGCGATGGCCGGCGCGGCGCCGAAGGGCCCGCTCGCGCTCCTCGCCGACGAGCACCAGGTCCACCTCGACGTGCAGCTGCTGCTCGGCCTCTACGGGCACGCGCTCACCGAGATGTACGACCGCCGCCAGTTCGACGACATCGAGAAGTTCGAGAAGATCTCGCCCGGCGCGCACCTGGTGGCGGCGCTGACGCTCGGGGCCTCGCGCACCGGCGAGTTCGTCCCCGAGGACGAGTCGACCACCCTCGACAAGTTTCACGACGCGCAGACGAAGTGGCTGTCCGACTACCTCGTCAGCAAGCCGTGCGACGCCGAGTGCCGCGGGCGCGTCGTCGAGGTGATGCTGACGCAGTTCCTCGAGTCGTCCGGCGACTACGACCAGGTGATGCAGCGGCTCCTGACGGCGCCGCAATCGCAAGCGCATGTCGCCGTGTCGCGGCTGCACGCCCGGCTCCTCTGGTGTCAGGCCGCGGACGATGACGTCGAGGCGCTGCGCGACGGCGTGCTCGTGCCCGCGCTGGCCGGCGTGCTCGCGACGCCGAACCGCGACGCGGGCGTGGTCGATGCGCTGACGAGCCTGCTCGCGCTCGTGCCCGAGCCGGCCGCGGACGCGGAGGTCAAGACGACGAAGCCGTGGGCGGCCCTCGCGGCGCAGCTCGCCAACGATCCGAAGACGGAGAAGCTCCTCGAAGAGCGGCGCGCCACCGTGGCAAGGCAGCGCAAGGCGCCGCCGTTCGCGCTGCGGCAGATGAACTTCTGCAACACGAACCCGCCGCCGGCGCCGCCGCCGCCAACGCCGTAGCGCGCGGCGCTACGCGAGGCCCGAGGCGCGAGCGACGAAGTCGTCGATCAGCGCGCGCGCGATGCTGAGCTTCGGCGGGACCACCGGCAGCTCGTCGGGTCCGAACCACGCCGCCTCGAGGATCTCGACAGGATCCTCGGTGATCTCGCCGCTCGCCCAGCGCGCGGTGAAGCCGATCATCATCGAGTTCGTGAACGGCCACGGCTGGCTGCCGAAGTAGCGAATGTCCCGGACCTCGATGCCGGCTTCCTCGCGGACCTCGCGCGCGACGGTCTCCTCGAGCGTCTCGCCGACCTCCACGAACCCGGCGAGCGTGCTGAAGAACGGCATCCGCGTGCGCGCGTTGCGGGCGAGGAGCGCCTTGCCGTCGCGCTCGACGAGCATGATCACGGCGGGGGACAGCCGCGGGTACGCCCCGAAGCCGCACGCGGTGCAGGTGCGCAGTCGCTCGGTCGGCGAGCGCACGGTCGGCGCGCCGCAGCGGCTACAGAAGCGGTGGTCGCGGTCCCACGCCGTGAGGCCGAGCGCGCGGCCCGCGACGCCGAACGCCTCGTCGGAGAGCGCGCCGAACAGCTGGCGCATCGACTGCGGCGAGCTGCCGGCGGGCGGCTCGGCCTCCGGCGCGAGGAGGCGCGCGAAGCAGGGCTGCCCGTCGAGCTCGCCGAGGTAGAGGTCGCCATCGGTGATGCGATCGACCGGCAGCGCCACGCGCGCCTCGGTCACGACGCATAGCGACTGCCCCGCGAGCGCGAACACGAGGCCCTGCGTGGCCGGAGACGTGATGCCAGGAGTGAAGGTCACGCCTGCGGATACCACGCCCAGGGCGTCGGGGCGGTCAGGGTGCGGTGACGACCGCCGCGCGCAGCGTCACGAGCGTCTGCGCGAGGAGGCGGCCGTGCAGCGACGCGCCGGTGTCGAGCGTGGCGGCGGTCGCGGTCAGGACGTTGCCGTCGAGGTGGGAGCCCGCGTGGACGAGCACGTCGCCGCCCGCCTGCCAGAACACGTTCTTCGGGAGGGCGCCGCCGGCGAGGACGATGTTCGCGCCCGGGCTGATCGTCAGCGTCGTGCCGATCTGGAAGATCCACACGTCGGTCGCGGTGCCGCTCAGCGTGATGCTCGTCGGGATCAGGAGCGCGCCGCTCCACTTGTACACGCCGGGCGCCAGGGTGACCGAGCCGAGCGTACCCGCGCCGAGCTCCGTGACGTCGGGGGCACGCGCGGCGGCCGCGGCGAAGGCGAGCTGCATGTCGGTGATCGCGACGGTCAACTTGCCCGGCGTCGGCGTCGCGTAGTCGGCGGCGAGGACGTGGCCGGTGACCTCGGGCGTCGTCGCGAACTGGTTCGAGGCGTCGAGCGTCAGCGGGAAGCCGGTGATCGCCGTCGAGGTGATCGGGCTGACCGCGATGTCGCCCGTGACCATGGACGTCGGCACGTTGGTGATGCCGCTCTTGCCGAGGAGCACGAAGTCGCCCGCGTGACCCAGGGCCACAGGGACGCCGGCCGCCCCCGCCTGCGTGCCCGTCGTGAACGACCACGTGTCCGCGGTCGCGAGCGCGACGTGGCCGGCGCTCTGCGCCCCGACTTCGACCGTCGCGGTGAATGTCGTGCTCGCCGCGAGCTGGGCGGTCGGCACGAACGAGACGGTCGTGCTTGTCGAGACGACGGTGCCGGGGACGGCGACCGCGCCCGGTGCGGAGACGAGCGTGAACGTCGCGGCGGTCAGCGTCGCGCGGTCCATCGGCTCGCTGAACGTGGCGCTCACCGTGGTGTTGCGCGGACCACCGATGGCGCCCGCGGCGGGGAGCCGGGAGACCACCGTCGGCGCGATCCCCGACGTCGCATCCGCGCTGCTGTCCGCCGGCGCCCCGTCCCGGCGAGCATCGCCCGCGAGGTGGCCGTCACGCGCGCGGCCGTCCGGGGTGCCGAGGTTGTCGCCGCACGCCGCCGCCGCCACCGCCACGAGGAGCCACACCGTGCCAAGTAATTTCAGGTTCGTTCGCATGTAGAGGGGGAGATTGCAAAGCCAGGTCCGCGCGCGCGCGGCGCACGCCCACCACGTAGCTTGCCTGGCCAGCCGACCGTGCGATCCACCCTCGCGGTGAGCGAAGGGGCGGTGGCGCACACCCGCGGCGCACGATCGCGCCGATGTCCGGGCCGCGGCGGACCGCGTTCCGGCGAGCTTCGTGTGCGATCGCAGCAGGTTACCGCCGGCCCTGCGACGTGTTGTAGGGTCCGGGCATGGATTACTCCGCCCTCCTGTCCAAGGTCCCGATGTTCGAAGACCTGACGGAAGACGACCGCACCGTGCTCGCGCAGAGCCTGCTCGAGCGGCGCTACACGGCGGGGCAGATGATCATGAACCAGGGCGACGAGGGCTCGTCCATGTTCATCATCGCCGAGGGGCACGTGAACATTCACCTGCCCGGCGAGGCATCGCGCCGCATCTCGCTCAAGGACGTCTCGTTCGGCGAGTACTTCGGCGAGATCGCGTTGTTCGATGACAAGCCGCGCTCCGCGAGCGCCCTCGCGACGACCGACGCCGTGCTGCTCGAGCTGGATCGCACGACGCTCTCGAAGTACGTCAACGCACGACCGCACGCAGCGATGACGCTGCTGCGCACGCTCGCGCAGCGCCTCCGCGAGACGAACGACATGCTCTCGCAGCGCGCCGCGAAGAACGCCGTCGCCGAGATGGAGAACAACCTGACGTGGAGCCAGAAGCTCGCCGACAAGGTGGCCGAGCTGAACGGCAGCTGGGCGTTCATCCTGTTCCTGCTCTCGCTGACGATCGGCTGGGTCATCATCAACGGGCTGTCGAAGCGCACCGAGTTCGACCCTTACCCGTACCAGCTGTTCAACTTGATGTTCGCGATCCTCGTCGGTCTGCAGGGCCCGCTCATCGTGATGAGCCAGAACCGGCAGACGGAGAAAGACCGCGCCACGGCAGAGACGGACTTCAAGGTGAACCTCAAGAACGAGGTCAACATCGAGACGCTGCTGCGCGAGCTCGGCGAGCTCCGCGCGGAGAACGCGGCGCGGTTCGAGAAGATCGAGAAGCAGTTGCCGAGCGGCTCCGCCGCGACGCCGACCGCGCGCGCTTGAGCCCCGGCTCGCGCGCACGTCGCTCGGCGGGAGTCGCGACGACGACGACGACGACGACGACGGCGGCTTCGCCTAGCGGGCGAGCAGCACGAAGTCGTACATGGCCACGCCGAGCGCCACGGTGATGACGACGACGCGCAAGGCCGCCGGCGGGACGCGCGAGGCGATGCGACCGCCAACGGCGCCGCCGGCGAGCGCGCAGGTCGCCATGACGAGCGTGTAGTCCCACGCCACGCGGCCCGACGCGACGAACACCACGGCCGCCGCGAGGTTCACCACGAGCGACACGGTCTGCTTGAGCGCGTTCGCGCGCGTCAGCGTGTCATCGAAGACGACGGCCAGCGCCGCGAGCACGATGACGCCCATGCCCGCGCCGAAGTAGCCGCCGTACACCGCCGCGGCCGCGACGGGCGCGGTCGCCACCCACGGCGACTCCCGCTTGCCGGCGCGCCGCGCGCCGCCGAGCAGCCACCGCTTCAGCCGGTCCTGGCCCGCGAGCAGCGCCGCCGCGAACACCAGCAGGAACGGGACGACCACCGCGAACGCCGCGCTCGGCGTGTGCAGCAGCAGCCACGCCCCGCCCGCCCCACCGGCCGCGCTCGCCGGCAGGACCGCCCACGCCCGCCGGCCCTGGCCGATCAGGTCGCGCCGCTGCGCCAGCGACGCCCCGAGGTACCCCGGGCACATCGCCACGGTGTTCGTCAGGTTCGCGATCACCGGCGGCAACCCCGCCGCCACGAGGGCCGGGAACGACAGCAAGCTGCCCCCTCCCGCGATCGCGTTGGCCGCGCCCGCGATCAGCGCCGCGGCGCCAGCGAGGGCGTAGCCGCCGTCCACCTCAGGAGTCTATTTCGACCCCGCGGCCACGTCGACGAGGTTCGGCGGCTCGATGGTCTCGGTGCGGTGCCCGGGGGCGCGGCCTCCCCCTTGCAACCGCGCCGCGCATGTCCAAGTGCGAGTGCTGCGGAAACACCTACGACAAAGCGTTCGAGATCCACATCGGGGGAACGAAGCACACGTTCGACTCGTTCCAGTGCGCGATCCAGGTCCTCGCGCCACGCTGCGTACACTGCAAGGTGCCGATCATCGGGCAAGGCATGGAGGCCCGCGGTCAGTATTTCTGCGGCGCGCACTGCGCTCGCTCGGCCGGCATCACCGACGTGACCGACCGCGCCAGCGACACCGGCGAGGCTCGGCCGTAACGCTCAGAAATCGAGCGTGAGCGCTCGTTCTGGCGCCCGCACCGCGCGGCATCGCCACGCGCCGTGGGGGCGCTAGGTCCAGTACGGGGTCGAGCCCCACTGCCGATACACGCCCGTCGCGTACTCGAGGTCGTTGAGGTCCGGCCAGTGATCCTTGTCGAAGCCGGGCATCTGCTCGAGAGACTCGCGCGTGACGTTCACGACGAAGCGCTTCTTCGCCTCGTCGATGGTGATCGCCGACCACGGCAGCGCGAACAGCTTGCTGGCGACGCCCATGAAGCCGCCGAACGTCAGCACCGCGTACGCGACGCGGCCCGTCGTCACGTCGATCATGAGCTCCTCGATGCGGCCGATGTCCTGGCCACTGAGGTTGACGACCTTGTCGTGGATGAGCGTGGTCGCGCCGAGGGTCCTGCGGAACTTGTTCATGGACGTGCTCCTGAAAGAAGTCGTGGTGGACGCAGCGAGCAAGCGGCATGCCGCCTGCACTGCGTCACGGACGAAGGAGATACCGATGCCCAGAGGCGATAAATCCGCGTACACCGACAAGCAGAAGCGGCAAGCAGCGCACATCGAGGAAGGCGCGAAGAAGAGCGGCAAGCCGACGGCGACGGCCGGGCGGATCGCGTGGGCCACGGTGAACAAGCAGGACCACGGCGGCAAGCAGAGCGGCAGCGGGCGCGGGACGCAGCGCAGCACCGCATCGAGCAAGCTCGGCGGCGAGCAGAGCCACTCGGGCAGCGCATACACCACGACCGGCGCGAAGAAGTCGCGCTCCGCGCCGAAGCCGAAGCCGACCCCGACCGCGACCCCGAAGCGCCCTGCGCGGGCCACGGCCCCCGCGACGAAGTCCGCCCCCGCGAACAAGAAGTAGCGCCGGGCGGCGAGCGAGCATGGGCCGCGTCTTTCTCGGCACGGCCGGGTGGTCGATCCCGCGCGCGAACGCGGAGGCCTTCCCCGGCGCCGGCCACGCCCTCGGGCGTTACGCCGCGGTGCTGCCGGCGGTGGAGATCAACACCACGTTCTACCGCCGGCATCGCGAGTCCACGTTCGTGCGCTGGCGCGAGCTCGTGCCGCCAGACTTCCGCTTCGCGCTCAAGCTCTCCCGCGCGCTGACTCACGACGCCGAGCTCGCCGCGCCGCACCGAGCGCTGCGAGAGTTCTTCGCCGACTGCGCGCCGCTCGGCGATCGCTTCGGCGTGCTGCTCGTGCAGCTCGCCGGCAGCCACGCGTACGCGCCGCGCCGCGCGACGGCGTTCTTCTCCGCGCTGCGCGCGCAGTACGATGGCCCCGTCGCGTTCGAGCCGCGCCACGCGAGCTGGTACGCCCCCCCGGTGACCGCGCTCCTCGTGCGCGCCCGGATCGCGCGGGTCGTGGCCGATCCACCCCGCCCCGCCGCCGCCACCGAGCCCGCCGGCGCCGCGGACGTCCTCTACCTCCGCCTCCACGGTTCGCCGCGCACGTACTCCTCGGCCTACGACGACGCGCGCCTCGCGACGATCGCGGCCCAGATCCAGCGGACCACCGCCGCGACCACCTGGTGCATGTTCGACAACACGGCCTCCGGGGCCGCCGCCGGTGACGCGCTGAAGCTGCAGGCGCTCCTGGGGTGACCCCTTCCGATCTGCTCCTCACGCTCGGCGTGCTTCGCGTCTCTGCGGTGAGCGTCGCGCACGCGCTCCCACCCGCCGCGTCACCGCTACTTCAGCGAGCGCGGGGCCAGCAAGCGACGCTTGCCGTCGGCGGCGAGCGTCACGTCCGGCGCGTCAAGAGCGTCGCGATCCCAGAGCTTGCACGTGACCTGCTTGTGCTGCTGATCGAGCGCCTCGCAGTAGTTCGTGAACTCGCAACGCCGGATCCCCCTGCCCTCGCCCGCGCGGATCTTCGCGAACCAGTCGGGATCCGCGAGGCTCTGCCGGGCCGACGCGACGAGATCCGCCTCACCGCTCGCGAGCACGGCCTCCGCCTGCGCGAACTCGCAGATCCCACCCGCGGCGACGACCGGCGTCGCGAAGCCGGCCGCGTGCACGGCGGCGCGCACCGTGGCCGCGAGCGAGACGTTGCGGGCGAACGGGCCGCGCGCGTCGGAGTAGATCGTCGGCATGCACTCGTAGCCGCTCTGTCCGGTGTACGGATAGACCGAGGCGCCGACCTTCGGCCGCTTCGCGTCCTCGAACTTGCCGCCCTTCGAGATCGACAAGAACTCGAGCCCCGCGCGCGCGAACTCCACGCCGAACCACGCGGCGTCGTCGACGCGGTTACCGCCCTCGACGACGTCGTCGCCGAGGAAGCGGCACCCCACGATCGCCCGGCCCGCCACGCGCTCGCGCACGGCGGCGATGACCTCGCGCGGCAGCCGCACGCGCTGCTCGCGCGCCCCGCCGTAGCCATCGGTACGCGTGTTGAGCGCGGACAGAAACGACGCCATCGTGTACGCGTGCGCGAAGTGCAGCTCGACGCCATCGAACCCGGCCGTGACCGCGCGCGCCGCGGCGTCCGCGAACAGCGGCGGCAACACCCGCGGCAGCTCCTCGATGTGCGGCAGGTGCACGTCGGTGACGCGCTCGCGATAGCCGCGCTCCAGATCCTCGAGCTCGCGCGGCGCCAGCACCTCGGGCAGCCGCGCATCCGGCAGCGCCTCGAGGAGCGCGCGCGTCTCGGCGTCGCTCGTGCCTCCGACCGCCGCGCGGTGCGCATCCGTGAGCGCGAGGAACCGCCCGAAGAACTTGTCGCGCGGCGGCCGGCGGCGGATCGCGAGAAAGTCGATCAGCTGGATGAACAGCAGCGTCTCGCCGCCCGACGCCTCGCGGACCGCCGCCGTCAGCTGGCGCAGCCCGTCGACGAACCGGTCGTGACCGATGCGCAGGAGCGGCCCCGACGGCACGTCCCGGATGCCCGTCGCCTCGACGACCAGCACGCCCGGCCGCCCCTCGGCGAAGCGCGCGTACCAGTCGATCACGTCGCGCGTGACGAAGCCGTCGTCCGTCGCGCGCCAGGGCACCATCGCCGGCACCCAGGTCCGGGTGGCCGCCGTGCGCGCGCCGATCGCGATCGGCTGGAACAGGCGCGCCCCCGCCGCCTCCTCGGCGGTCGGCCACGCCGCCGCCGGGAGCTCGTGTTTCGTGCGCTCGGGCGGCTGCCACACGGGCTGATTCGTACCATGTAGAATGGCGGCCATGAACCTCGGCGACCCGATGCCCGACGTCACGCTCACCGGCGAGAACGGGCCCGTGAAGCTCCGCGACCTGCTGCAGGAGAAGGCGCTCGTCGTCTACTTCTATCCGAAGGACGAGACGCCGGGCTGCACCCGCGAGGCCTGCGCGTTTCGCGACCAGTATCAGGACTTCACCGACGCCGGCGCCGACGTCGTCGGCATCTCGCGCGACGACGCGGCCTCGCACGCGAAGTTCAAGGCGAAGGAGCGCCTGCCATTCACCCTGCTCTCCGACCTCGGCGGCAAGGTGGGCACGTCGTGGGGCGTCGCGGGCGGCTCGCTGCTCGCCGGTCGCTCGACGTTCGTCTTCGACAAGACGGGCGTCCTCCGTCACAAGTTCGAGTCGCGCATCCGCTTCGGCAAGCACGTCGAGGAGGCGCTCGAGACTGTCAAGAAGCTCGCCGCCGAGCTCGCCGCGAGCGCCTGACAGCCCGGCGGGCCTAGCTCTTCTTCAGCTCGGTCACGACGCTCTCGATCGCGGCCTTCGAGTCGCCGAACAGCATCTTCGTGTTCGGCTTGTAGAACAGCGGGTTGTCGATGCCCGCGTAGCCGGCGCCGCGCGAGCGCTTGTTCACCACGACGAGGTGCGCTGTCCAGACCTGGAGCACCGGCATGCCGGCGATCGGCGAGGTCGGATCTTCCTCGGCGGACGGGTTCACGATGTCGTTCGCGCCGATGACGATGACGACGTCCGTCGCCGGCAGGTCGCCGTTGATCTCGTCCATCTCGAACACGATGTCGTAGGGCACGTTCGCCTCGGCGAGCAGCACGTTCATGTGGCCCGGGAGGCGGCCGGCGACCGGGTGGATCGCGAACCGCACCTCGATGCCCTTCGCGCGCAGCGTGTCCGTCAGCTCCTTCACCGCGTGCTGGGCGCGGCCCGTGGCCATGCCGTAGCCCGGCACGATCACCACGTGCTTGCTCGCGAGGAGCGTGGCGGCGAGCCCCGGCGCGTCGATCTCGTGGACCTCGCCGGCGGGGAGCTTCGGCGCGTTCTTGTCGGCCTTGGGCGGCGCCGCGCCGAACCCGCCGAAGATCACGTTGAAGATCGACCGGTTCATCGCCTTGCACATGATGTACGAGAGGATCGCGCCGCTCGAGCCGACGAGCGCGCCGGTCACGATGAGCAGATCGTTCTCGAGCATGAAGCCGGCCGCGGCGGCCGTCCAGCCCGAGTAGCTGTTGAGCATCGAGACGACGACGGGCATGTCCGCGCCGCCGATCGCGGCGACCAGGTGCACGCCGAGGACGCCGGCGACGGCCGTGCCCGCCTCGAGCGTCCACAGCTCGCCGGTGCGGTCGTAGAGGACGGCGAGCACGACGATCGCGCCGAGCATGCCGAGGTTCAGCAGGTGGCGCGCCGGCAGGAGCAGCGGCTTGCCCGAGACCGAGCCGCGGAGCTTCAGGAACGCGAGGACGGAGCCGGTCGTGGTGATCGCGCCGATGATGATGTCGATGTAGATCTCGATCCGCTCGACGAGGTCGCTGACGCCGTGGAGCTGGTGCGAGAAGCCGACGAGCACCGCGGCGAGGCCGACGAAGCTGTGCAGGAGCGCGACGAGCTCGGGCATCGACGTCATGCCGACGCGCGCCGCGAGCACGCCGCCGATCAGCGCGCCGCCGCCGATCGCGGCGATGACGAGGTAGTTGAACTGATCGTGCGCCGCGTCGCTGGGCCACGTCAGCGTGGCGACGATCGCGATCGCCATGCCGATGATGCCGTACAGGTTGCCGCGGCGCGCGGTCTCCTGGCTGGCGAGCCCGCGCAGCGCGAGGATGAACAGGATCGCGGCGACGATGTAGGCCACCGTCGCGAACGCCATGAAGTTGGTGATTGCGGCGGGCATTACTTCCTGAACATCGCGAGCATGCGGCGGGTCACGAGGAAGCCGCCGGAGATGTTGATGGTGGCGAACAGGGTCGCGATGACCGCGACGATGACGGGCGTCGTGGTGCCGCCGCGCGCGTCGAGCAACCCGCCCACGACGATGATGCCGCTGATCGCGTTCGTCACGCTCATCAGCGGCGTGTGCAGCGCGGCCGCCACGCCCCAGACGACCTGGAACCCGACGAACACGGCGAGCACGAACACCGTCAGGTGCTGGATCAGATGGATCGTCTGGTCGGATGCGGTGGCGTCGAGCGTGCCGAACCGCAGCCCGAGCCAGAGGCACGCGAGCACGAGCCCGATGCCCGCCATCACCATGCCCGTCGTCTTCGACGGCGCCGCCGCCGGCGCGCCGTGGCCGTGGCCGCCGGGCTTCTTCGCGGCCGGGGCCGGAGCGGCGACCGCCACGGGCTTCGCGACCTCGACCGGCTTCGAAGCGGCCGCCGCGGGCGCGCTCTCCTTCGCCGTCATCGGCGGCGCCGGCCATTTCACCTCGCCCGCCTCGAGCACGAGCGCCGGCCGGACCGCGTCGTTCTCGTGGTCGAGCTTCCAGCCCTTGGCGCCGCCCATCTCCTCGAGGAAGTGCCAGAGGTTCGTGCCGTACAGGTCCGATGCGACGTGCGCCATCCGGCTCGCGAGGTCGGTGTACCCGATGATCGTGACGCCCTGGTGGACGACCGCCTCGCCGGGGACCGTGAGCTCGCAGTTGCCGCCCTGCTCCGCGGCCATGTCGACGATGACGGAGCCCGGCTTCATGAGCTCGACCATGTCGGCGAGCCACAGCTTCGGCGCGGGCCGGCCGGGGATGAGCGCCGTCGTGATGACGATGTCGACCTCCTTCGCCTGCGCGCGGAACGTCGCGTACTCGGCGTCGAGGAACTCCTTGCTCATCTCCTTGGCGTAGCCGCCACCGCCCTCGCCGCTCTCCTTGATGGAGACGGTGAGGAACTCGCCGCCGAGCGACTTGATCTGCTCCTCGACGCTCGCGCGCACGTCGAACGCGCGGACGATCGCGCCAAGGCCCTTCGCCGCCCCGAGCGCCGCGAGCCCCGCGACGCCGGCGCCGATGACGAGGACCTTGGCCGGCGGAATCTTGCCGGCGGCCGTGAACTGGCCGGTGAAGAAGCTGCCGAACCGGTTCGCCGCCTCGACGACGGCGCGGTAGCCGGAGATGTTCGCCATCGACGACAGCGCGTCCATCTTCTGCGCGCGCGAGATGCGCGGGATCTGATCCATCGCGAGCACGTTGATCTTCCGCGTCGCGAGCCGGGCGATCAGCGGCGCGTTCTGCGCGGGGTAGAGGAAGGAGATCAGCGTCGCGCCCTCGCGCATGCGGTCGGCCTCGCACGTGCCGTCGTCCTGGAGCGCCGGCGGGCGGACCTTGAGGACGATGTCGCTCGTGGACCAGGCGGCCGCGGGGTCGACGACCGTCGCGCCGGCGGATCGTATTGCGCGTCCGGGTAGCTCGCGAGCGAGCCGGCGCCGCGCTCGACCTGGACGTCCCAGCCCGCCTTCACCCACTTCGCGACCCCCGCAGGGGACGCGGCGACCCGGCGTTCGTCCGGCCGGGTCTCTTTGACGATTCCCAACTTCATGAAGTGGCGGAACCATGCCGTAGCGGGGTCACGAGCGGAAGGGCCGCGCGGCGCAAATCTGCTAGCGTTTGCAGCGTGTTAAGCACGGAAACGATCGACGTCGGTGACGGCATCGCAGTGACGGCGGCGCCGGAGGTCCACGCGCTCCTGGGGCGGGCCCACGCGATCCGGGACGCGTCCGGGCAGGCCCTCACGTGGATGTCGGTCACCGACTGGACGCGACCAACCGAGCTACCGACCGTCGCGGAGCCGGGGCGCCTGCCCCCGGGCGCGGGCGCGGCGATCCTGAACCTGATCGCCGAGCGGGCGGCGGCGGCCGGGGTGGCGGCGCTGCACTACGCCGGGCCCTACCCGACGCCGGCCCTCTGGCGGGCGGCCGCGCGATCGTTCCGCGCGCAGGGCGGCGCGGAGCCTGCGTTCTGCGCCGACGTGGTCGGCCGCGCGGCCCGGGTGGCGCGCGAGGTGATGCGCGAGATCGCGTTCGTGCCGGCGCCGCATCGCCGCGTCGCGTGGGCGGCGGGCGGCGGATGGAGCGAGGTGCGCGACGGCGTGGAGCGCGTCGTGGTCGGAGGGATCGGCTACGAGCGCACGGGCTCGCCGGCGCGGCTGGTCGAGACCGAGCGCGGCGCGGTGGCGGCGGAGCTGTGGTTCGGGGACGCGAGCTATGCGCGCGTGGCCGTCGTCGATGCGACCGGCGCGCTCGTGGGCGCCGTGCAGCCGGTGCCGCCGCTCTCGTCGCGCGTTCTCGGCCAGCAGTTCCCGCGGCCGCTACGCGATGCGATCGCCGAGCTCGTCGCCGACCTGGTCCCGCCGGTGCTCGCGGAGGCAGCGCAGGCGCGCGTGGCCGCCACGCCGATCCGCTGGGCCGACCTCGGCGCACGCGCCGCGCGATCGGACGCGGAGGGCTTCGCGCTGCACGCGGCGCTCTGGGAGCATGTCGGACCGCACGGTCTGCCGCGGCTCGCGCTCGCGATCGCCGAGGCGCTGGCGCCCGCGGTCACGGGCGCGCTGGTCTCCGATCTGGCGCGTGTTAGCGTCTCGCCATGAAGCTGGCCGCCCTGTTCTGTCTCCTCGTTCCGTCGCTGGCGCTCGCCGAGAACCAGCTGATGGACGACAAGCAGACCGTCACCTACGACTGCGCGACGGACGCGGCGACCGACGTCGTGGGCAACGAGAACGTGATCGTCCTCCAGGGCGAGTGCGACGAGGTCAACGTCTCGGGGAATCACAACAAGATCACCGGTGTTCACGCGAAGTCGATCAACGTCTCGGGCACCGACAACGCGCTCGCGATCAAGGTGATGGACGCGGTCAACCTGACCGGGAACCGCAACGCCCTGACGTGGACGAAGGCGTCGGCGAAGGACGCCGGGCCGACGGTCAACAACGTCGGCAAGGGCAACAAGATCTCCGGCGTCGCGCCGAAGAAGTAGCTACGCCGTGCCGTCGGGCGGCGTCGAGTCGCCCCCACCCGCGGCGAACGCGTCGAGATCCAGCTCGAACGTCCACGTCCCGCGCTTCGTCGGCTCGTCGAGCGCGGGCTTGAGCAGCTCCATGTACCTCAGCCGCGGCACCTCGTATGCGCCGAACCGCGCGAGGTGCTCGGTGTGCACCTGGCAATCGATGAGGCCGATGTTCCACGCCGCGAGCTGGCGCGCGCACGCGGTGAACGCGATCTTCGACGCGTCCGGGGCCCGCGCGAACATCGACTCGCCGAAGAACGCCCCGCCGAGTGACACGCCGTAGAGGCCTCCGACGAGCGTGTCGCCGTCCCACGCCTCGATCGAGTGCGCGAAGCCGAGGCGATGCAGCTTCGTGTACGCGTCGATCATCTCCGGGATGAGCCACGTCCCCGCCTGCCCCGGCCGCGGCACCGTCCCGCAGCCCGCGAGCACGTCCTCGAATGCGGTGTCCATCTTCAGCTCGTACGGTTGCCGGCGGATCGCCTTCTTCAGGCTGCGCTGCACGGTGAGCTCGCGCGTCGTCATCACCATGCGGGGATCGGGCGAGTGCCACAGGATCGGCAGGTTCTCCGCGTACCAGGGGAAAATGCCCTGGGTGTAGCCGAGCAGCAGCCGCTCCGGCCGCAGGTCACCGCCGAGGGCAAGCAGACCGTCCTCCGCCAGGTGGACGGGCGGAAAGACGAGGCGGTCATCGAGCCGGAAGACCGGCATTCGCGCATCATAGCGCGCGATCGGAGGTTTAGAGTCCCGCGGTGAGCTTTCGCCGCACCGCGATCTGTTTCCTCGTCGCGCTCGCCGCGTGCGCGCCGGTACAACAGAGGTTCCCGGACGATGTCGCGGCCGCGCTCGCGCGCGACTCGATGCGCCGCCTCGAGACCGATCACTTCATCATCTACTACGCGGAGCAGCGCGGCGCCGAGATCTCGCGCTTCGCCCAGCACGCCGAGCGCTGCGCGTCCGCGGTGCGCACGGCCACGCTGATCAAGGACGGCGAGTGGGGGGACAAGATGGTCGTCGTCATGCCCGACGAGCCGTTCAACAACGCGTTCGTCGCCGAGGAGGGCGGCGGCTACGAGACCGTCGCCGTGATCCCGACCTACGCGACGCTCGACTTCACGACGGAGTTCGGCCTCGCGCCCGATCCCGGGCTCATCGCGTGCCACGAGCTCACGCACTACGTGCACTTCCAGCAGGTCGCTGGCTTCTGGAGGCACATGAACGACCTGTTCGGCCACCTCTACGACCCGCAGGCCGGCTTCGATCCGTGGGTCCTCGAGGGCCTCGCCGTGCACTACGAGACCACGCTGAATCCCGGCGTCGGACGGCCTGCGTGGCCGCTGTTCACGGGCATCTTCGCGGCCGCGTACGCCGGCGGCGAGCACCTCGATGGCGGTGAGCTCTCCGTGTTCAAGCGCGCGGCCGAGGCCGGCCACCACTACCTCGTCGGCGGCATGTTCATCAAGTTCCTCGCGGAGACGCGCGGCGAGAAGCAGCTGTGGGCCACGATCCAGACCCAGGCCCACGCGCTCGACGGCATCTTCTCCGCGACCAGCTTCAAGCACGGCTTCGGCACGCCCCTCGGCGCGCTGATCGATCAGTTCCGCGCGTGGACGAAGACCACCTACCCCGTGCGCCCTCGGCCGACCGCGCAGCACGTGCTCGGCGCGCTGGGTAACGACGCTCGCTATGCGCGCGGGCGCGATGGCACCGAGGCCTGGGTCGCCGACGACGTGGACCAGCCGACGCGCCTCGTCGTCCGCGATCCGCACGGCGTCGAGCTCGCGTCGATCGGGCTCGTCGACGTGGTGCCGCCACGCCGGCTCGTCGAAGCCCAGCCGCTGCTCGTCACGGGCCTGTCGATCACGGCGGATGGCAACGAGGTGTGGCTGACCGCGCTCGACACGGGCGCGACGTACGAGGTCCCGCGCCTCCTGCGCTGGCGGCGCGGCGAGCACGCGGTCACCGAGGTGCAGCGCGACCTCGGGCCCGGCGGGTCGATCGATCCGCGCGGCGGGATCTATTACTACTGCGCGGTCGACGGCGACCGCTGGAGCCTCGCGGCGTACGACGTGCGCGCGAACACGCGGTGGATCGTGCACGAGATGCAGCCGACCACGTACGTGACGGGCGCGCGCGTGTCGCCGGACGGGACGCGGGTCGTGGCAGACGTCTACGACGGCGGCCGGTTCGTCGAGTGGGAGCTCGACGCGCACACGGGCGCGCAGCTCCGCGAGATCCACGGCGCCGGGGTCGAGCCGGTGTTCGACGCGAGCTACACGAGCGACGGGCGCCTCCTGTGGCTCGCCGAGGTCGCGGGGCGGTTCCAGGTTGTCGTGGAGGGCGCGGTCGCGACGGACGCGCCCTATGCCGCGTTCGGGGCGCGCGAGGCGAACGGGACGATCCGGTTCCTCGATCGCGAGGGCTGGCAGTGGGAGCTGGACGAGATCGCGTCGCCGCCGGCGCAGGGGCGGCCTCCTGTCGCGCCGCCGACGGAGGAGGAGCTCCTGGCGCGCCAGCGGTCGCGCTTCGGCTACGCGATCGATGGGCTTCCGCGTCGCCTCTCCGACACGCCGTTCTCGATCTTCGATCACCTGTTCACGCCGCAGCTCCACGCGCTCACGTTCCTCGTCGCCACCGACGAGACGCTCGTCGGCGTGACCCTCGGCGGTGGCGACCACCTCGGCCTCCAGCGCTGGGGCCTCACCGGCTACTTCCAACCGTTCGTCACCGGCAGCGATCACGTCCATTACGGCGGCGACGCGCAGTACCTCAACATGATGCTCGCGCCGCTCCGTATCTACGCGGAGGTGAGCCAGCTCGCCTGGGGCGAGGAGTTCAACACGAGCGATGGCCTCGCCCACGTCGACACTCATCGCACGCGCGACGCGCTCCTCTCGCTCTCGCGCACGTTCCGCCGCTCGATCGCGGTCGCCCTCACCGGCCTCTACACGGACGACGAGCAGCGCGAGCCCGGCTTCGATCCGCTGCTCCGCCACCTCGCGGGCCCGCAGCTCGCGGTCGCGTACCGCGGCGCGGAGACCACGCGCTACACGGGTGACCGGCGGGCTCTCGAGGCGAGCGCGGCCGCCGCGTACTACCCGGAGGCCGCGTCCTCGTTCGCGTCGGACATCGTCGACCTCGGCGGCGCGCTCGGCGTCACCGCGCCGCTCCCCATCGGCCGCCGCCACACGCTGTCGCTGCGGCTCCGCGGGCGCGCGCTCGTCTCGCACGCCGAGACCGGCCTCCTCGAGCTCGGCGGCCAGAGCATCGGCGCCACGTTCCGCAGCAACGCGAACACCTCGTCCGATCCACCCGCCTACAACGACGGGCGCTTCCCTCCGAACCTGCGCTTCGTGGAGACGCTGCGTGGCTACGAGGACTTCCCGGTCACCACCGATCGCGCCGGGATCGCGGACGTCACCTACCGTTACCCGCTCGTCATCGACCGCGGCGCCGCGTCCGTCCTCTGGATCCTGCCCTCGACGTTCGTCCGCGAGCTCGACGTCGAGGTTTTCGGCGCCGGCGCCGTCGACCAAGCCCACGAGCTCCACGTGGCCGCCGGCGGCGCGCTCACGCTGAGCCTGGCCCTGTGGCGGCAGTCGTTCTATGTCATCTACCAGGTCGCGCGCCGCGTCCGCGACGACGATGCCCTGGTCCAGCTGGTCGGCGTCGGGATCTGAGCCCGGGGTCGGCGTAGAGTCCGCGAATGAAGAAGCGGGTCGTGGGGTTCCTGATGGCGGCGGGGTGCGGTGGCGCGGCGATGGAGTCGGGCGGGTCACCGGCGGCGATCGAGCTCGTCGATCAGGGCTGCCTCGACCATGCGCACGAGCTCGCCGCGGCCGGGGCCGTCTTCGTCGGACCGGCCCACGCGTCGACCGGTCCGGCGCCGATCCACGTCGACGCGACGATGATCGAGGGGCATCGGATCGCGGGCGAGAAGCACATCCATCCCGACGAACGCACCCAGCGCGCGATCCAGAAAGCCAACGTGCGGAGCACGGCGCCGTCGTTCAAGATCTGTCTCGGTGTCGACGGCGTGCCGACCGAGATCGTGGCCCTGCGCCCGAGCTGCTTCCCGCGCTACGACGAGCACATCAAGGAGCGCATGAGCGAGTGGCGCTATTCGCAGTACGTGGTGAACGGTGAGGCCGTCGCGGTCTGCACCGCCGTCACGTTCGTCTACAAGCTCGAATAGCGGCGGAGGAGATCGCCCGCGAAGAGGCAGGTCAGACGCCGCGAATAAATCGCGGTCTCTGTCGATCGGCTTGTCGGCTCCGCCGCCGGCGCCGGCGCCTGTCCGGACGAGATCGCCCGCGAAGACGCAGGCTCAGCGTCGGCGGCGCGAGAGCACGAGCGCCGGCACCACCAGGGCGAGCCAGGCGAGGCCGCCCGCGCCGCCGCCGGCCGCGCAGCCGCCGCTCACCTGCGGCGCCGGATCCTGCTCGGTCGTATCGTCGCTCGTCGCGCCGTCCTCGGTCATCGTGACCGTGACACCGAGGTTGAAGGCCGCGACCTGGGTCCCGCTGTCGGCGAGGGCGATCGGCTCGCTGATCGGCGTCTCCGTCATCACGGAGGGAGCCATCACGTCGAACTCGACCTCGACCTCTGCGCCGACCGCGACGGCGGCGGGCAACGTGCCGAGGACCGTCGGCGACGTCCAGCTCGCGGAGTCGTAGAGCGGGCTCGCCACGCCGCTCGCGACCGTGATCTGCGTGGCGTCGGACCAGTCAGCCGTCCCGGTGTTCCGCAGCGTGAAGACGTAGTGCGCGCGCGTGCCGCTCATCACGCGGTCGGGGCCGTCCACCGTGTCGACCGTCGACGTCGCGACGTGCGAGCCCGTCTGCTGGCAGCTCGGGCCGATCGCGAAGCCGCCCGCGGGCGCCTTCTTCAGCCGCGTCTCGGTCTGCGGGCCGTAGCTGCCATCCTCGGAGATCTGGTCGTTCGGGTTGTTCGCGTTCCAGAGGCGCTGGAACGCCTCGACGTCGCGGCCGCGGACGTCGGCCGACGACGCGTGGTCGAAGTGAACGACGTCGCCGGGGACATCGTGCCGCCAGCCGTGGTTCGACATCGCCGTGATCCGCGAGCTCCAGTTCGCGAGGTCGACGGCGCGGCCACCCTCGTGGTTGGAGCTGCCGACGTGGGCGGCGGCCGTGATGCCGCAGCGGCCCTGCAGATACCAGTGATAGAGCAGGTACTGCTGGGCGATGGTGCGGAGGGCGCTGTTGACCTGGACCGGGTTGTTCGCGGCGACCCGCTTCAGGTCATCGCGCGCGTCGGGCACCAGGTAGGGGAGCACCGCGTTGCTGGTGATCGTGATGCCGTTGCCCGCGGTGAACGGGACGAAGCCGTTCGCGTCCGTGCACGCCGATTCCTGGGCGATCTGCGCCGAGAGGCCGATGACGACCGAGGTCGAGCAGCCGCCGCTGGTGCTGCCGTAGTCGTTGACCGTGGAGGCCGACCGGCTCTCGGAGAGCTGCGGGGACGTCGAGTCCGTGCACCCGGCGGCGGCCGCGAGGCCGAGCAGCAGCGCGCCCGTGAACAGGGCCGGGGTCGGCGACGGGACCAGCGAGCGGAAGAAGGCCGTGGACAGCTGCATGTTGCTCGCACCCAGAGCAACTGTCGGGCCGCCGCCACGTGCGCGGCGCCCGTGCGCGAGTCGTGCAAGAACGTGCGCGCCGTCGATCCCTCCCTGCGCGTGGAGCCCCGTGGACTGCGCCGTCAGGACGCCCGCGCCGGATGTGTGCAGAGGGAGTGCATCTCGGCTGGCTGCACATCGCCGTGGGCAGTGGGACTGGCGGCAGCAAGGCCGGGGGCCTGGAGTTGCCAGGGGCGAGCGCGTCTTTTCGTCGGATGGTCGGACCGGGGGTTCCCATTCCGGCGGGCTCGCGTGTCTGGACAGAACAACCCTACGCCTTCGCCTACCTCACGAGGACCGCATGACCTTCTCCAAGACCCAGACCCTCAAGCTCGGCTTCGCCGCCCTCATCTTTGTCTTCGCCCCCGCCGCGAACTGCGACGGCGGCGACCGCAACCAGGGCGATGGCACCTGCCCCGCCGGGAACATCTGCTCCGGGGATACGCCGGACGGCCTCGACTTCGTCGCGCCCGTCATCGGCGAGGGCTTCTTCGACGACGGCGAGGTCAAGATCATCGCCGCCGGCGGGACCGAGACGATCCACCTCGAGCACACCGACGGTGGCGTCTTCGAGCTCCCGTACAACGCGAAGGTCACCGGGCCCGCCGCCACGGTCGCGAGCTCGGCGGACGGCACGCTCGTCCTCCGCGGGGCCGCGACCTCGTCGACGCTCGCGGCGGACCTGCGCATCACGGATCCGTCCGACGGCGCGCTCTACGACAAGATCGGCGTCTCGGTGCGGCCGGTCCACGCCGCGAAGCTCGCGCTCTCGCTCTCCGAAGGGCTCGCGGACCTCCAGGACGGAACGCCGATGCTGTTCGCGCCCGGTGGCGGCGGCGTCGTGAGCCTCCTCGGCGCGTCCGACTCGCCGCTGCTCGACGATTCGCTGCAGCTCACGGGCACCGGCATCACGCAGAGCAGCTGGGACCGCTTCGTCGTCGGGTCGCTCCCCGCCGGCTCGCACACGTTGACCGCGACGTCGGCGGGCACGGCGTTCCCGCTGACCTTCGAGGTCGCGGCCGCGCCCGATCGTCTGGCGGTGTCGTCCGTCGCCGCCGCGACCGTCGCCGTCGATAGCGCCAGCCTCGTGTGCTTCCAGTCGTTCCTCGGCGCGCGCTACATCCACGTGAAGTGGTCATTCTCCGCCGACAACGCGGACCTGAAGGACGCCGCGTTCGAGGGTTGCGTGACCGTCTCGCCGCGCGCCGTCGGCCAGGTCGTCCTCCACGCGCACGGCGGCACGCTCGCGCTCGACACCACGATCACGGTGACGGCCGCGCAGCACCTCCGACGCACGCCTGCGCCGCGCGGCTCGCTCGGCGACCGTGCGGCGGCGACCCCCGCGGACTGAACCCCTCGACCCGGACCAGCCGCGCGCCCGGCGACGGGCCAGCCACCGAGCGTCGGGTCAGCCACCGCGGCTGACATAGTCGGACGCCATGCGCCGGAGCGCCTCGATGTCGACAGGCTTGGTCATCGTCGCGTTGCGCACCGAGTCCAGGAACGCCTGCGTCTGCGCGGTGAAGGCCCCGCCCGTGACGAAGACGATCCGACGCGCGAGCTCGGGGTTCGCGTCGCGCAACGCCTCGAAGAACTCCATGCCGGTCATGCCCGGCATCATCACGTCGCAAAAGATGACGTCGAACACCGCGCCGGCGGCGATCGTCGGCAGGGCCTCGCGAGCGTCGTGTACGACAAAGACATCGTGGTCGCGCTGAAGCGCGCGGGTCATCGCCCGCCCGATCGCCGGCTCGTCGTCGACGACCAGCACGCGACCGCGGCGCCCCCGCACCCCGAGGGGCTCGGCGGCGGGAGCCGCGCGCAACCTCGCCGGCGGGAGGGTGACCCGGAACGTGGCGCCGCGTCCGTGGACGCTCTCGAGCGAGAGCTCGCCGCCGCTCGCCGCCACGATGGAGTGGGCGATCGAGAGGCCGAGGCCCGACCCCTGTCCGACGGCTTTCGTCGTGAAGAACGGATCGAAGATCCGGCGCTGCAGCTCCGGTGGAATGCCCGGCCCCGCATCCCGCACCTCGGCGACCGCGCGTCCGGCGTCGTCCGTGAACGTGGCCACGATGATCTCCTTCGAGTCCACGGCGCCCTCGCCGACGGCCTGCGCGGCGTTGACGAGCAAGTTCGTGAAGACCTGGCCGAGCTGGCCTTCGTTTGCCTCCACGAACGGCGTCATGCCGTAGACCCGGCGAATCCGGGCGTGATGACGAACCATGTGGTCCGTCAGCCGGATCGCGCTGTCGATCACGTGGCTCAGCTCGAGCGTGGTCGTCTCGGCCACATCGAGCCGCCCGAATCGCTTGAGGTCGTGGACGATGCGATGGACCCGCTTGCTGCCCTCGCTCGCGTCCGCGAGCGCCTCCTCCAGCTCGGCGAGGCGCATGGCGATCGCCTCGGCCTCGGCGCCGCCGAGCCCCCGGACGCGCGTCCGCAGCTCCGGCAGGCTTTCGACCGCGAAGGTGACATTGGTCAGCACGAACGCGAGCGGGTTGTTGATCTCGTGCGCCATCCCCGCCGAGAGCGTCCCGATCGCCGCGAGGCGCTCTTGCTGAGCGAGCCGGTCTTCGAGCTGACGCCGCTCGGTCACGTCGCGGAACACCACCACCCCGCCGACCGTCTGGCCCCGCTCGTCGATGATCGGGGCCGAGCTGTCGTCGATGGCCCGGTGCCCCCCGGCCTTGCTGGCGATCGAGAGCTCGCGCGGCAGCTCCACCGCGAAGCCCTCCCGCAACGCCCCGGTCAACGGCGACTCGACGGGAGCGCCGGTCTTCGGGTCGACGAGGCGCAGCACCTCGGCGAGGGCCTTGCCCTCCGCGTCGCCGGACATCCAGCCGGTCACGCGCTCCGCCGCCGCGTTCATGAACGTGATCCGCTGCTCCGCGTCGGTCGCGATCACGGCGTCGCCGATCGACCGGAGGGTCGTGGCAAACCAGCGCTCGCGCTCGGACAGGCGTTGCTCGATGGCTCGCTTCTGGAGCGCGACCTCGATCGCCGTCCGGAGATCCCGATCGGTGAATGGCTTGAGGACGAATCCGTACGCCCCGGTGCCCTTCGCGCGCTGGATCGTCGGCTCGTCGGAGTACGACGTCAGGTAGACCACCGGGGGCCCGTGCTCGTCTCGGATGCGGGTGGCCGTCTCGATGCCGTCGACCGCGCCGCGGAGATGGATGTCCATGAGCACGAGATCGGGCGGCCCCGACCGGATCGCCGCCATCGCGTCCTCGCCGGACGAGACCGTCGGACCGACGAGGTAGCCAAGGGACTCGAGCGTCGCGCTGATATCGCGCGCGATGATCGCCTCGTCTTCCACGATGAGGATGCGCGCGGTCATTTCACGCCCCCGGCGCCGCCCGGCGCGGGGAACCGGACCGTGCACCTCGCGCCGTGGTCGTTGGCGAACGTCACCTCGCCCCGCAGCTGACGGCTGAGGTCGCGAACCAGGCTGAGCCCGAGGGTCTCGTTCGTGGTGGGATTGACGGTCGCCGCGAACCCTGGGCCGCTGTCGGCAACGAGGATCACGATCTCGCCCACGGCGCGGCGCACCTCGATCCGGATCTCGTTGCCGGCGACCGTCGCGGTGTCGGTGAACGCGTGCTTGAGCGCGTTCGTCACGAGCTCGTTCACGATCAGGCCACATGGGACCGCCGCATCGAGGGGAAGGACGATCTCCCCGACGGAGACCACGAAGCTCGCGCCCGCGCTCGATTCGCCGTACGCGCGTCGCAGCGTGGCGACCAGCTTCTCGATGTACCCGCGCATGTCCACATGACCGAGGTCATCGGACTGATACAGGTTGTCGTGCAGGAGCGCGATCGACCGGACGCGGTGCTGCGTGTCCAGGAAGGTCGCGCGCGCGGCCGGATCCTGGATCTGGCGCGCTTGCAGGTTCAACAGGCTCGAGATCATCTGCAGATTGTTCTTCACCCGATGATGGATCTCCTGGAGCATCGCCGTCTTCTCGGCGAGCGCGCGGGCCCGCACGGCCTCGAGCTTCAGCTCGTCCGTGAGGTCTCGCGACACCGCGATCACGGCGGGCGCGCCGTCGAATTCGAACGGGCGGCCCATCGTCTCGAGCACCACGGTCGAGCCGTCATGCCGGAGGCAGCGCGTCCGCCGGGGCACGACCGCCTCGGTCTCGGCGGCCAGGATCCGCGCGCCGACCGCCCCGCGATCGTCGGGGTGGATGAAGGCCTCCAGCACGGACCGGCCGACCAGCGTCGACCCGTCCTCGTGCCCCAGGATGCGGACCATCGCGGGGTTGACGTAGGCGATCGTGCCGCCCCGGATGACGGAGATGCCGCTCGGGAGGTGCTCGACGAACGCGCGAAACTGCGTGAGATAGGAGCGGTCGCGCGCGCCGGCATCCTCGGCGAGCTGGCGCTCGGTGACATCGAAGCAGAAGAGCAACGCAGACGTGATGGCGCCCGTGGCCTCGTCGACCAGCGGCTCGGCGACGAGCTCGTAGCCATGCCCGCCCCGGCGGATCTCGAGTCGCTGGGCGGCGCCGGCGAGCGTCGCGCGTAACATCGTCTCGGTCGCCTCGCGATTCGCCTCGGAGACGACCTCGGCGACCGTGTGACCGACGAGGTCGTCGTAGGGGACCATCGCCGTGGCCATCAGCGCGGGCAGCGCCGGACCATCGGCGGAGAGGTAGCGCAGGTTGGCGTCGACCATGAACACCGCGCCGCGCGGCAAGCTCTGCACGATCGCGCGGTAGATCTGCTCGCTGCGGCGAAGCGCCGCCTGGGCGCGGCTCTGGTCGCTGACATCGAGAGCGAGCACGATCCCGGAGGTGACGTGCCCGCGCGCGTCCCGCACGGGCGCCGTCCGGAGGACCAGCGTCCGTCCTCGATTGGTGTAGTCCAGCGTCAGCGCGTGACCGGCGAGGGTTCGCCGATAGGCGGCCTCCACGAGGTCGAAGCCGGCGCCGCCCGCGCCGACGCCGGCGAGCTCGCGCATCGACCGGCCGATCGCCTCCCCCCGGCCCGCGCCATCGGCGCGCGCCAGATCGCCGTCGACCGCCTGACATCGGAGCTCGGCGTCGAACAGCACGACGGCCGCGTGCGGGATGTTGGCGGCCAGCGTCGTGTAGAGGTCGACGCGCTGCTTGCGCTCGGTGACATCCCGGTACGTGGCGACGGCCGCGATGACGTCGCCATCCGGACCGCGCACCGGTCGCCCGCTGGCCTCGACCCACACGGGACCGGCGGCGCCGGGTCGCTCCAGCGTGAACTCGAGGCCGTTCGTCTCCTCGCCCAAGAGCCCGCGCGCGAGCGCGCCATCCTCGGGCGCGAGCCGCGTGCCGTCCGCGCGCGCCGAGCGATGCAGCGCCGTCCACTCCGGCGTCAGCGTCGCGCCGACCTCCAAGCCCACGGCGAACAGGCGCCGAGCGGCCGCGTTCGCGAGGATGAACCGCCGCTGCGTGTCGATCGCGAGCACGCCGTCCCCGAGGCTCTCGAGCAACGTCTGGGTCAGCGCGCGCTGGTCGCGCTCGGCGCGCACCGCGATCCGGAGCTCGATCTCCGAGACCACGGACTCGGCGAGGTCCGCGACCATCGCGAGCTCCTCCTCCGACCACGTGCGTGGCCGGGTGTCGACGACGCAGAACACGCCGATCGGCTCGTCGTGGATGACGAGCGGGAACCCGGCGTAGGCGATCACCTGGAGGTCGCGGACGGCGAGGTTGTCTCGCAGCACCGGATGCTCGCGCGCGTCGCTCACCACCAAGGGCGCGCGATCGCGCGTCACGTACTGACAGAACGAATGGCTGAGCGGCGTCTCGCGGCGCGACGCCCACGGCTCCCCGAGACCGACCGCGCTCTTGAAGAATTGCCGCTGGTCGTCGACGAGGCTCACGAGCGCGACGGGCGCGTTGACGTAGCGAGCCGCCATGCGGGTGAGGCGATCGAAGGCGTGTTCCGGCGCCGAATCGAGCAGACGCGTCGAGCGCAGAGCACGGACTCGGGTGGCTTCAGTTGTCGGCACTGGACTCACATGGCGATGAAGAAGGTCGCGCCGCAGTCGACAGCCGCGTCCGCCCAGATGCGGCCGCCATGGCGGTTGACGATCCGCTGCACGATCGCCAGGCCCACGCCATTGCCCTCGAAGTCGGTCGCCGGGTGGAGTCGCTGAAACGCGCCGAAGAGGCGTTCCGCGTGCGCCATGGCAAAGCCGGCCCCGTTGTCGCGCACGAACCACACCCGAGCCCCATCCCGCTGCTCCGTGCTCAGCTCGATCCGCGCCGCTGCCGTCCGGGCGGTGTACTTCCACGCGTTGCGGAGCAAGTTCTCCACGACGATCCGGAGGAGGTGCTCGTCGCCGTCGACCCGGATATCGCGGGCGATCCGGACGTCGACCTGACGCTCCGGCTCGCTCGCCCGGAGCTCGGCGATGATCTCGCTCGCCAGCTCCGAGACGTCGACCGAGCGCACCACGAGGTCGCGCCGCGCGATCCGCGCCAGCCGTAGCAGATCGTCGATCAGCTGCCCCATGCGCTTGATGGACGTCCGGATCCGGGCGAGGTGCCCGAGGGCCTCCGGCGCGAGGCCGGCGACGTGGTCCTCCAGCAGGATCTGGCTGAACCCGTCGATGTGGCGGAGCGGCGCCCGGAGGTCGTGGGCCACGGAGTAGCTGAACGCCTCCAGCTCCTTGTTTGCGGCCTCGAGCTGGTGAGTTCGCTCCACGACTCGCTTCTCGAGCTCCGCGTTCAGGCGCCGGACCTCGGCCTGGATGCGCCGCTGTTCGCTCACGTCCCGCAACACCATCACCCCACCCAGCAGCCGACCGGCGTCGTCCAGGATCGGCGCCGCGCGATCGTCGACCGCGACCCGTTGGCCGGTCCGCCCGACGAGTGCGTCGTGCTGCACCGGCGTCGTCCCGCGCTCGCGGAGCGCGAGGCGCACCGGGTTCTCGACGGCGCGGGCGGTGGTCTCGTCGATCAAGGTCAGGATGCCATCGAGCTCGAGGCCGACCGCCTCGGCCTGCGTCCAGCCCGTGAGCGCCTCCGCCACGGCGTTGACCAGCGTCACGCGTTCGCTCGCGTCGGTCGCGACGACGCCGTCGCTGATCGACCGCAGCGTGGTCGTCAGCCACTGCTCGCGCTCGCGGAGGCGCGCGTCGATGACGTGCCGATAGAGCGCGATCTCGATGGCGCACCGCAGACCCGCAGCCTCGAATGGCTTGAGCACGTACCCGAGCGGGGCCGACAGCGCCGCGCGCCGCAGCGTGTCGCGGTCGGCGTGCGAGGTCAGGAAGATGATCGGGACCTCGCGCTCGCCGTTGATCTGGACCGCTGCGCCGATGCCGTCCAGCGGGCCCGCGAGGCGGATATCCATCAGGACGAGATCGGGGAGGAGCGCCCGGGCCATGACCACGGCAACCTCGCCCGACGTCGCCATGCCGGCGACGGCGTAGCCGAGCTCGACCAGCGTAGATGCGAGATCGCGCGCGATGATCGTCTCGTCCTCGACGATGAGGATCCGCGCCAGTCCGGCGTCCACGCCAGCGTCTGTCACGCCCTCCTCGAGGGCATGCGCATCATCGAGCTTCGCCCGCCGGCTTGCGCTCGGTCCACACCTGCGTCGTGAACACCCAGCCCTCGGCGCTCGGGTCGTTGCGATACGTGAACACGTAGGCCCCGACGATCTCGAGCGCGCCCTCGACGGCCGAGACCGACTCGCGGTAGTCGCCGGACTCGTACGCGAGATCGCCGCGGCGCTCGACGGCGTGCGGCTCGAGATCCATGTGCGGCGTGAACTTTGACCAGATGCGGCCGTAGAGGTTCCCGATCGCGGCCGCGCTGATCACGCGATTGCCGGTGATCGGCACGTACACCGCATCGAGCGCGTATAGCTTCGCCATCTCGGGCGCCGCGCGCCCGTTGAACGCCGCCAGCCACCGCGCGCGTACGCCGCCGATCTCGTCGGTGCCGGTCGCGATCTTCGGCGTGCCCGCGCACGCGGCCAACGCACACAGCGACAAGAGCCCGGCGCGGTTCATCGCGCCAGACGATACCTCATCTCAATCGACGCGCGCGACGGTGCCGGGCCCGGCGACCTCGTCGATCGCGTGCAGCAGCAGCTGGAGCGAGTCCGTCGGCCGCAGGTTCGCGCGCAGCCCGCTCCCATCCGCGACCCAGTACGCCTTGCGATGCCACGGGTAGACCGGCTCGCGCGCGATGATCGCGACCCGCAGACAGCCCGCCTTGCGCGCGTCGATCAAAATGGCGCGCGTTTCGGCCAGCGATGTCTCGGGGTGCACGTGGAGGGCGATCACGCTGCCCGTGCCGCGCAGCTCGCGCAGCACGTCGAGTCGCTCCTGGTTCGGTCCGTAGCTGTGTCCGCCAACGAGGATCTCGCCGCGGAGCGAGAGCTCGGCCTCGGGCAGCGCCGGATCCTCCTCCGCTGCCGCGCCGGCGACCGGCCAGTTGTCCGGATCGGCGCGCCGCGCGACCTCGCCGATCGAACCCTCCGCGCCGCGATCGAGCTCCTCCCACGACAGGACGGCCTGGTGCCAGCCCGCATCTGCGCTGCACATCAGGCACTCACCGACCGCATTGCGCACGCGCTCCATCGCGCGATGCAGCGCGACGCTCTCGATGATGGCGGCCTGGTCCTCGGGCACGGCGTGCTTGCACTCGCCGGAGACCGGACCGCCGCAGAGCCGCTCGATATAGGCCGCCGGGATCTCGGCCGGCGCGGGCACGAGCTGCGGCGCCTTGGGATCGCGGGTCACGAGGAGCGCATCGGCCTCCACGCGTGGCGCGAGCAAGGTCGGCCACACCGTGAGCCCGAGCGTCTCGGCGCGCTCGGCCACCGACTTGGCCTGCGTGTGCTGGATCGGACCGAGCGCGAGCACGACGAGCTTGAGCTCCGTCTCCTCGGCGACCGAGCGGTCCATCCCGGGCCGCAGGGTGGCGACGTTCGCCGAGAGCTCGGCGTAGGCGAGCGGCGTGCGGCCGGCCGCGACGAACTTGTCAACGGCGGCGTTCAGCGCGGCGTGGTTGTAGTCACTCGTCGCGGCCTTCGTGACGCCGATCGTCTCCTTCCCACAGGCGACCGTCGCCACGAGGGCGAGAACCGCAGAGGCGTAGGAGATCCGGCTCACCAGGGACACTACGAACCAGGTAGCAAGTCGGATGCCGGGCGTCACCTGTCCGCGGCGGCGATGCAGGCGGCGAGCGCGGAATGCTCGACACCGGGCCCGAGCGCCACGGCCCGCCCGCCCGTAAAGGCAGGCTCGCCGACGGGCTCGCTCGAGACGCGCAACCCCACGCGGTGAAAGGCGAACCAGCCATGAACGGGGCTCCCGCCGCGCTCGTCGACGCCGCGCGTAATGCCCTTGATTCGCACGTAGGAGGCCGGCAGCGCCGCGAGCTGATCCTCGAGCTCTTCGAGGTCGAGCTCGCCGGTGAAGGTCACCCACACGCTGTCGATTCCGTGGGCGCTGCTGTCGGGGTGCCGACAGTTTTCGTCGTGCACGTGCCCGGCAGGTGCCGCGGGCCCGGCACCGTCGCCGGGCCGCTCCAGGCTCGGATCCGCCAGGATCTCCTCGAGCCAGGCGGCGTGCTCGTCCGTGGAGCCGCGGCGGATCTGCGCGCGGGGCGCGAGCGTCTGCACCACGCTCTCGACAGCGGCGAGCTCGGCCGCGCTCGCGTGCTCGGTCTTGGTCACGAGGACCACGTCGGCGTATGCGACCTGCGCGTCGACGGCCACGCTGACGGGCCGCGCGGCGCGGAAGCCCTCGGCGTCCACGAGCGTCACGACGGCGGCGAGGCGCACGCGCTCGCTGACGGCGGCGCCGACCTTCGCGACGGCCCACGCGATCGGCAGCGGCTCGGCGACGCCGGTCGTCTCCAGCACGATCGCGGCGAGATCCGGCGTGGCCTCCACGAGCTCGACGAGCGTCGTGTCGAGCTCGGGCCCGAGCACGCAGCACACGCAGCCGCCCGGCAGCTCGATCTGCCGCGGCGACCCGCCGCCCAGCAGCGCGCCGTCGATGCCGACCTCGCCGAGCTCGTTGACGATCACGCCGAGCTTGCCGGCCGTGGGTCCGGCGGCGGCGCGGCGCGCGAGCAGCCGGTTCACGAGCGTCGTCTTCCCGGCGCCCAGGAACCCGGTGACCACCACGAGCGGGACGCGCGCTTTCACGCGGCCAGCATAGCTCGCGCGCAGCGCACGGCGCGGTACGATGCCTCGGACGTGCCGTCCGTTCTCGATCGCCTGCGCAAGAAGAACCTTCACCAGTGGTTGCCCGACTACGGCCGTCACCTCGTGCGCCGCGCTCGCGCCGCGCGCCCCGACGGCGTGCGCCACGTGCTGTTCGCGCTGTGCGATCACTACGAGCCGCACTGGGGCAAGGCCCCGGACGACGTCGCGCGCGCACGCGTCGACACCTGGGCCGACGGCTACCCGAAGCTCGCGGCCGACTTTCGCGACAGCGACGGGCGCCCGCCGCGCCACGGCTTCTTCTTTCCCGGCGAGGAGTACCAGCCGTACTACCTCGATCGGCTCGCCGAGCTCGTGCGCGGCGGCTTCGGCGAGGTCGAGGTCCATCTGCACCACGACGGCGACACCGCGGCCACGCTGCGCGCGCAGCTCGAGAGCACGCTGACGACGTTCGCGGGCCACGGCCACCTGTCGCGCGCCGAGGACGACGCGAAGGCGCCCTACCGCTGGGCGTTCATCCACGGCAACTGGTCGCTCGCCAACGGCCGGCCCGACGGGCGCTGGTGCGGCGTCGACGAGGAGTTGCCGCTGCTCCACGACCTCGGCTGCTACGCGGACCTGACGTTTCCGTCCGCGCCGGATCCGTGTCAGCCCGACAAGGTCAACCAGCTCTACTGGCCGACGGGCGACCTCACGCAGCGACGCTGCTACGAGCACGGCGAGCGCGCGCGCGTCGGCGAGCGCCACGACGATCGGCTGCTGATGATCACGGGCCCGCTCTCGCTCGCGTGGAAGCGCAGCGGCCTCCGCATCGAGAACGGCGCGCTCACCGGCGACGATCCGCCGACCGCGGCGCGCGTGAAGACGTGGGTCGACCAGGCGATCCACGTCGACGGCCGGCCGGAGTGGGTGTTCGTGAAGGTGCACACGCACGGCGCGATCGAGACGGCGGCGGCGTCGCTGCTCGGCGGCGATGGGCGGGCGATGCACACGGCGCTCGCCCAGTACAAGCAGGGGAGCTCGCGGCTGCACTACGTCACGGCGCGCGAGATGTACAACGTCGCGCGCGCGGCGATGGACGGGATGTCGGGCGATCCGGGCCAGTACTTCGACTACGTGATCGCGCGCCCGCCGGTCGCGGGGTAGAGGCTCGCGGCATGAGCTACCGCGACGACGCCGATGCCCTGCTCGCGCGGGTAGCGGCGCTCGAGGAGGAGCGGGAGCGCGCGCAGGAGCTGGTCGCGCGCGTGCACCAGCTCGAGATGGCGAACGCCTCACTCCGGGCGACGATCGCCGAGCTGCGCGCGCTCGGGCCGCCGCCGCCGGACCGCCGGGACCGGCTCGTCGCCGAGGCGATCCGCCAGCCGCCACCGCCGCTCGCGCGTCCGCGGCCGCCGACCGAGCCGCCGCTGCGCATGCCGGTCCCGGCGCGCGTGGCGCGGCGCTACGTGGCGGCGGTGGTGGCGTGGTGCAGCGCCTCGTGGACGCACGCGAGGACGTCGAGACGGCGCTGCCGATCGCGGCCGATCGCATCGAGGCGGTCGCGCGCGCGCTGGCGGCCGATGGCGGCCATGCCGGCGTGGCCGTCGAGGATCTGGAGGCGGCCGTCCGGGATGTACTCACGAGCCGGCTGATCGCGCGGCCCGATGCGGGCCGGACGATCGTCGCGCAGCTGGCGTAGCCCCGTTCTGCTCCGTTCCACTTTTCGCAAACGCAAACGCAAACGCAAACGTGGACGCAAACGTCCAACGAGCGGGCGGACAACGGGCGCATCTCGGACGATCTTCGATCTTCGATCTTCGAAGAACGCTGACGCGGGATCTGCGCGACCCTTCGGACCCTCGCTGCGGCAGTCGTCCCTCGCCGCGCCGATCGTCCAGCGATGGCGTTTGCGTCCACGTTTGCGTTTGCGTTTGCGTTTGCGATCAGCCTGACGGGTCGCGCCCTGGCTTTGTGCCCAGGCTTCTTAGGCCGCGAGCTCGGACTTGGCCGCCGGAGCCAGCCGGGCCCGGCCGGGCGCCGGCTTGTTGTCGCGGATGTGCGCCGGCACCCCCTCGACATCCCACACGATGCGGCAGACCTCGAGCGTCTTCAGCAGGTAGTACGTCACGTCGATCTCCCACCAGAAGAAGCCCTGTCGCGCCGAGCGCTGGTAGTGGTGGTGGTTGTTGTGCCAGCCCTCGCCGAACGTGACGAGCGCGATGAACAAGTTGTTCTTCGAGTCGTCGTCGGTCTTGTAGCGGACGCTGCCCCAGACGTGCGCGAGGGAGTTGACGAGGAACGTGCCGTGCCACGCGAGCACGATCGGCACGAAGAAGCCCCACGCGAGGCCCGTCAAGCCGCCGATCAAGAACGTCACGCCACCGAACGCGATCGTGAGCGGCTGCTCCCAGCGGTCGAGGAACCGGAGCTCCGGGTACTTCGCGAAGTCGGGGATGCGCGCGTACTCGGTCGCGCGGTAGCGCTTGGCGAGGATCCAGAACATGTGTGACCACCAGAAGCCACGCTGCCGCGGCGAGTGAATGTCCTGCGGCTGGTCGCTGTACTTGTGATGGTTGCGGTGATGCGCGGCCCACCACAGCACGCTCTTCTGCGCGGTCAGGTGGCAGAGCAGCGCGACCACGAACTGGAACGCCCGGCTCGTCTTGTAGGTGCGGTGCGAGTAGTAGCGGTGATAGACGCCGGTGATCAAAAACATCCGCAGCGCGTAGCCGCCGAGGAGCCACGCCAGCGCCGCGGAGCTCCAGCCCGCCCAGATCGCGAGGCCGACGGACACACCGTGCAGGATCCAGAACGGCGCGTTCTCGGCCGGACGGAGCCGATCGAGCTCGACCGGTGCGCCCGCGGCCTCGACCGGATAGAGGGTAGCCATGGAGGGGAACATGCTCCAACTCCCGTCGTGGCGCGGTATTTCATTGGTCAAAGTTGCCGCAGGTCGGGCCACGCCGTGACTGAACCGTGACGGACGACGCGCCGGCCCGCGAATCCCCTCACATCACTGGTGAAATCGGGGAAATACGTGGGGCATACTGAGGAGGTGACGATTCCGGCGGGGACGCTCGTCCCGCGCGACGCGCGAGATTTTGGCAATTACCAGCTGCTCGCGAAGCTCGCGACGGGTGGCATGGCCGAGATCTTTCTCGCGCGTCCGACCGGATCGGATGTCGAGCAGGACGTGCTGGTGCTCAAGCGCATCCTCCCGCACCTCGCGGAGGACGAGCACTTCGTCACCATGTTCCGCGACGAGGCCGACCTCGCGAGCAAGCTGCTCCACAAGAACGTGTGCCAGGTGCTGTCGTTTGGACAGTTCGCCGGCACCTGGTTCATCGCGATGGAGTATCTGCACGGCGTCCCGCTGTCGCGGATGATGACGCGGCTCTCGAAGGCCGGGAAGATGCTCGACGCGCGCGTCGTCGCCAGCATCATCGTGCAGGCGTGCGATGGCCTGCACTCGGCGCACGAGGCGCGCGGCCCCGACGGGCAGCTGATGGGCGTCGTGCATCGCGACGTCTCGCCGCCGAACATCATGGTCTGCGCCGACGGCAGCGTGAAGCTCCTCGACTTCGGCATCGCGAAGGCGCGCGGCGCGAACTCGCGGACGCGCACCGGCACCGTCAAGGGCAAGAACGCGTACATGAGCCCCGAGCAGATCCTCGGCAAGCCGCTCGATCGCCGCAGCGACGTGTTCGCGCTCGCGGTCGTGATGTACGAGATGCTCGCCATCAAGCGCCTCTTCCACCGCGACTCGGACTTCCTGACGTTCAAGGCCATCACCGAGGAGCCGATCCCCGATATTCGCGAGCGCCGCCCCGACCTCCCGGCCGCCCTTCGCGCCGCGATCGTGCAGGGGATGGCCCGCGACCCGAACGGTCGCTTCGACACGGCCGCGGCGTTCGCCGGTGCGATCCGCGCCGCGCTCGTCCCGCTCGGAGGCCCCGCGCCGCCGGCCGACCTCGCGCGCCTGCTCGGCGCGGACTTCGCCGAGGAGATGTCCGCGCGCGACGAGATCCTGCGCGCCGCCGACGACCCGACGCACGCGATCGTGGCCGGGCCGACGCACATCTCGAGCCCGTCGCTACCTGTCCTGCGCGCGCCGGTCCCCGGGCCCCGCAGCGGCGAGCTCTCGCAGCCGCCGCGGCGCCGCGAGGGCACGGGCCCGCTCGAGCGCGTGCCGTCGATGATGGTGGGCTCGCCGGGCACCGGGCGCACGCCCGTGCACAGCCCCACCCCGCCCGCACCTCCTGCGCCGGCGAAGACCGATCAGGCCGAGCCGCTGCTGCGACCGGCGGCGCCGCCGCCGACCCCGCCCGCGCGCCCGACCCCGCCGGCGGCTGCGTCAGCGCTCAAGGCGACCGACGAGATCCCCGTGCACCATGCGCTCGTGCGCACCGGGCCGACCGCGCTCGTCGCGCCGGTGCGCGCGCCCGCGCCCGTCCCCGATCTCAGCGCCAGCATGCCGACCGACAGCTGGATGGCGGATCCCGGCACGGACATCCTGCGCGCGCATCGCATGCGCAGCGTCCGCAACGCCGTGCTCGCGGCGGCGGGCGTCGCGGCCGTGGTGGTCGGCGTGGTGATCGCGCTGCCGCTGTTCAACAGCTCCAGCGCGCCGGATGTCCCCGCGGCGAACCCCGGGCTGCACGCCGTCACGCTCGACGCAGGTGTCGCCGCGCCCGCCGACGCCGACACGTCCCACGACCAGATCACCGCGCTCTCGCGCTACGGCTTCTACAGCATCGACGCGAACGGCCCGACGACGATCTTCGTCGACGGCAAGAACATCGGCGAGACGCCGTTGACGAAGCTCCCGCTCAAGCCCGGGCCGCACACCGTCAAGGCGATGGGGCCCAAGGGCAAGACGAAGGAGATCAAGATCGTGATCTACGGCGGCAAGGACACCGACGAGGACCCGATCGCCTGGTGATGGCGATCGCGTCGACGGCGGTGGCCGCGGCGCTGGGGATGGGGCTCGGGGTCATGACCGGCATCCCGCTCGGCGTCGTGAACGTGGCCGTGGTGGAGGCCGCGCTCGCGGGGCGCGTGCGGTACGCGACCGGCCTCGGCGTCGGTGGCGCGCTCGCCGACATGACGCATGCGGGCCTCGCGTTCATCGGCGTCGGCCGGCTCGTCACGCTGGACTCGGCGTGGGCGCACGCGATGGCGCTCGTGGCGGCGGTGATCATCATCAGCTACGGCGTGCTCCGGTGGCGCGCCCGCCGCGCGCCCCGCCCCGAGCTCGCGGGGACGGGCCGCGGCCGGGGCGTCGTCGCCGGGACGCTGCTCACGCTGCCGAACCCGGGCTCGCTCGCCGCCTGGGTCGCGGTGGCCGCGGCGGTGTGGCCGACGATCGGGACGGTCGACGCGATCGCCGTCGCGCTCGGCGTGGGCCTCGGCTCGGCGATGTGGTTCGCGTTCCTCGCGCGCTGGGTCTCCCGCGTGCGGCCCGATCACCCGGCGCGGGCGTGGATGCCGAAGGTCGCGGTGGCGGTCCTCGTCGCGAGCGCGCTCGGCGGCGTGGCGCGCCTCCTGTTCGCGTGACCGACGCCGAGCTCCTCGCCGCGATCTACGCCGCGCCCGCCGATGACGCGCCGCGGGCCGTCTACGCCGACTGGCTGCAGCAGCGCGGCGATCCGCGCGGCGAATTCATCGCGCTCCAGCTCCTGCGGGCGCACGGTGGCGGCACGCCCGAGCAGGCGGATCGCGAGCACGAGCTCGTCACCGCGCACGGACCGGACTGGCTGGCGCCGCTGCCGATCGCCAAGACGGCCGCGGTGCGCTTCGAGCGCGGGTTCGTCAGCGCCTGCGAGACCGCGGGCTTTCTCGACGAGAACCCGGCCTGGGCGACGGTCCGCGACGTGACCTCGGTACCCGGCAGCGACGCGTGCCACGCGCAGAGCCTGCGCGTCCTCCGCGCCGGCGATGGTGGCATCGCGCAGCTCGCGCGCCTGGCGCGGCCGCTCGGGGTCGAGACGCTGGCATGGAACGGGCCGACGTACTGGGACGTCGCCGAGCCCGGCGACGGCGAGCCGATCGCGGAGGTGTTCGGCCGGAACCGCGTGCTGCCGCGCCTGCGGCGGCTCGAGCTGCTGGGCGAGGTCGCGAGGCCGACCGGCGTCGTCGCGCCGTTGCTCCTGCCGAGCCAGCTCGCGTGGGCGTGGAGCTCGCGATATACGCCGGTGCTCGCGGAGCTCGTGCTCGCGGTCGACGCGCGCAGCCTCGCGCGGTGGACCGCGGCGTTCGCGACGAGCCGGTTGTGGCACGTGGAGCTGCGCACGGAGGGCGCGTATTGGCGGCCGCGGGCGTGGCGCGCGATCCTCACGCGCGACGCGGCCGGCGCGCTCTCGCAGCTCGAGCTCGTCGCGCCGCCGAGCAGCGCGCGCGGGCCGGCGAGCATCGAGGCGCTGTGCGAAGGCCTCGAGGCGCTGTTGCCCGCGCTCGCCGCCATCCGACTCGTGATCCCGGCGCGCGCATGGGAGCTGACCGCGGCGGATCGCGCGCGGATCACGAAGCTCGTGGCAACGCAGGGCCGGACCACGCTCGCGATCGAGACCGCGCGGGCCTGACCGGGGGCGCCGCCGCTACTCGAGCGGGGCCGGCTTGATGCTCGTGATGTGGAGGCTCGCCTCCGGCGACGTCACGATCTGCACGCGCTCGCCGAGCCCGAACGCGGGCACCAGCTCCGGCGGGCCCTGGAAGCAGAGATCGACGAGGTTCTGCAGGTCGAGCTCCTCGCCCTCGTGATCCGTGGCGCGCTCGATGTCGATCATGATCTTCGCGACCTGGCGGGTCGCGACGTGCTCGAACTTCGTCGTCAGCGTGAACAGCTCGATGCTGCGGATGGTCCCGACCACCCGCATGCCCGCATCGTCGCCCATCCTTCGATGGTACACGCCGCAGGGGCAAAGCGATCGCGCCCGAGGCCCCGCTTACGCGCGGCCATGCGGTCTCGGAGACCGCGAATAAATCGCGGTCTCTGTCGATCGGCTTGTCGGCTCCGCCGCCGGTCGGCTTGTCGGCTCCGCCGCCGGCATGTCGGCTCCGCCGCCTGTCCGGAGGAGATCGCCCGCGAAGACGCGGTCTCAGTGCGTGGCGCGGCCGGTCGTGCCGACCAGCACGATGCCTTCGGTCTCGAGCGTCAGGATGATGACCTCGTCACCTCCGGAGGAGATGTGATGCGGAGTCTCACCCTTGGTCAGGTGGACCTCGTCGCCGGGGCCCAGCGTACGACCGTTCGTGTGATCGATGAGGGTGCCCGCGAGGACGAGCGTGTACTCGTCGCCGAGGTGGGTGTGCGGCGGGAAGGTCGCACCCGCGGCGATGCGCACGAACCCGCAGTCCGCCGTGGCGTACTTCTGCCCGCCCGTGAAGTGGATGAGCGTGATGCCGATGCCCGGAATCGGCTCGACCCACGAGGTCTTGCGCTCGGCGAGGGCGAGGATCTCCTGCGCCCGCTCGACGCTGACGTCGAACAGCTTGGCCGTCCGCGACGCGTACTTTTCGAACCGGCCGCCGCCGATCGAGGCCATGAGCTGGAGCTTGACGTCGGGGTTCGGCTCGACGGGCGACGGCGCCGCGATCATCTGCGCGGCGACGTCTTGCAGGGAGACGAGCTCGGCCGCGAGCACGGGGTCGCGCGCGATGGTGCGCTCCACGAGCGCCGCCTCCTCGGAGTCGAGGATCCCGAGCGCGTAGAGCGGGAGGAGCTCGCGGGCGTCGCTCATGACTTCTCCGGACGGCGCGTCGGAAGGCGGACGGCGGCGAGTCCGGCGCGCAGGCGTTCCAGGCCTGCCGCGACGCGGGACTTCACGGTGCCCACCGGGATCGCGATGCGCTCGGCGATCTCGGTGCACGACAGCCCCTCGAAGTACGCGAGCTCGATGACGCGACGCTGGTCGTCGCCGAGCGACGCGAGCGCGGCGCGGACGCGCGCACAATCGGGGCTGGCAGCCTCGGAGTCGTCGACCAGGAGCTCGAGCCCGCCGTCCCCCGCATTGCGGGAGACACGCGCTGATTTCTGAAGGTCTAGGGCTCGGGACCGCATACGTATCGCCAACCAGGTACGAACCCGGCCGCGCTTTGGATCGAAGTCCTTCGCGCTCCGCCACGCCTCCAGGAACACGTCGTGGAGAAGATCCTCGGCTTCCCGACGCTCGCGGACGATCCTGATCGCCAGACCGAGCAGCACCGAGGCGTGGCGGGTGTACAACGTCGCCATCGCGCCGCGATCGCCGTCGGCCATGGCGGCGACGAGCGCTGCGTCGATCTCTGCGTCGTCCTCAGCCACGGTTGAAACCTATCATGCCTTTCCGGTCATACGCTTGCGCTGCTCTCACCAGCGCGGTAAGGCCGGGGCGGTGAGCAAGGCCTCGAAGGCGGCGGAGACGCTCGCGTTGAAAGACGCCGTGCGCGAAGCCACGACCGATCGCACCTGGTCGCAGGGCGTCACGCTCGCCCGGGACGGCAAGGTCGTCGGCAAGCGGCGCAGCGGCGCCGAGATCGAGCTCGAGGTCCGCATCCCGGGTCGCCCCACGCCCTACACGGTCGTCCTCAACGCCGCCGAGGGTGAGTGGGAGTGCGACTGCCCCAGTCGCGAGGACGCGTGCGCCCACGTCGTGGCCGCCGTCATCGCGAGCGAGACGGCCGAGATGCCCACCTCCGACAAGGCGGGCATGCCGATCCGCTACCTCCTCAAACCAGACCCGGGCGGGGTGGTAGTCGAGCGCGTGCTGGTGCACGGAGACAGTACGGAGCAGCTGGTCGGTTCGCTGATGACGTTGATCGAGACCGGCAAGGCCAGCAAGATCGCGAGTATTGAAGCAGACTTGAAGGCTGACACCATCCTCACGACGCGCCGCGGCCCGGTCTCCGGGGACCGCCTGGACCGCCTGCTGGCCGTCCTGGCCGACGCCCCGGATGTCCGCTGGGCCGGCGAGCCCGTCACCACGAGCGCCGAGGCCGTCATGCCCCGCGCCGTGGTCGAGGATGGCCCGAGCGGCGGCGTCCGCGTGCGCATCCAGGCCGATCCAGACGTCAAGGCGGTCGTGGCGCTCGGCATCGCCCGCTGCCTCAACGGCGAGGGCCAGCCCGACGTGCTCCGCCCGATCGGCGCGATCGACCTGTCCGGCGCGCGCCTCGAGAAGTTGCCGACCACGTTCGACGTGGGCCGCTCGTCGGTCCCCGAGCTCCTGACGAAGACGCTCCCGGCGCTCGCCCAGCGGGTGGAGCTCGAGATCCGCGCCCGCAACCTGCCGCAGCTCGGCCCCAAGGAGATCCCGCGCATGGCATTCGAGGTCGAGCAGGAGGGCGATCGCCTGCTCGTCTTGCCGACGCTCGTCTACGGCGATCCGCCGCGCGCGCGCGTGGACGGCAACCGCCTGCGTCACCTGCAGGGCTCGCTGCCGATCCGCGATGACGACGGCGAGCGCCGCCTGATCCACCGCCTGCGCGACGAGCTCAACCTCGCGCCCGGCCGCCGCGTGGAGCTCCACGGCAAGGACGCGTACGCGATGCACCGCGGGCTCGCGTCGTGGCTGCGGCTCGACGCGACCTCGGCGAACGCGACGAAGGCCGTGCAGCTCGACATCCGCGTCGCGATCGATGGCCCGCGCGTCGACATCGAGGTCAGCGGCCCCGGCGGGCGCACGGCGTCCGTCGCGGCCACGCTGCGCGCGTGGCAGGCCGGCGTGGATCTCGTCCCGCTCGACGGCGGCGGCTGGGGCCGCGTGCCGATGGCGTGGCTCGATCTGCACGGCGATCGCGTCGCGGATCTCCTCGCCACGCGCGGCGGCGACCGGCGCGTCCCGCTCTACGCGCTCCCCGATCTCGCGAAGCTCGCCGAGGATCTCGACCAGCCCGCGCCCGCCGAGCTCGACCGGCTGCGTCCGCTGCTCGACGACTTCCGCGGGATCCCGCACGTGGAGCCGAAGGTGGTCGGCGAGCTGCGCCCGTACCAGCAGCTCGGCGTCGACTGGCTCGCCTTCTGTCGCGAGGCCGGCCTCGGCTGCGTGCTCGCCGACGACATGGGCCTCGGCAAGACGATCCAGGCGCTCGCCGCGATCGACGGCGGCGGCAAGAAGACGCTCGTCGTCGCGCCGACCAGCGTGCTCTTCAACTGGGTGGCGGAGACGGCGAAGTTCCGGCCGGATCTGCGCGTCGCCACCTATCACGGCACGCGCCGCGCGATCGACAAGACGGCCGACATCGTCCTGACCAGCTACCCGATCCTGCGCAACGACATCGAGCTCCTGCAGCAGGTGGCGTGGGACGTCGTCATCCTCGACGAGTCGCAGACGATCAAGAACCCCGACTCGCAGGTCGCGCGCGCGGCGTACAAGCTCGCGGCGCGGTGGCGCGTGACGCTGTCCGGTACGCCGATCGAGAACCGCCTCGACGAGCTGTGGAGCCAGCTCCACTTCACCAACCCCGGCCTCCTCGGCGGGCGCGCGGACTTCCAGGATCGCTGGGCCGAGCCGATCATGAACGGCGACGAGGGCGCGGCGAAGCGGCTCCGCGAGCGCATCCGGCCGTTCGTGCTGCGGCGCCTCAAGCGCGAGGTGGCGCAGGAGCTGCCGCCGCGCACCGACGCCGTGATGTACGTCGAGCTCGACGAGCAGGAGCGCATCACGTACGACGCGATCCGCGCGGCGACGCAGCGCGAGATCGTGGCCATGCTCGAGGCCGGCGGCGGCGTGATGGCCGCGCTCGAGGCGCTGCTGCGCCTGCGCCAGGCCGCGTGCCACACGGGCCTGCTGCCGATCGCGATCCGCGGCGCGGGCAACGCCGATCCGCAGGGCTCGAGCAAGATGGAGCGGCTCCTCGAGGCGCTGACCGACGCGGCGGCCGATGGTCACCGCGCGCTCGTGTTCTCGCAGTGGACGTCGCTGCTCGATCTGATCGAGCCGCACCTCGATGCGGCAAACCTCGGCTACGTGCGGCTCGATGGCTCGACCGTCGATCGCGCCGGCGTGGTCGGAAAGTTCCAGGCCGAAGACGGGCCGCCGGTCATGCTGCTCTCGCTCAAGGCGGGCGGCACGGGCCTCAACCTCACGGCCGCCGACCACGTGTTCCTCGTGGACCCGTGGTGGAACCCCGCCGTCGAGGATCAAGCCGCCGACCGCGCCCACCGCATCGGCCAGGACAAGCCGGTCATGGTCTATCGCATGGTCGCGCGCGACACGGTCGAGGAGCGGATCCTCGAGCTCCAGGCGCGCAAGCGGAAGCTCGCCGACGCTGCGCTCTCCGAGGCCGGCGGTGCGGCGGCGATCACACGCGACGACCTGCTCGCTCTGCTCGCGTAGGCGCGCGCGCATCGGCTGCGCTACTGTCGGCGGCCATGAAGCGACTCGGTCCGATTGTTCTGGCGCTCGTGGGTGCGGTGGCGGCCTGCGGCGACGATGGGAGTTCTCAACTCGGTCACGATGCTGGCCACGGCTCGGACGCGGGGATCGACTCCACGCCGCGGCCGCTCACCGACGTGGTCATCACGAACCAGGGCGCCACGCCCGACATCTACGAGTACCGCGACGGCAGCGGCGACTGGCAGGACGTCGACGCGCCGGACGCGAACGGCCACTCGACGATCCACGTCACGAATGACTTCACCGTGCTCGCGCTGTGCGCCGGCGATGGCAGCGCCGTGAGGGCGGTGGCCGTGAACGCCGCGATCGCCGACCAGGCGGCATTCATCGACTGCTTCCCGCCCTCGACGGATAGCGGCAGCGCCGCGCAGACCGTCCCGGTGACGGGCACGATGGCGCAGGGCGGCTCGCTGAGCTTGGGGACCGAGACGGTCAGCAGCACGACGTCGCCGTGGACGGTCAACGTCAGCGTCCCCACCGGGACGTACGACGCCGCCGGCTTCGACACCGCGCACACGAAGATGCTGATCCGCCGCGGCATCGTCGTCAGCGGCCCGCTCGCCGTGACGCCCGCGTTCGACCTCACGACCGAGGGCGCGGCGCTCGGCGGGAGCACGCCGGCCGTCCCCGGGCTGATCCCCGACGCGCAGACGCAGCTCCTGACGCTACTCTTCACGCAGAACGCCTTCGTGAACCTGGGCGCGGGCTCGGGCTCCGGCGAGCTCGTGACCGCGCCGCTCTCGCTCGTCTCCCCGAACGACTTCGAGGAGAGCGAGTACCTCGCGTTCAACGCAGCGGACGAGCAGTTCGCGATCATGCAGGGACAGGGTTCGGGCGCGAACGCCCTCGTCGTGCCGGCGACCCTCGCGATGCTCTCGCCGATCACCGGCATCACGTTCTCCGCCGAGACCGGCACACGCCGCGCGCACTGGACCACGACGCCCGCGCTCGGCGACATCACGCTCGACGTGCAGAGCCAGACGCAGGAGCTGATCGCCATCGCGACCCAGAACTGGGTCGCGGCGACCGGCGCGACGAGCCTCGCCTTCGACACGACGGCGAGGGGCTTCAAGAACCTCTGGTTCATCGACACCACGAAGCAGTTCTTCGCGCTGCTCTCGCAGTCGAGCGTGGACGCGACGACCAACGTGCAGTACGGCGTGGCGACCGCGGACCCCAGGACGGCGCTCGCGCTCCGCGGGCAGGTGCAGCGGGAGCGCATCCGCCACCGCCGGCTGCTCCGCGCGCGCCGCTGACCGCGTCAGGTCATCGGCGAGAGCCGCAGGATCTTGCCGAACACGTCCCCGCTGTCGGGATCGATCGCCGGATCGATGAACAAGCGGGTGACGGCGGTCGTGCGCAGGCCGTCGAGCATCTCGTCGGAGAGCAGCGCGCCCGCGTCCAGCCCGACGGCGAACAGCTCCTCGCCGTTGCCCATCGCGGTCGCGAACGTCTCCGCCACCTGCCCCGACGAGAACAGAAAGCCGTATGGCCGTCGGCACCACATGTCCGTGCCGTTCGAGGTCAGGTACCAGATCCGCGGCGGCAGCAGCGCCACGAGCTGCGCCATCGTGACGTCCTCGGGGCCGGTCGGGTCGCTCATCCGCGCACCGTCGCACGAGCGAGGAGGCAGATCTCGAAATCTTGTCGACGTTCCGCCGACGAGGTTCACCCTGCTCCGAGCGGGTCCCGCGCGGACGAGATGCGTGCGATAAACCGCGCATGACGTCGCTCACGACGCCTCCCAAGGGCGCCCGCAAGGTCACCCAGCAGGACTCGACCTTCTACGTGATCGGCGACGAGCGCCATCCGATCCGCGACGCGTACCACACGTTCCTCAAGGCCCCGTGGGCCGTGTCGATCGCGTTCATCGCGGCCGCGTTCTTCGCCGCGAACCTCGTGTTCGCCGGCATCTACATGCTCGTCGGCGGCGTCGGCGGGGCGCGCGACAACTCGTTCTTCGACATGTTGTCGTTCAGCGTCCAGACGATGGGCACCGTCGGCTACGGCGTGATGCATCCCGATAGCCACGGCGCGAACATCGTCATGATCATCGAGTCGATGGTCGGCATCATCGTCACCGCGCTCGCCACGGGGCTCGTGTTCGCGAAGTTCTCGCGGCCGACCACGCGTGTCGCGTTCTCGAAGTCCGCCGTGATCACGCAGTTCGAGGGCAAGCGCACGCTGATCTTCCGCGTCGGCAACCGGCGCGGCAACGTCATCATCGAGGCGAAGCTGCACGTCGTCATCGTGGTGACGGCGCAGACCGCGGAGGGCGAGACGTTCTACAAGGCGCACGACATCAAGCTCGTGCGCGACCGCCAGGTCGGCATGACGCGCGGCTGGACGGTGATGCACACCATCGACGAGACGAGCCCGCTCTTCGCGATCGACTCGCCCGACGGGATGAAGGCGGCCGAGCTCGAGATCTTCATCTCGCTGACCGGCACCGACGACATCTCGATGCAGCAAGTCCACACGATCCATCACTACCTCGACGGGGACATCGTGTGCGGTCACCGCTTCGTCGACCAGCTGCGGCCGCTGCCGAACGGCGAGTTCTTGCTCGACCTCCGCAACTTCCACGTGACCGAGCCGGACACCAGCGCGCGGCCCGGGCTAGGTTCCCCGCCATGATCCGCGCTGCCCTCCTCGCCGTCTGTCTCGCCGCGTGTGGCCCGGGGATGAAGGGCGGCCCGGGGATGAACAACTCGATGACCGGCCCCGGCGTGACGCCGCAGGCGTCGGAGGTCGTGTCCGCGGACATCCTGGCGCGCGAGCCGCTGACGAACCTCGCCCACGTCAAGCATATCCTCATCGGCTGGAAGGAGCTCGCCGACGCCTACGGCGGACACATCAATCCGCGCGCCGACAAGCGCACGAAGGCGGACGCCGAGGCCAAGGTCCGCGAGGTGCTCGCGAAGCTCAAGGGCGGCGCCGACTTCGACGCCGTGATGAAGGCCGACTCCGAGGACGGCGGCAGCTCCCAGAACGCGCACATCTACGAGGTCTCGCCCGACGCGCAGCTCGTCATCGAGTTCCGCCTGATGGGCATGCGCCTGCACACGGGCGAGATCGGCGTGGTGCAGAGCGACTACGGCTTTCACATCGTCAAGCGCGTCGATTAGCGCTCGGCGCGGTCATGGCGCCATCACGGCGGCCCGGAAGATCTGTGCTGAGTCGGTCGTGCCGACGCGCCCGCCGAAGCTGAACACCGATGCTCCGACGAGCGCAAACGAGGGTATGGAGCGGGCGTCCGGCAGCGTCCCGGCAGCGCCGAACGGGCCGAGCGTGCCGTCGGCGAGGACCGAGGCGCCCTCGACCGACGCCAGGCCGCCGCCGATGGCATATGCGCGGTCCCCGACGCTCACAAAGCACTGCTGAAGCTCGCGGGCGTTCACGAGGTGCGTGTCCAGGACAGTAGTGAACGGGCCAAGAGTGCCGTCGCCATGAACGGCCGCGCGTTCGACGGAGGCGAGAACGCTGTTGTCCGGCGCGACGCCCCCGACGACGTACAGGAACGACTTCGTGACGAGGGCCCCGACTCCGGCGCGTGCCGCTGACAGCGACGGGGCCGCGCTGAACGCGGACAGATTGCCGGCGCTATCGATCGACGCGCGCTGGACCGTGGCGCGGGTCGTAGTTCCGGTACTTCCGCCGATCACGTACAGCGAGTTGCCGATAATCGCCACGGCGGCCCCGCTCAGCCCCTCGGGAAGGGTTCCGTTCGGGATCACGGCGAAGGCCCCGAGCGAGCCGTCCGCGTTGATCGACGCGCGCTCGATGCTGTTGTGCGGTGTGCCGTTCGTATCGCCGCCGATGACGTAGAGAAACGAGCCGATCACGAGCGCCGCGTTCGAGGCGCGCGACGTCGTCATCGTGCCAGCGAGCACGAACGTCCCGAGCGAGCCATCGGCGTTCACCTGAGCCCGGTCGACGCTGGCCAGGTACCCGCCACCGCCGTTGTTGCTGAAGCCGCCGATCACGTAGACCGAGCTCCCAGCTTGTACTTCCGTGGAGGCGAACCGGCCAAAGCGCAGTGGCGTGGTCGTGAGCGCCATCGACTGGAGGGACAAAGTCCCGGAGCCAACCGTGAACGAAAGTGCGCCCACCGTCGCGCCACCCGTCGTGACGGAAAGCGCGCCGCTCGCGCTCGCCGATGGGACGACGACGGACACGCGGTTCGTGCCGAGCGCCGTTGCCGCGACATCGCCGCCCGCGCCAGGGAAGTGGACGATCGTCGGCGAGCCAAAATTGCCTTCGAGAACGAGCGTGTTGCCCGCGCTCGCGATGCTCGTGTTGCTCGCGAGGAGCTGACATTCTCCGCTGCACGCGACAAGCGGCGTTGCGTCGGCAGGCGGAGACGTGTCGGGCGCCGCGTCGCGGAAGCGCGCATCGGCCGGGGCGGCGTCGGCCGAGCCGCCCGGCGGCGCGTCCACGCCGGACAGGCCGGGATCCTTGTAGCTGCAAGCGGAGAGCACGCACAGGCCGAGAGCGAACGCTGACCTCATCATGGCCGCGGGTAAGAGCAGCCTGCGTGCCACGCGCGGACGGGCAAGCACCGCCTGCACGGGCGCCCGGGCGGGCAAGTCTCGCCCGGCCGAGCAAGAGTTGCCGGGCCAGCGGGCGTCCGAGATCCCGCGTGCCCCAACCGTGCGCTGGCACATCGCGTGCTCTTGGTGTGGTGTGGCCAGAGCCCGTGATAGCGTCGGCGCGCTGTGGTGGACGTTCTGGCAGGTGTGGAAGACACAGCCACGCTCGATGCAACCCGAGCGGGGCGAAGCGCGGCCGCGTACTTGCTTGTCGTCGAGGACGGCACGTCGTCGATCTTTCCGCTGCCGCGGCCCGGCGTCGTCACCCTCGGCCGCGCGCCCGAGTGCGAGCTGCGCGTCGACCACGCGTCGGTCTCCCGCAAGCACGCGCGCATCGTCATCGACGCCCGCGAGATCCGCGTCTCGGACCTCGGCAGCCACAACGGCACGCGCGTCAACGGGGCCCTGCTCCAGGGCGGCCGCGTGCTGACGACCGGCGATGTCGTGGCGATCGGCGAGGTCGTCCTCGTCATGCACGCGCAGCTCGAGGGCGAGCTCGCCCCGGTGATCCTCGACGGGCCGAGCTGGCATCGCCGCCTCACCGAGGAGGCGCTGCGCAGCGTCAGCTACCAGCGCCCGCTGTCCGTCTTCTCGATCGCCAACGCGCCGCGCGCCCTGCCCGAGACCTTGCGCCGCATCGACGTGGTCGGCCGCACCGCCGACGACGAGCTCCTCTCGCTGCTCCCCGAGGTCGACGCGCCGGCCGCCCGCCGCCTCGCCCAGGCCCTGCTCCGCGCGCTCGCCGCGACCGCCCCCGAGGCGCGCATCGGCATCGCGACCTGCCCGGTCGACGCGACCGACGGCGACAACCTCGTCATGGCCGCCCGCGCCGCGGCGCGGATCGCGCAGCCGGGCGGGATAGCGTTGGCCGGCGAGGCGTCGCAGCGGATCGAGCTCGGCGACCGCCACGTCGTCGTCTGTCACCCCGCGATGGTGCGCGTCTACGACCTGCTCGGGCGCCTCGCCGCGTCGGAGCTGCCCGTGCTCGTCATCGGCGAGACCGGCGTCGGCAAGGAGAACGCGGCGTTCGCCGTGCACCACCACTCGGCGCGCGCGCAGAAGCCGTTCGTCGCGATCAACTGCGCCACGCTCCACGAGTCGCTCGTCGAGAGCCAGCTCTTCGGTCACGACAAGGGCGCGTTCACCGGCGCCCTGACCGCGCGGCCCGGCGTGTTCGAGGTCGCGACCGGCGGCACGCTGTTCCTCGACGAGATCGGCGAGCTGTCGCTGCCGATCCAGGCCAAGCTCCTCCGCGTCCTCGAGACGAAGAAGCTGACCCGCGTCGGCGAGACGCGCGAGCGCGAGGTCGACGTGCGCATCGTCGCCGCCACGAACCGCATCCTCGAGCAGGAGGTCGAGGCCGGCCGCTTCCGCCAGGATCTCTACTTCCGCCTCGGCGCCGCGCGCGTGCACCTGCCGCCGCTGCGCGATCGCCGCTGCGATATCCCGATCCTGTTCCGGCAGTTCGTCGCGGATGCGTCCGCGCGCGCCGGTCGCGCGGCTCCCGTCGCCTCGCCCGCCGCGATGCTGCGCCTCCTCGCGCATCCGTGGCCCGGCAACGTCCGCGAGCTCAAGCACGCGGCGGACTTCGCGGTCGCCACGATCGAGGACGAGCGCATCGAGCCCGAGGATCTGCCGCCGGAGCTCGCGCCTCCTGTCGCCGCCGCCAACGCCTCGGGCGCGTTCGCCGCCCTCGGCACGCCCCCACCGATGGCCGCGGTCGCCGATCCGAGCGCGCCGATGCGCCGCCTCGCCGACGAGCTCCAGGACATCGAGCGCCAGCGCATGACGGAGGCGCTCGGGCGGGCCGACGGCGTCAAGACCCGCGCCGCCGCGCTGATCGGCATGCCGATCCGCACGTTCAACATGAAGGTCAAGCAGTTCGGCCTGTGAGCTGGACCCCGCCGCCGGAGTTCGAGGAGTACCGCATCGTGCGGCCGCTCGGCGCCGGCGCGATGGGCCAGGTCTTCCTCGCGCACGACACGCTGCTCGACCGCGCCGTCGCCATCAAGTTCATCCTCGCGCTCGACGCCGGGGACGCCGCCCGCGAGCGCTTCTTCACCGAGGCGCGGGCCGTCGCGCGGCTCTCGCACCCGAACGTCGTCGCGATCCATCGCGTCGGCGAGGTCGCGAAGCGGCCGTACCTCGTCTCGGAGTACGTGCGCGGCGCGTCGCTCGACAGCGCCGCCAAGCCGATGCCGTGGGAGCGCGCGCTCAAGATCGGCCTCGGGCTCGCGCGCGGCCTCGCGTCGGCTCATCGGCGCGGCGTGCTCCACCGCGACATCAAGCCCGCGAACGCCGTCGTCACCGACGCCGACGACGCGAAGCTCCTCGACTTCGGCCTCGCGAAGCTCGTCGAGTCGACAGAGACGAGCCGCCCCCCGAGCGTCCGGCGCGACCCGGTCGTGCGCGTGCGCGAGCCACAGGATGAAGTCGATGCGCACGCGACGGTCTCGCTGCACGTGGCCGGCCCGGTCCCGCGCGCGCCGGCCGCCGCCGCTGCCGCTGCGCTCGCCGCGACGGGCATCCCCGAGGTCGGCATCTCGCCCGCGCTCACCGCCGACGGCGCCATCGTCGGCACGCCGCTCTACCTCGCGCCCGAGCTGTGGCGCGGCAAGCCCGCCTCCCCGCGCAGCGACGTCTATTCCCTCGGCGTCGTCCTCTACGAGCTCCTGTCCGGTCGCGCGCCGCACGCCGGGGTCCCCGTCACCGTGCTCTCCGAGCGCGCGTGCGAGACCGACGCCACGCCGCTCGCCTCGCTCGTGCGCGACATCCCCGCGCGCTTCGCCGACCTGATCGACGCGTGCGTCAGCCGCGATCCTCAGCGCCGGCCCGCCTCCGGTGACGCGCTGTGCGATCTCCTCGAGGCGCTGACCGCGGGCGCGACCTCCGCGATCCACGGCAGCCCGTACCGCGGCCTCTCGACGTTCGAGGCCGAGCACCGCGGGCTCTTCTTCGGCCGCACCGAGGACGGGCGGGCCGTCGTGGACCGGCTGCGCACGGAGATGTTCGTCGTGGTCGCGGGCGACTCCGGCGCCGGCAAGTCGTCGCTCTGCCGCGCGTCGGTCTTGCCCGCCGTGATGGAGCGCTCGCTCGCGGGCCGGCGCTGGCGTGTCGCCACGATGACGCCCGGCATCCACCCCGCCGCTGCGCTCGACGAGGCCCTCGCCGGCCCCACCGGCGAGGACGGCGTGCTCCTCTTCATCGACCAGTTCGAGGAGCTGCTCACGGTCTCCGAGCCCGACGAGGCCGCCGCCGTCGCCGAGCGCATCGCCGCGATGTTCTCGGCCACCTCGGGCGTCCGCGTGCTCGCGAGCGCGCGCAGCGACTTCCTCGGCCGCCTCGCCGGCCTGCCCGGCCTCGGCGAGCTGATCGGCCGCGCGCTGTACCTCCTCGGCCCGCTCGCCGAGCGCGGCATGCGCGACGCGGTCGTCGGGCCGGCGCGCGCGCTCGGGTACGCGTTCGAGAGCCCCGACACGATCGAGGCGCTCGTCGCGTCGGGGCGCCGCAACCTGCCGCTGTTGCAGTTCACGCTCGCCGAGCTGTGGGACGCGCGGGACGAGAAGACGAAGCTCATCCCCGCCGACGCACTCGCGCGGATCGGCGGCGTGGCCGGCGCGCTGGCCCGCCGCGCCGACCAGGTGATGGCCGCGCTCGGCGAGGCGGATCGCGAGATCGCGTGGCGGGTGCTCGTGCGCCTGATGACGGCGGAGGGGACGCGCGCGGTCGTGGCGCGCGACCAGCTGGCCGAGCTCGGCGCCGACCGCGCGGCCGTCGAGCGCGTCGTGGAGCGGCTGCTGTCGGCGCGCCTGCTCGTCACGGCCGGCGGCGACTCGCACGTCGAGGTCGTCCACGAGGCGCTGTTCTCCGGCTGGCCGCGGCTCGTCGCGTGGCGCCGCGCCCACGAGCACGACGCGCGCATGCGCGACCAGCTCGCCGAGGCGGCCCGGCGCTGGCGCGATCGTGGCGAGCGGAGGGGCATGCTGTGGCGGGACGACGCGCTGTCGGAGTTCCGCAGCTGGCGCGGGCGGTGGCTCGAGCCGCTGACCACGGCCGAGGAGAAGTTCGGGGCGGCGAGCCTGCAGCTCGCGCAGCGCACGAGCCGCACGCGGTGGACGCTGACGATGCTCGTCATCGCGGGCATGGCGCTCGCGATCGCGCTCCTCTATCGCGCCGATCGTCACACCGCGGCGCAGCGCAGCGAGGCCGAGCGCGAGAACCGCGCGCTCCTCGTGCAGCAGGGCCAGCGCGAGCTGGAGGCGGGGCACGCCGGCCGCGCGCTCGTGTACTTCACCGAGGTGCTCGCGTCGGGCGAGGACACGCCGGCGCTGCGGTACCTGATCGCGCGGGCGCTGTGGGTGCCCTCGCACGACGCCGGCGTCTTGATCCGCGAGCCGCACGGTCACTCGAACATGATCGCGTCGCCCGATGGCGAGCTGATCGCGAGCACCGAGCGCAACTTCGGCATCCGCGTCCTCCGCGATCTCGAGCCCGTGTTCGAGGCGAAGATCGCCGGCGACCAGCAGTCCCCGCCCGTGTTCAGCCCCGACAGTCGCTGGCTCGCGCTCGTGGCCGCGGACTCCACCGTGCACCTCTGGGACCGCGCGACGTGGCACGAGCGCACCGTCGCGGTCCCGCACCTCGCGGGCCGCAAGTATCCGGTGAACGACCTGCGCTTCTCGCCAGACAGCACCCAGCTCGCGATCGCGTTCGAGGATCGCGTGATCCGCGTGGTCGATGTGGCGCGCGCCGAGGTCGTGGCGAGCTTGCCGCTCTCGGTGGGCGAGATGACCTCGTCGGTGTGCGTCGGGTACTCGCACGATGGCTCGCTCATCCTCGGCGGCGACTACAAGGGCGAGCTGCGCGTGTGGGGCGCGGCCGACCATCGGCTCCGCGCCACGCGCCACGCGCCGGCGGGCAACTGCCTCATCATGACGGCGCGCAGATCGGCGCGCGTCTTCGTCGCGCAGGGCGCCCAGCTCGCCGGCTGGGACGACGTCGCCGCTGCCGAGCCGGTGTTCGCGCAAAGCGTCCAGGCGATGGGCATGAACACCATGGAGCTATCTCCGGACGAGTCCGAGCTCGTGACCACGAGCGCGGGCGGCACGATCAAGCGCTGGACCGCGCAGACCGGCGAGCTCCTCGGCGAGGTCTCGATCAGCGGACAGCGCATGATCGGGCAAGGCCACTACGCGCCGGACGGCAAGCGCATCGTGTTCGTGGCCAGCGATGGCCTGTTCCGCGTCTGGGATGTCGCGGCCGATCGCATCGCGATGATGATCGAGACCGCGTGGCAGTCGGGCAACTCCGGCAGCTCGCCGTCGGGTGCGTTCGGGGGGCTGTTCACGACCGACGGTAGCCGCCTCGTGGCGGCGTCCGGCGTCGACGTTCGCCTCTACGACATCGGGCGCGAGCCGCTGTTCCATCAGATCACGCGGCCCGAGACGGTGATGATGGCGCGCCCGTCGTTCGACGGCCGGACGCTGGCCATCGGCGGCGACGTGGCGTTCGAGCTTCGCGACCTCGCGAGCGGCATGGTGCGCGCGCGCATCCCGCACCCCGATCGCATCTGGGACATCGAATGGACCCGCGACAACCAGCGGTTCGCGACGGCCGGCGAAGGGATCCGCGTCCAGATCTACAGCGCCGCCGACGGCGCGCTGCTGCACGAGCTCGTCGGCCACACGGCCCGCATCACGCACGTCGAGTTCACGGCGGACGGCACGCGCCTCGCGACGGCCAGCGCCGATCAGACCGCGCGCGTGTGGGACACGGCGACGGGCGCCCTGCTGCAGACGCTGCCGCACTCGATCTCGGTGATGTCGACGCAGTGGTTACCGAACGGAGATCTGTTGTCGGCGCAGTACGACGGCGTGATCCGCCGCTGGGACACGCAGACCGGCAAGCAGATCGGGCAGTTCGGCGATCCGACGACGCAGTACCTCGATCTGATGCTGTCGCCGGATGCGACGCAGCTCGCGATCGCCGGGCACGACGGGGTCGTGTCGCTGTGGGACGTGGCGACGGGGACGCGCGTGCGCACGTTCGTCGGGCACACCGGCCCGTGTACGGGCGTGACGTGGACGGCGGATGGCGGGCTCCTCGCGAGCTCGGGGGACGACGGCATGCTGTTCGTGTGGGACCCGACGACGGGCCGCGCGCTGGCCTCGACCGATGCCGGGCGTAACAGCGTGATGAGCATCTCGTGGACCGCCAGCGGGGCGCACGGCGAGCAGCTCGTCACCTCGCGTACCGACGGGCGCGTCATCGTGTGGGACGAGTCGCGCGACGCGCACACGCTGCCGGAGCTGCGCGCGATCCTCGCCGCGCACGTGCCGTGGCAGCTCGTCGACGGCGTGCTCGTCGGAACGGAGCTGCGCTAGAAGTGGCCGGCGAGGGCGAGGCCGGCCAGGTGCGGGCTCGCGAGCGGGGCCAGCGCGAGGCCCGGCGGTTGGGCCTGGGCTTCGGCGTGGCGCCCCCGGACGTAGAGGACGACGGCCGCGCCGGCGGACACGACGGCCGCGGCGCCGAGGCCCTCGGCGAGGTAGCGGCGGTGGTTGGCGGAGTCGAGGAGAGCGAGCTGCGACGTGCGGTCGGTCGCGGCCTTCGCGTCGTCGTAGGTGCGGCTCGCCGAGGCCTGGACGCCGAGGGCGGCGCCGCCGAGCGCGAGGGCGGCCACGCCGAAGGAGACCGGCAGGACCAGCGACGCGCGGTGCGGCGGCACGCGATCGGCGCGCGGGCTCGCGGGGACGGACGCGGGCGCGGCCGCCGGCGGCGCGGACGCAGATCCGGGGACGGCGGCCGGCGGCGGGATCACGGCGACCGGGGTCGGCTCGGACGAGCCGAGCGCGGGGACGTCGACCGACTGCGCGTCGTGCTCGGGACGCACGATGACGGTGGTGGTCCACTCGCGGCGGTCCGGCGCGCGCGCCGAGATCTTGTAGGTGCCGCCGTCGACGGGGAGCGCCTGGTTCCACGCGCCCGGCTCGACGCGGTCGTTATCGCGGATCACCTCCAGCGCGGAGACCTCGCTCGCGGACGGGACGCGGATCGCGAGCGTCGACAGGCGCGGCTCGAGCTTGCCGGCCCGCGTCTTCACGAGGGCGCGCAGCTCCACGCTGCTGTCGTCGGTGAGCGCGCGGAGCTCCCGCTCCGCCTGCAGGTAGAGGCCCCACGCGGTCGCGTACTGCTGGTTCTTCTCGCGGCAATCGGCGAGGTTGACGAGCGTGCTCGTCGCGGGCTCGAGCTTCTGGCTCGCGTCGAACGCGGCGCAGGCCTCGGCCAGCTTGCCGCTCTTCATGAGGGCCTTGGCCTGCGTGAAGAGGGTTTGCGCCTGGGCGCCGGAGGGATCGGCGAAGGCCGAGGAGGCCGAGACGAGGGACAGGAAGGTGACGGAGAGCTTGGTCATGGTGGTTACCGGTCCTCGGGGATGCCGTCGCTTCCGACGCGGAAGGTTTGCGGCTGCAGATGCGGCTTCTGAATCGGCGACGGCGGCGGCTTCTGGAGCGGCGACGCCGACGCCGACGCCGACGCCGACGGGCGGCGGTGGGCCGGCGCGGGAGCGGGGGCAGACGACGGGGGCAGGGGCACGGGCACGGGCACCGGAGCGGGCACCGGAGCGGGCACGGGCACGGGATCCGATGACGGCGTGACGGGCGGCGGCGGTTCGGGAACGGCACTCGGTGTGGTCGAGACGTTCGACGACGTGGGGGCGGCTGCGGAGCGGCGTTCCGCGCCATTGCCGCTCAGGACTCCGACGGCGATCAGGCCGCCCACGGCCAGCGCGGCGAGGCCCGCGAAGACCGGCCAGCGGCGCGACGGCGACGGCGGCGCGGCCGTCAGCTCGACCGCCGCGGCAGAGAGCGTCGTGGGCGTGGGGCGCGCGAGCATCGGCGCCAGGCTCGCCATCACCGGCAGCTGCGTCCCCGTTCCCCGCGCGCCCGCGTCGGACAGCAGCGCCAGCACCCCGCCCAGCGCCTGCGCGAGCTCCTCGCCGTGCGCGTAGCGCGCCGCCGGATCCTTGGCCAGGCACCGCGCGACGAGCGCATCGACCGCCGCCGGCATCGCGCGGCCCGCGCTCGACACGGTCGGCGCCGGCTCCCGCAGGTGCATCGCGATGATCTCGCCCGGTCCGTCCGCCCAGAACGGCGGGCGACCCGTCAGCAGCACGTACAGCACACAGCCGAGCGAGTAGACATCCGCGCGCTGATCCACCTGCCCCGCCCCGCGGCACTGCTCCGGAGACATGAAGACCGGCGTCCCCATCATCGCGGAGGTATTCGTCCGCGTTCCGGACAGCTCGCCCGTCAGCTTGGCGATGCCGAAATCGAGGAGCTTCGTCCGCTCGCCGCTCGCGGCCTCCCCATCGCGCACCACGAACACGTTCTCCGGCTTGAGATCCCGATGCACGATCCCCCGGGCGTGTGCCGCGCCGAGCGAGCTCGCGATCTGCCGCGCGACCCGCAGCGCGTCGCCGACGGCGAGCGGGCCCTGCCGCGTCACGCGCGCGTCGAGCGTCTCGCCCTCGAGCATCTCCATCACGATGTAGACCTGCCCCGCCGCGGTCTGTCCGAAGTCGAAGACCTGCACGATGCCGGGGTCCGCGATCGCCGTCATCGCGCGCGCCTCGTTGAAGAAGCGCGTCACGGTATCCGCCCGCGACGCGAAGCCCTCGTGGAGCACCTTGATCGCGGCGCGCCGGCCGATCATCGCGTGCTCGGCCAGCCACACCGCCCCCATCCCGCCGGCGCCGATCTGGCGCACGAGAGTGTACGCCCCGACCTGCATCCCTCCGCCGAGCGTGACCGTCGACATCCGCGGCCTCCTACAGCACCTGCCGTGCCACGCGGCGCTCGCGTGCGCGTGTCCGCTGCGCACGGGTCGCGGCACGTCTGACCGTCGCGCCTGCCGCAAGCGTTGCCTATAGGCAGGAGTTGCCGGGACCTGAGCCGCGTCTTTCCGGGCGATCTCCTCCGTAGAGGCGCCGGCGGCGGAGCCGACGAGCCGATCGACAGAGGCCGCGCTTGATTCGCGGTCGCCGTCGCCGCCGGCGCCCCGCCGATCCCGCCGACGCCGGCACGCCGCGTGCTTTTCCTCTCCGCGTGGCCACGAACCCTGCGCACCTCCTCGCCGGCTACCGCCTCCTCCGCCGGCTGGCCTCGCCAAGCTCGCCGACGCCGCCAACGTGCACACCCGCACGTCGGTGCTCATGGGCACGCCCGCGTACATGGCGCCCGAGCAGTGCCGCGGCGCCGGCGCGGTCGACGCGCGCGCCGACGTCTACGCGCTCGCGTGCGTGCTCTACGCCCTCATCTCCGGCGCGCCGCCCTTCCAGGCCGAGGGCCTGGGCCAGCTCCTCATGATGCATATCTGCGAGCCCGCCCCGCTGCTCTCGACCCGCGCCGCCGGGATCCATCCCGCGCTCGACGCGTTCGTCGCGCGCTGTCTCGCCAAGGACCCCGCCGCCCGCCCGGCGGACGGCTTCGCCATGCTGCGCGAGCTGGTCGAGCTCGAGGCCGAGCTCGCCCGCGCCGCAACGCGCGGCTCCACCGTCTTCGGTACGGTGGCCCCGCCGATCCCGCGCCGCGAGCCGACCGGCGGCCTCGCGTGGACCGGCCTCGTGCTCGCCGGCTCGCTCCTCGTCGGCGCGCCCGGCGGGACCGGCTGCGCCATCTCGGCCGTGCGGACCGCGAGCTATGGCGCGACGGCCGAGCCGGCGCCCGACTTGCCGTCGACCAGGCCGGCATCCGCGACGCCGGCGTCGGGCCGGAAGTCGTAGGTGCGGGTCCGAGCGCACGCGATCCACGCGGCGAGCTGCGCGCGCTCCGCGTCGGTCGGCTGCACGCAGTCCATGTCCAGCGGGCCACCCGCGACGTTCGGGCAGCGCCCGCCCGGCATGAAGTGGTTGTCCGCCATCGGGCCGATGCCCGCCTGCTCGTCGATGTGATCCGGAACCTCGAGCACGCCTTCGAGCGTGTCGAAGTCATGGAACAGCGGCGCGCCGTTGCGCTGCGAGAGCTTGAGGTCGCTCGCGTGGCACATGGTGCAGTACTTGTCCATGAACGCCTTGCCGAAGCACGCGCCCGAGCCCGCGCCGTCCACGACGGTGCAGCCCGGATCGAACGCGGTGCTGTAGCCCATCGTTACCGGGTCGGGCGATGGACAGGCCGTCGCCGTCGCCGTCGGTTTGCCCGACGTACACGACGCGACCAGCGCGAGCACGAACGTGGAGAGGAGCGTGCGCATCGTGCCTCCTAGAACCGTACCGCGGTATCGACGATACCGCGAAGCGTGAATGGATCGCCCGCCAGCCCGGCCTGGAGCTCGACGCCGGTCGATACCCGCTGATTACTCCAGCCGAGGCGCCCTGCCCCGATCACGCGCTCGACGCCGGCGGCCTCGACCGGATGGCCACCCATCGCGTGCGCGCTCGCCGCCACGCCACCGCCGAGCGCCACGGCCGCGCCGCCGCTCCACGTGATCTCCGACATGTTCATCGGATCCACGATCGACATCACCATCGGCGTGCCGAGCGGCCCGCGCATGTCCTCGAGCCCCGACAGCGAGCGCGAGAACCCGACGGACGCCACGAGCGCGACGCGCCCGATCTGCGTGGTGGTCCACACGGACGGCATCGCCATCCAGTGCCCCATCCCGAGGCCGTTCTGGCCGTCGGCCGTCGGCACCGACACCATGGCCATGACGCCGACGCGCCCCCACGGCACCGCCGCGAGATCGGCGTTGGCGTGCAGCATCGCGTCGCCGAGCCCGCGCAGGCCGAGGCCGTTCTCGTCGAGGTGATAGACCGGCAAGCTCGCCGCAACGCCGACGCGCCCGTGCGTCCAGCTCACCGTCGTGGCCTCGCCCTGGTAGCTCCCGACGAAGTAGGGCGTGCTGAAGCTCGCCGCGACGAGCCCGACGCTCGCGACGACGAGATCGCTCGGCGCGTGCCCGACGGAGGTCTCGGACATCGCCATCCCCGCGTGGTCCATCTCCGCGCCGGCCGGGGCGGCGAGCCCCAGCAAGACGAGACCGGTCATCGCGGACCCGCGCATCACGAGGTGCATACGAGCCACCTACCCGTTCCGATCAGGGACATACGACGTACACGCGGCGTCGATGTCCATGGTGGTCGCGTCCGAGCCGGCGAGGTTCGCGGTGACGTAGGTCTCGCAGGAGGCGACGGTGGCGCCACAGACGACGTTCATGGCATCCGTGCCGATCGGATGATCGATGCAGCAGATCTCGATCGCCTTCTGGACGGTGAAATTCTCGACGTCGTGGTGCTCCTGGAAGCAGGCCTCGTAGGTGTCGAACGGGTCGTTGTCGACCGGTTCGCCGCTGCTGCCACACGCGGACAGGGCGACGGGGAGAGCGAGGAGGGTGGCGACCAGTGAAGTGCGGATGAAGTGACGCATGGAGAGTGATCCTTCGGATCGACGTAAATTGAATGTGAGCTCGGCGCGCGCACGACGGCGCACGCGCGAGCTGCGCTGGTTCGAACCTGGGCCGCGCCGGGCGCTACGACGGCGCGTCGGGTCGCGCAGGGGCCGGCGGCGCGTGCGGATTGGCGATCGGCGTCGCGAGGACAGCGGCGATGCGCTCGGGGCGGGGAGCAACGGCCAACGCCAACGGCACGAAGGCCGGCGTCACCGCGCCGACCAGGTCCTGCATCAGGTTGTGGCAGCGCTTCATCGCGTCGTGCTTGCCGTCATCGACGGGCGCCGGCGGGCAATGACAGTCGGCCGGATCGGGACAGCAGCACGTCGTGACGAACGTGAACGTGCGGAGCTGCGAGACCGGCACCGCGAGCGCGAGCAGCACGGCGACCACGAGGGTCGCGGCGGCGAGCGCGGTCCGGGGGAGCTGCACGTGGTTATTTGGGCAGAGCTGCCGCCACCTGTCAACGCGCGGGTGCGTCGAGGACCCGGCCGCTCGCTGCGATCGATCGTCGCAACGCCTGCAGGCGCAGGTGGTCGAGGCCGAGGATCACGACGGTGATCACGCCGAACACCGCGAACAGGCTGAACGCGACCTGCGTGAGGTGGAGCCCGGCGAGGACCGTGGCGCCCCACGAGATGAAGTCGCGGCGCACGATGTTGGGGCCGTAGCGCACGATCGGGCGCAGCCACGCCGGGAGCTCGGCGCTGCTGTCGACGGGCGGGGTCGGGCGGAGGCGCACGTGGTTCGCCTCCGCGGCGGACACGACGTCGAAGTGCCGCGCGTAGTCCTGGCTGTTCGCCGAGCCGACCGCGACGATGATGTTGAAGTAGATGACGTAGATCGAAGCCGTGTACGTCACGAGGCTGACGGCAATCGCGACGACCCACGGATCGAACGGCAGCGGGCCGCCTAGGCCGTCGAGATATGCCGGGCCGAACGCGAGGTGGCAGTGCCAGCCGAGCGCGACCATGTAGCCGAGCGACGACAGCTCGTCGATGATCGTGTCGAGCCACGCGCCGAGCTTCGACGAGCGTAGCTTCAAGCGCGCGATCTCGCCGTCGCAGCAATCGAGGTAGCTCGCGGCGAGGACGATCGCGGTGCCGGCGAACGCCGCGTCGAAGCTCGCGCGCGCGGTGAGCCAGCAGCCGACCGCGACGAGGACCGCGACCAGATACGAGACCTGGTTCGGCGTGATCGGCGTCCACACGAGGAGGCGCGTCAACGGGAACGAGACCGGCCGGTAGAGGTAGCGCGTGATCGCGTTGTCTTGCGGCTTGACGAGGATCCGGTAGAGGAGCTGGTGCGCGCCGCGGCGCTCGTCGGGCGTGCGGATCGCGTGACGGGCGATGGCGCCCTGCAGGACGCGCGTGGGGGCGAGCCCGTCCACGAGCTGGGTGTCCGTGTCGCCGCGCGCGAGGCCCGCGAGCAGCGCTCCGACGGTGGCGCCCGTGACAACGACGGCACCTCCATACGTCCCCGCTGGTAGATCTCCGACGGCGATCGCCGCTCCCGCGCCGCCGCCGCGCAGCCAGTCCACCAGCGGCTGGGCCAGCGGCGTGTGCACGAGCTGGTCGGCGCGCAGCAGCAGGAGCGGCGCGCCGGTCACGCCGTACCAGGCGACGAGCTCGGCCCGCTGGGCCGCGGTGTCGACGACGTGGACCCGCGTGGCGCCGACGCGCTGGGCGACGCGGATCGCGCGCTCGCGTGCGCTCAGGCCGGCGATGCGCACCGCGGCGAGAGAGCTGTCCGCGAGCACGACCGCGTCGAGGTCCACGCTCTCGTCTTCTACATGGCCGCGCGAGCCGGTGCCAGGGCAGTGCGTGGCAGGCGGTGTTGCCGGTGGCGGGTCCAGGAGACACCGGCCGGCCCGTCCGAGCTGGCCCGCGACGTGCCGCGCCGGCGCGAAGGCGCCGAGGTGACAGGAACTCGCCGGATCGGAGGCCAGATCGGCATAACCTGGTGAACTTCGGACAGGCCGTCGCGCCAACTACCTGGAATCACGGCGTGCATGGTGTTTGCAGCCCGTGCGGAACCATGAAGGCAGTGATCCTAGCCGCGGGTTGTGCGACGCGGCTCCGTCCCCACTCCGACGATACGCCGAAGACCCTGCTGCAGGTCGGCGGCGTGCCGATCCTCCGGCGGACCATCACGAGCCTGCTTCGCTGCGGCTTCGACCAGTTCATCATCGGCACCGGGTACCTCGAGCACATGGTGCGCGACGCGGTCGCGAGCTGGTTCCCTCAGCTCGACGTCACGTTCGTCTCGAACCCGGACTTCCGCTCGACCAACAACGCGTTCTCCCTCCTGCTCACGCGCGAGGCCATCGGCGACGACGGCTTCATCCTCCTCGACGGGGACGTCGTCTTCGACGTGGCCGTGATCGAAGAGCTCGTCGAGCGTGGCCCTGACTGCCTCGCGGTCCGCTCCGTCGGTCAGATCGGCCTCGAGGAGGTCAAGGTCACCGCGGACGCGCTCGACCGGGTCCTCGCGATCGGCAAGCACGTGCCCGTCCGCTCGGCGATGGGCGAGTCCGTTGGCATCGAGTGGTTCTCGGCGGCGTCGAGCCGAAAGCTGTTCGCGGCGCTGCAGCAGCGCGTGCGGGACAACGGCCTGATCAACGAGTACTACGAGGCGGCTTTCCAGCAGATCCTCGACGAGGGCACCACGCTGTACGGGGTCGACATCGGCACGATGTACGCCACCGAGATCGACACGATCGAGGACCTGCTCGCGGCGAACGCCCGGCTGGCCCAGCGCCCTGCGTTCGACGTGCGCGTCGACGCGGTCCGCCTCGCCGTCTGAGCCAGCGCCGCGAACGGGTGGCTCCGGGCGGTCACACCGGGTCCAGCGCACGGAAATGTTGCGGTCCGTTACCCGCGGTGAAGCTAGTAGGTAACAGTTGTATCGTCGGCGCCGTTTGGGGACGATGCGGTGATGGGTACCCGGACCGTCCTGTTCGTCGCGATCTGCGCGCTGGCTTGTGGCTGCGCGCAAGCCGGTAAGGAGTCGCTCGGCGGCGACCACCCGGATGGCGGCACCGGGCTGCACCCCGCGATCGACGCGGACAACGGCACGCATCCGGACGCCCCCGGCGGCGCCGATGCCACCGTGATGCTCGACGCGCCCACGACGGCCGGACCGCACACGCTCGCCGGCACGAGCGCGACGACCGACGACCGGAGCGCGATCGCGTGCTCAGCCTCCGATGCGAACGGCGTGACCCTCTACACGGACCAGAACAGCTACTACCGCGTCTTTCCGCTGGCGGATTTCGGGATCACCACGACCTTCCACGTCAGCCGCGTCGACTTCGCCGTCGAGACGGCCACCGGCGGGCCGACGGACGTCACCGTCAAGGTCGGGACGTACGGGGGCACGGTCGGCGACACCCTGACGAAGAACAAGATCGCGTCGACGACGCAGAAGACCCAGAGCATCGCGAACGCCGCGACCAGCGAGTCCGTCGCGCTGACCAATGACATCGCCGCCGGCGGGATCTTGATCGTGGAGATCGACTCGGCGAGCGGGCAGACCGCCATGTCCGAGTTTTTCATGGGCGCCAACGGCGGGGCCGAGACGGAGCCGAGCTACATCAGCTCGACGGTCTCCGGCTGTGGCGCGACCTCGCCGACGAAGCTCTCGACGCTCGGCCTGACGACAACGCCGGCCTGGCTGATCACGGTGACCGGAACGTCGGACTGATCCCGACGCGCGCGTAGGCCGCGGCGCGGTCGGCGGCGATCGCATCGAGGGTGGCCGCGATGGCCGCGGAGTGCGTCGAGAGCGACGCGTGGTTCGTCGTGGCGATGCGGTCGGCGACCTCGGCGCGCGGCGCCGTGATGTAGCCGCCGAGCATCGCGAGCTGGCGGGCGCGGTCCTGCGCGTGTGGGCCGCCGCCACGGATCGCGTCGAGCACCGACAGCGGCACGAGCTGCAGGAGCGGGTCGGGCGAGCGGCGGCAGAACGGGACGGCGCGCGCGGGCGTGGCGAGATCGAGCGGCGCCGTCGGGTGAAAGTCCGCGACGCCGACGCCAGGGACGAGCGTCGTGACGGCGTCTTTCAGCGTGCGGAGGTCGCCCTGCGTGGCGACGAGCTCGGGCGCGACGATCATCGCCACGCGCGTCTCGGGGCGCGCGAGCAGCACGCGCGCACACGCGGCGAAGGCGGCCGCATCGGGCGCGCCGAACAGCACGTCGATCGCGACCTCGCCGCTGCGGCGCGCGGACGCGGCCCACGGGCACAGGTCGTACGCCTCGACGACCTCGACAAGGTACCGGTCGAGGACCCGGCGCACCTCGACAGTCCGAGCGTCCACGCAACCATCGTAGGCCAGGCGTGTCATCCTGGATACGTGCGCGGGCCTCATGCTCTCGGGTGGCTGGTGGCCGTGGCGGGCGCGCTCGGCGGTAGCGGGGCGCGGGCCGACGCGCGCTTGGACGCGATCGCGCGCCATACCGCGGCCGATGTCGTGGCGCTGCGCGCCGAGCTGCCCGGCGATGCGGCGGTGCGCTGCACGCTCGGCGCGATCTACGCAGCGCGCGGCGATCTCTCGCGCGCGAGCCTGTACCTCGAGCCGTGCGACAGCGCCATGCTCGCGGAGGACCTCGCCGCGCCGGTGGCCCGCGCGCGCCGCGAGGTGGCCGCGAAGATCCGCGCCAGTGAGCTCGCGGGGATCGACGTGCTGACGGATCCGGAGGGCGCGTGGGCCGCGGTCGACGCCCTGCCCGGCGAGACATTCGTGACGCCGCAGATGATCTGGGTCCCGGCCGGGCACCACGTCGTCACGGCGACGAGCGCGGATGGCCGCGCGTACACGAACGAGATCGACGCGAGGCCGCACGCACAGGGGCCGTTGATGATCGCGCTCAGCGCGCCCCCCGCGGTCGTCGCGCACGCGGGCACCGTGGACCTCAGCGAGGACAACGCCGGCGACACCGAGGCCGCACCGCCGCCGGATCAGAAGCACCCGTCGCTCGTGCCGCAGCACTTCGTCGACGGCGGCACCGTCGGCGGGCCGCAGCTCGAGGACCCGCTCGCCCACGGCATCCCGGGCCATGGCCACGCGCGGAGCTACCGGCTCGGCGTACGCTTCGGCGGCGGCGTCTTCGACCACAGCGGCGCCGACGCGCGGCTCGGCGTCGCGGCCGCCGTCGTGCTCTCTGCCCCGCTGACCGCGCGGCTGGCGTTTGCCGCGCGCCTCGACTGGAGCCGGCGCGGCGGCACGAGCGGCGCCACGAACGGCATGGCGGGCATGCACGGCATCGACGCGCTCGGCGCGACCGCGGGCGCGACGGTCATCCTCGTCCACCGGCCCGCCTTCGACCTGCTGGCCGGCGGCGGCGCCCGCATGGCTGTCGCCCTCGAGGACACCATGGACGCGTCGCGAGCCACGCTGGCCGGCGCGGCCTGGCTCGAGGTCCCGTTGCGCGCGACCCCGCTGACGCTGGGCCTGCGCTTCGAGCAAGGCCTCACCGCCTTCGCCCCCGCCGCCCACGACCAGGCCCTGCTCGCCGAGCTCGGCCTCGACTTCTGACCCCTTGTCCGGCGGCCGGCCACACCACCGGGGCCTGGCCCCTTTGTTGGTGTCCGGAATCCGGCCGTTCAACAGGCGAGGCCGGATTCGTCCAAATATCGGACCACGAGGTCCTCGGTGGCCACGCGCGACCAGGCGAAGCTGGCGATCAGGTCGGCGGGCGCGCAGGGCGCAGGGCTCGCCGCGAGCCCGACCGCGGCGGCGAGCCAGCCGCACAGCGCCGGCCCCGTGTAGCGCGCGCGGACGCCGGACCACGGGATGGAGCCGTGCAGCTTGGCGAGCTTGTCGCCACGCTCGGCGCCGAGGAGCAAGAGGTGGTGCCGGTACGCGACGCGCGGCAGCCCGAGCGCGCGTTGCAGGAGCACCTGCGTCCCCGTGCTCGGTGCGATGTCCCGCCCGCGCACCACGTCGGTCACGCCGGCCGCCGCGTCGTCGACCACGACCGCGAGCTGGTACGCGATCGCCCCATCGCGCCGCCGCACCACCGGGTCGCCCATCTCGCGCGCCGGCGTCTGCGAGAGATCCAGCCCGCCGAGGTCCACCAGCTCCACGCGGTCGTCGTCGAGCTGCGCCCGCAGGGGCTCTTCACTCGCGCGCCAGCCGCTCGCCGGCAGCGGGCGCCCGCGACACGTGTTGTCGTACGCCCAGCCGCCATCGGGCGCCCGTCGCCCGCTCGCCGCCCGGTCCCCGCGCGAGCACGCGCACGGGTACAGGCGCCCCGCCGCCGCCAGCGCGTCGAGCGCCGCCGCGTGCGCCGCCGTGCGCCCGCTCTGCACCACGACCCCATCCCACGCGAGCCCGAGCCACGCGAGCGCGTCGATCATCTGCGCGGCCCACGCCTCCTTCGCGCGCGTCGGGTCCAGGTCCTCGAGCCGGAGCAGCGCCCGGCCGCCCCGCGCCCGCGCGTCGAGCCAGACGAGGAGCGCCGATAGCAACGTCCCCGGATGCGCCTCGCCGGTCGTCGACGGGGCAAACCGGCCGATCACACGGTGACTATACGCCGGGCTTGCGCTCTTGCTTCGCCGGCGCGGGGTGCCGCGCGAGCTCCGCCCAGTACGGGTGGTAGTGGTTCACGCCGTTCGTGAACGTCCACGCCGTGTCATGCAGCCCGGGCCGCGTGTCCATGTGGATGAACTGCTCGCTCGGATACCAGCCGATGCCGACGTCCGTGTACTTCGTCCACAGCCAGTCGCGCAGCTTCGGCAGGTTCTCGCCGCGCACGCGGAAGTCGATGGCGCGCGCCCCGCGGTGCGGCGACTCCCAGCCCTCGCTGCGCGTGGCGCGGTAGGCCGAGACGAACTCGATCTCCTTGCCCGGATAGTGCTCGGCCACATCCGCCAGCATCGCCAGCGTCTTCCTCGCGATCGCGTGCTCGCGCCCGCTCTGCCGGCAACGGAACAGGTGCGTCAGCTCCGCCGTCGTGGCCGCGTCCGTCGAGCCGTCGTGGCCGATCGCGACCACCGCGTGCACGCGCATGTTTTCGTCGTACAGCGCCACCTCGACCGGCTCGAGCGCCGCCTCGGCCACCACGGGGCCGAGCGCGACCGGGACGGGGACCGGCGCGGCCCCGGCCATGGCCGTCATCATCGCGGATGCGAGCTTGAGCTGGGCAATGGCGGGGATCATGGACGCGACGGAGCCTGGCACGTGAATCGTTGCAGCTCAAACGATTTCGACCCTCCCCGCCGCACGGATTTCGGACACTTGAGCCGCGGTTAGGAAGTGATAGGGTCGCGATAATGCGATTCACCGAGGAACACCAGCAGTTGCGCAGGACCGTGCGCGACTTCGTGGCGAAGGAGATCAACCCACATGTCGACGGCTGGGAGCGCGACGGCGCCTTCCCCGCACACGAGGTGTTCAAGAAGATGGGGCGCCTGGGCCTGCTCGGCGTGAACAAGCCGGAGGCGTACGGCGGCATGGGCCTCGACTACTCGTTTCAGATGGCGGCCACCGAGGAGCTCGGCACGTGCACGTGCGGCGCGATCCCGATGGCGATCGGCGTGCAGACGGACATGGCCACGCCGGCCCTGGCCCGCTGGGGCAGCCACGAGCTCAAGCAGGAGTTCCTCGCGCCCGCGATCGCAGGCGAGGCCGTCGCGTCGATCGCGGTGAGCGAGGCGAGCGGTGGCTCCGACGTCGCGGCGATCAAGACCGTCGCGAAGAAGGACGGCTCCGACTACGTGATCGACGGCTCCAAGATGTGGATCACCAACGCCGCGCAGGCGGACTGGCTCTGCCTCCTCGTCAACACCGGCGAGGGCCCCGTGCACATGAACAAGACGCTCGTCATCGTCCCCACGAAGACGAAGGGCGTCACCGTCGGCGAGAAGATCGACAAGCTCGGCATGCGCGCGAGCGACACTTGCCCCGTCTTCTTCGACGGCGTGCGCGTGCCGCAGAGGCATCGCATCGGCGAGGAGGGCATGGGCTTCATGATGCAGATGGTGCAGTTTCAGGAGGAGCGCCTGTGCGGCTCCGTCGGGACGCTGCGCGGCATGGAGCTCTTGATCGACCAGACGATCGCCTACTGCAAGGAGCGCCAGACGTTCGGGCGTCCGCTCATCGACAACCAGGTCGTGCACTTCCGCCTCGCCGAGCTGCGCACCGAGGTCGAGCTCCTGCGCTCGCTCGTCTATCGCGCCGTCGAGGAGTACGTCGGCGGCGCGGACACGACGCTGCTCGCGTCGATGGCGAAGCTCAAGGCCGGCCGCCTCGCGCGCGAGGTCAGCGATGCGTGCCTCCAGTACTGGGGCGGCATGGGCTTCACGTGGGACAACGTCGCGGCGCGCGCGTATCGCGACACGCGGCTCCTCTCGATCGGCGGCGGCGCCGACGAGATCATGCTCGGCATCATCTGCAAGCTGACGAACACGCTGCCGAGCAAGAAGCGCAGCTAGAGACCGGGCTACTCGAGCTGCGACGCCTCGTGGAGCAGCTTGGCGGCGAGCGCGTCCGCCTGCGCGTGGAGCTTGGAGCCCGGCGCGCTCGCGTTCGTCGCCGCGTTGCAGGCGGTGTACGCCTCGGAGTACTTGCCCTGGGCCTCGAGCGCGCGCGCCAGGTTGTAGAAGTAGAGCGGCTCGGGCACGCGCGCCGCGGCGTCCCGGAAGGCCGCCGCCGCCTCGACCAAACGCTGCGCGGCGAGCTCTGCCTCGCCGTCCTTGTTCAACCGCTCCGCGATCGTGGCCTGCGCCTCGGCGGGTGGCGCGGGCTCCTGGCTCGGGGCCGGCCCGACCTCGGCGGAGCTCGGCGTCGTCTGGGTGCATGCACACGGCGGCGCGCTGCAGCTCGTCGCCAGCGCGAAGATCAGCGCGAGGCCCGCGCCCAAGGATCGGTCAGACATACCGATCCGGACGCCGCTCCCCCCCGTCGACCGGCTCGTCACAGCGCCACCGGCGCGGCCAGGTACGCCGTCGCCGCCGCCTTCATCTGCCCGCCGTCGGACGACAGATCCGTCTGCTGTCCGGCGCCCGTGCCGAACGTCATCCCCGCGATCCCCGCGCCGATCAGGTCCGACACGTGCCCGAAGAAGTAGTGCGCGCGGTTGTCGCGCCAGTGGCCGTTGCTGCCGCCGCACGTGTCCGACGGCACCCCGAGCGGCGTCTGCCACTCGAGCGCCGGCCGCTGCATCGCCGCCGTCAGCGCCGTCACCCAGCGCAGGTGCTGGTCGAAGTTCGGCAGCCCGACGTTGGCCTCGTCCCAGTAGACCGCGCCGCGCAAGCCGCCCGTGATGGAGCATTGCGCGCCGCCGCCGCTGGTCTCCCAGAAGCCCGCGTCGCGGTCCAGGGTCTCGACGGTGACGAAGTCCGTCTGATCGCCGCCCATCTCGAGCAGGAACGCGCCGACGGCCGCGCCCGAGGCCTCGACGTCGGCGTTCGGGTCGAGCGGATCGAAGTACGCCCCCCATTGCGACGCGTGAAACCCGATCCTCGCCGCGGGAGCCGTCGCGTGCCCGATCGCGACGACGCAATGCATGAGCCCCTCCGCGGACTGCGAGAAGCCCGCGCACTCCGGCGCGTCGTCGAAGTGGACCTGCGCCGGCAGCGCATCGGGCGCCGTGCCCGCCGCCGCGCGCTGCATGAGGTAGCCGAAGAAGTCCGGCTCGAACTGCACGGCCGCCGGCTTGCCGCTGTCGGCGATGCGCCGGAACAGGAGGCGCACGTCGGTGAGGTACTGATGCATCTTTGTCGCGTCGTTCAAGACGGCGTCGTTCTGCTGCTCGAGCTCGAGGGCGAGCTGGTAGTACGTGAACATCGGCGTCACCTGGTGCGTGGCGTCCGTCTGCGCGAAGAACAGCGGGTAGTCACCGTCCGTGTTCCACGTCGGCCAGCCGTTGCTGTCGCCGTAGCCGTCGAGGTACGCGTAGTGCAGATCCATCGGCACGCCATCGGTGTACGGCCCGCTGTTGTCGTTGCCGATGCCGATCATGAAGTTGCCGGTACCGCGCAGATCGATCGCGAGCTGCCGCTGCCGGGCGCGCAGCGTGAGCGCGCCCGAGCCGCTGCCCCCACCCGGCGCGTCGGGCGCGACGTCATCGCCGCCGCCGCCTCCTCCGCCGCCGCCGCCGCACGCGCACAGCACCAGCAGGCCGATGACGGCTTCCCTCATCCGCCGATCATGCACGCGAACGGGGCCGCGTGGATCGCCGAATCCACGGCGTTCAGGGGAGCGCGAGGTCTGCCGCGTCGAGCCAAGCATCGAGGCTCGGCGCGCCGGCGCGCGCCTCGTCGAGCGAGCCACATGTGACTACCTCCACGTACGCCGCGGTCGACTTCGAGGTGCCGAGCTCGTCGAGAGTGTCGCGCCCTGGTCTGCGACGGCTCGAAGGCGTGGAGCGCGAGGCCAGGACGTCAGCTGAACATCGACCTTCGTCACGCAGAGACAGTCATCGACGTACAGTCGTTCGACGTAAGGGCCCCTCACGCTCACCGCGTATTTCCCGCCCCCGCCGTGGTCAAACACGGGGCTTCGGCAATACTCGCCACTGGATGTACCGGCCGCTCGCGCTCGCGCTCGCCGTCGCCGTCGCCGTCGGGACGAGCGCCTCGGCGGTCGCGCACGCTGACGACGAGGCCGCCGCCGCCGTGGTCGTGCCGCGCGCCGTCGTCGGCTTCCGCGTGGAAGGCAAGTCGAAGACCACCGCCACCACGCTTGGATACCTCGCGCATATCCGCGTCGGCGATCCCGTGACGCCCGCCATGATCCCGCAGCTCGACCTCGCGCTCATGTCGAGCGAGCTGTTCAAGACGGCGACCGTCGCCCTCGAGGAGGCGCCCGGCGGCTACACCATTGTCGCCACGCTCGACGACAAGCTCTCGTGGATCGCCGCGCCGACGATCTTCATCCTGCCCTCGAGCTACGCCATCGGCCTCGGCTATGCCGAGAACAACCTCCTCGGCGAGGACCAGAAGCTCCTCTTCTACGGGCAGATCGGCAATCGCAGCTCCTTCGTCTTTGGCACGTACCTCGACCCGCGCGTCGAGGGCACGCCGCTGCTCGTCCGCTACGACCTCTACTTCCTGCGGCACATCGAGAACGAGTACGCGAACGCCTCACCGACCTCGCAGGCCGTCGCGCGCGCGTCCACGGAGGACTTCTTCGACGTCGGCGCGCTCGTCGGGTGGACCTTCGCGTGGTGGGCCACCGCCGACCTCCGGCTGCGCACCGCGTACGTGAAGTTTCACGACGCGAACCTCGGCGACGACGCGAAGACGCCGACCGCCGTCCCCGAGAAGGACGGCTGGGACACCACCGCGATGGTCCACGTCACGCTCGATCACCGCCGCCATCGCTACGGCCTGACCTCGGGCCCGTACCTCCAGCTCACCGGCGAGGCGAGCCTCCCCGGCCTCGACGACTACCACTACCAGGACGCCCTCCTCCGCGCGTACTACAGCTGGGAGCTGTTCACCGGACACGAATTCGAGGTGCGCGGGATGCTGGGCGCGGGCCGTCACATGCCGTTCCACGAGGAGCTCACGCTCGGCGGCGTCAGCGACCTCCGCGGCTACTCCGTCGACCAGTTTCGCGGCGACCGGCGCGCCGTGTTCCGCGCCGAATACTCCGTGCCGATCCTGCGCATCCGGAGCTTCGCGTTCCGCGCGCTCGGCTTCTGGGACGCGGGCTACGTCGGCTTCGGCGATCGCGACCCGAGCGGCGGTCGCGACTATCTCTCGAGCCAGCGTGACGGCACGAGCTTCCTGCGCAACGACGTCGGCCTCGGCCTGCGCCTCTATGTCAGCTCCGTCGTGCTGCCGCTCCTCGGGCTCGACTTCGGCTACGGCATCGAGGGCCACAGCCCCGAGGTCTACTTCGAGGTCGGCCTGACGGACTTCTAGGCTACGGCTCGGGGACGACGCCGGCCATCGGAACCCAGATCGTCTGCCCCGTGCTACCGACCTCGAGCTCGTAGTACCCCTGCAGCAGCTGGCGCACCGTCGCGGATTGCATGAGCCCGTTCGGACCCGGCACGAGCACGCGCGCGCCCGGCGCGATCTTCTTCTGGATCTCACCGCTCACCGCCTCGCCACCCTTCACGCCGCCGATCGCGTTCATCCCGATCCCCATGATCGAGCCGCGCGGCTCGGCCGCATCGGCGCCGTTCGCCTTGCGTCCGGTCAGCCCGTGCGACGCCGTGACCTCCTTTGTCCGTCCGCCCGGCGGCTTCGCCGACGGCGGGGCCAGCTCGGCGGCCGGGTCATCGATCACACGCGAGGGCTCGTCCTCCGCGGTGTCGACCACGGCCGCCGCGGGGCTGGCCGCGGCGGCGGGCGGCGGGACCGCGAGCGGCGGCGGCAACGTCTGCTTCCGCGCGCCGATCTCGCCAGACACGGCGGCCTGCACCGCCGGCTGCGGCTTCGCGAACGGCGGCGGGGCCGGGATCAGCGCGGCCGCGAGCGCGGGCATCGGCGGCGGCTCCGTCGGGACCACGGTGCGCATCGGCTGCGACGGGCGCCCGATCGGCACGGGCGGCACGGCGGGCGGCGGTGTCGGGTCGTCGGCGGCGAGGCTCACCGCGGGCATCGACGGCTGCGTCGAGCGGACACCCGGCAGCGCGATCTCCCCCGACGTCGACGACGACATCGAGGACGAGACGATCGGGGAACCGCTCGACGGCGTCGCGCGGGCGAGCGGCATGACCGGCGCCATCTCCGGCACGCCCATGAGCGGCGTCTTCTTGCGCGTCGGCTGCGCGGGGATCGGCGCCGTGGTGGGAGCGCCCGCCGGCGGCGCGGCGGCCATCGCGGGCGCGGCCTCGCCACGCAAGATCGGCGGCAAGCTCGCGGGGCGACCGCGCACCGTCTCGAGGAGCGGGATGTCGTTCGTGCGACGCGGCACCGTCGGGCGGTCGGCGCTCGGGCGCTGGGAGCCCCACGCCGCGGTCTGCTCGATCGGCTTGACGGGCGCGCTGCCGTCGTCCGCCGCGATCGCGAGGTGGCCCATGCGGATCATCTCGACCCCGAACACCGCGCCCGCCGCGGGGTTGTACGCGACGAGCTCCTCGATGATGGCGGCCTGGTTCACCGGGTCGGTGACCACGTTGGCCGCGCCCGCGAGCACCACACGCCGGGTGAGGAGGCGCGCGAGCATCCGCTCGACGCTGCGCGAGACGCTGCGCAGGATGCCGCCGTTGACGTCGTCGAACGGCAAGCCGACGAACTGCGCGACGAGCAGCTGCGCGTCGGCGCAGCGCACCTGCAACGCGCCGGTCGCGTGAAGGCGGACGCGCTGACCGGTCGCGGGGATGAGGAACGTGGTCGTCATGTCGAACGGCACGTCGACCGGCGCTGTGAGCACGAAGTACGCGCTCGCGGGGCGCGTGGGGTCCGGCGTGCGCCAGTGGTGGTGGCCCGGCCCGAGCCGATCACCGACGAGCCACGCCGGGCACATCACGACGTATTCGTCCTCGCCGCACGCGACCGCGCACTCGGGGCCGATGGGAAACGGCCACGCGTACACCAGCTGGGTCGCTGCGACCGCGTCCCGCGCGATGGCCGTCATCGGCGACGATGTTACAGGATCTCCGAGCGCGCGTGGCTACCGGCTCGCCAAGTCGTCATCGCCAAACGCCACCGGGTGGACCCGGACGCGACGAACCCGGCGCGGCGAGGCCTCGATGACCTCGAGCACGGTGCCGTTATCGGTGGTGAGGCGCTCGCCGGCCTGGGGGATCGCCTGCGCCAGGGACATGCACAACCCCGCGATCGTCGTGCGATCCTTGCCGACGGGCAGGTCCAGGTGCAGGTCGCGGTTGACCTTGCGGACCGACGCCCAGCCCTGGACCAGGATCGTCCCCGAGGGCTCGCGGACGAAGAACTGCTCGGGGACGTCGTCCTCGCTCATGATGTCGCCGACGAGCTCCTCGATGAGGTCCTCGGTCGTGACCAGGCCCGACAGGCCGCCGGCGTCGTCCACCACGAGCGCCATCTGCGTGCGGCGTCGCTGCATCTCGCGCAGGAGATCGAGCGCGCGCGTGCCCTCGGGGACCTTGTGCGAGGGCCGCAAGATGTCCTCGAGGACCACGAGGCCCTTCTGCCAGGACAGCGCGAGGACGTCGCGCGCGACGACATAGCCGACGATGTTGTCGAGAGCGCCGTCGAACACGGGCATGCGGCTGTGGCCTTCCTCGAGGAGGACGCGCTGGACCTCGTCGGGCGGGGCGGTGCGGCTGAGCGCGACGACGCGGTTGCGCGGCACCATGACCTCGGCGACCGTGACCTCGCCGAAGCCGAGCGCGCGGGACGCGATCTCGCTCGCCCGCGGATCCACCGAGCCCGTCTTCGCTGCCTCCTCGACGAGCTGCTGGAGCTCGTCCCGCGACAGGCGCGTCTCGGTGAACGTGGTGCGATCGCCGAACATGCGCAGGAACAGGTTCGATACCCCGGTGAGGAGCCACACGACGGGCCGCAGCACCTGCGCGAGGACGAGGAGCGGCCGCGCGACGAAGAACGAGTACCGATCCGAGAACCGCAGCGCGAGCGACTTCGGCACGAGCTCGCCGACGACGAGCTCGAGGAACACGACCAGCACGATGACGGTCGCGAACGACAGCGGCGAGGCCGCGCGCCCGAGGCCCAGCGTCTCGTAGGTCGGCTCGAGGCCCGCCTCCATGCGCGCGCCGCCGATCGCCGCGGCGGTCGTGCCGAGCGTCGTCATCACGACCTGTACGGTGGCCAGGAAGCGCTCGGGCGCGTCGCGCAGCGACTTGACGGCGAGCGCGCGCGGGTCCCGGCGGCGAATGAACTCGCGCAGCCGCGTGGTGCGGACGCTGAGGACAGCGATCTCGGCGCCCGCGAAGAGCCCGTTCGCCACCAACAACCCCACGACGATCAGAAGCTGGGAACCCACGTGCCGGGACGCAGCATAGCGCGATATGTTCCACGGGGATGTCGACGCGGGATCGCGTGAAGCGGCCGCCGCGCTCCGGGTACATCACCCCCGCCGGCGCGAAGAAGATGCGCGACGAGCTCGTGCAGCTCTGGACGGTCGAGCGTCCGCGCGTGACGCAGGAGGTCGCGGACGCCGCGGCGCAGGGCGACCGCTCCGAGAACGCCGAGTACATCTACGGCAAGCGCCGGCTGCGGCAGATCGACAGCCGCGTGCGGTTCCTCGGCAAGCGGCTCGAGGCGCTCACCATCGTCGGCGGCGAGGCGCCCAAGGACCCCGCGCGTGTGTTCTTCGGCGCGTGGGTCACGCTCGAGGACGACGACGGCGAGGAGGTCACCTATCGCATCGTCGGGCCCGACGAGTTCGACCTCACGAAGGGCTGGATCAGCATGGATTCGCCGGTCGCGAAGGCGATCATGACGCGGCGGATCGACGACGAGGTCACGGTCCGGCGCCCCAAGGGCGACATCGCCTACACGATCACCGCCGTGCGGTACGAGCCGGAGCGCTGACCGCGATGACGCGCCCGCGCCGCCGCAAGCGCCGGCTCCTGCCGGGCGTCCCGCGCGAGCTCCGGGACGCGCCGTCGCAAGCGATCGCCGTGCAGCTGCCCGGCACGTTGCAGCGGTTCGCGCGCACCCAGGCGCGCTGGCGACCGGGCTGCGACGTGACGGTGCTCCGCGACGGCGGCGAGACGTACCCGGCGATGCTGGCGGCGATCCGCGGCGCGCTGCGCTCGATCTGCTTCGAGACGTACATCCTCGCGGCGGACGGCACGGGCGACCGGTTCAAGGAGGCGCTCGCCGAGCGGGCCCGGGCAGGCGTGGCCGTGCGGCTGATCTACGATGCGGTCGGCTCGTTCGGGCTGCCCGACGCCTGGCTCGGCGAGCTGCGGGCGCTCGGCGTCGAGGTCATCGACTTCAACCCCATCCGCATGTGGCGGCGCCGGTTCCGGCTCTCGTACCGCGACCACCGCAAGATCCTCGTGGTCGACGACGCGGTCGCGTTCACCGGCGGGCTGAACATCGCGAACGACTACGCGTCATTGGCCGACGGCGGCGCGGGTTGGCACGACATGCATTGCCGCGTGCGCGGCGCGATCGTGCGCGACCTCGCGCGGATGTTCCGGCGCACGTGGCTGCGCTCCGGTGGCACGCCCTACACGCTCGCGACCGCGCCGGCGGCACCGGCGGAGGCGCCGCGCGGCCGGTCGATCGTGCGGCTGATCGACAACACCGGGATCCGGCAGCGCACCGCGATGCGCCGGGCGTACCTGCACGTGATCAAGCACGCCGAGAAGCGCGTGCTGATCCAGAACGCGTACTTCCTGCCGGATCGCGGCGTGCGGCGGGCGCTCGCGCGGGCGGCGCGGCGCGGCGTCGACGTGCGCATCATCGTGCCGGGCCGCAACGACGTGCAGCTCGTCGCGTGGGCGAGTCTCTACGTGCTGCGCGTCCTCGCGCGCCAGGGCGTCAAGATCCTGCGCTGGCCGGGGCCGATGATGCACGCGAAGACGGCGGTGGTGGACGGGTCGTGGTCCACGATCGGTAGCTACAACTTCGACGCGCAGAGCCGGTTCAACAACCTCGAGGTGACGGTCGAGATCCTCGACGACGAGGTCGCAGGCGAGCTCGTACGGCAGTTCGACGCCGACGAGCCAGCGTGCGCGCCCTACGACGAGGCGATCTGGCTCGCCCAGCCGTGGTGGCGCAAGGCGTTCGCGTGGCTCGCGTTCCGGTTGCGGCGCTTCTTGTAGCGAGATTCCAAAGACAGACGGGCGTGCTACTGGATCGGGATGGCGACCGACCGTCCCGCCATCGTCCAGGGTGACCGCACCGTCTTGCTCGAGGTCGAGCATGCCGGCTACGAGCACGCGCGCGACGTGCTCGCCCGCTTTGCAGAGCTGGAGCGCTCGCCGGAGCACGTCCACACGTACCGGCTCTCGGCGCTGGCGCTGTGGAACGCGGCGGCGCTGGGCGTGACGGCGGACGAGGTCGTCGACGGGCTCGCCGCGATCAGCCGCTTCGAGCTCCCCGCGCACGTGGTCAGCGAGATCCGCGATCTCATGTCGCGGCACGGCGCGTGTCGGCTGGTCGACGGGCCGGATCCGGCGACGCTGGTGCTCGAGCTCCGCGACCCGGCGATCCGGGCGCGCGCGGAGCGGGAGCCCAAGCTCGCGAGCCTGATCCGGCGGGCGGGCGACCAGTACCTCGTCGCGGTGGTCGACCGCGGGCCGCTCAAGCGCGCGCTGCTCGGGATCGGCTACCCGGTGGACGACGTGGCCGGGTTGATCGATGGCGCGCCGCTCGCGGTCCACGCGCGGCGGGACGTGTTCACGCCGTACGCGTATCAAGACGCCGCCGCCCGGGCGTTCGCGGCGACGGGCCACGGCGTGATCGTGCTGCCCTGCGGCGCCGGCAAGACCGTCGTCGGGCTCCTCGCGATCGAGGCGTTCGCGACCCGGACGCTGGTGCTGACGTCGAGCCGCGAGGCGGCATCGCAATGGAAGCGCGAGCTGTGCGCGAAGGCCGATCTCGGCCCCGATCAGGTGGTCGTGTACGAGGGCGGTCGCGCGGCGAAGATCGGCCCGATCACCATCGCGACGTACTCGATGGCGAGCAAGCGCGGCGGCGCCGGGGCCACGGGCTACAGCCACTTCGATCGGCTCGCCCAGGAGCCCTGGGGGCTCGTGATCTACGACGAGGTACACCTCGTCCCCGCGCCGATGTTCCAGCTCACGGCGCAGCTCCAGGCGCGCCGGCGCCTCGGCCTGACGGCGACGCTGGTCCGCGAGGACGGACGCGAGACGGACGTGTTCGCGCTGATCGGCCCGAAGCGGTTCGAGATCGGCTGGCGGATGCTCGAGAGCAGCGGCCACATCGCCGCCGCCACGTGCTTCGAGGTGCGCGTGGCCCTGTCGACGGCGCGGGCGGCGGTCTACGCCGTGGCCGAGCCGCGCGCGCAGCCGGCGGTCGCGGCCGGTAACCCCGCGAAGCTCCTGGCGATGCACGCGCTGGTGGCGCGGCACGCCGGCGAGCGGATTTTGGTGATGGGGACGTACCTCGAGCCGCTGCGGATCGCCGCGCGCGAGCTCGGCGCGACGCTGATCGAGGGCAGCACGAGCCACGCCGAGCGCGAGCGCGCGTACGCAGCATTTCGGTCGGGGGAGACACGCGTGCTGGTGCTCTCGCGCGTGGGGAACTTCGCCATCGATCTGCCAGAGGCGTCGGTGCTGATCCAGCTGTCGGGCACGATGGGGTCGCGGCAGGAAGAGGCGCAGCGGCTCGGGCGCATCCTGCGGCCGAAGCCGGGCGGGGCGAGCTTCTACACGATCGTCTCGCGGCAGACCGACGAGGAGGCGCGTGCGCTCCATCGCCAGCTATTCCTGACCGAGCAGGGGTACCGGTTCTTCATCGAGGACATGACCGCGCTGGAGGTGGTGGAGGCCGAGCTCCCCGACGGCGCGATCTGGCAGAGCGCGGACGCCGATGACGGCGCCGACCGCCCCGATCCGGGAGACGACCGTGAGCGCGTCTTCAACTGAACCGCGGCTTCCGCTCGCGTGGCCGCTCGCGAAGGTGACCCTCGACGAGCTGGTCCGGACGTGGAAGCTCGCGCCGGCGGAGGCGAAGGCCCTCCACGGGACCCTCGCCACCCGTCACACCGACCCGGCCTGGCTCGCGCGCACGCTGGACGCGTTGCCCGTGCCGGCGCTGGCCCTCGTCGCGATCCTGGCCGAGGACCACGGCTCGATCTCCGAGGGCAACCTGTACGCTCGCGCCGCGCAGGCGTACGGCTTCGATGCGGCGGTCGTCCGGCGCGCTATCCTGACGCTCTTCCAGCCCGTGCTCGCCGTCGCGCTGTCGGGCCCCGGTGGCGAGCGGTCGTTCGCCTTGATCTCGCCGCCTGGCCCCGCCCTCGCCGCGGCCGTCCGGGACCTCGACCTGCCGGCGGTGCCGACCGGCGAGCTGCCGCGCGGCCCGGCCGATGACGGGCGGTTCCTGCTCGCCGCGTGCGCCGCCACGCGGCACGTCGACATCAAGGTCACGGTCGACGGTCGGCCGCACCGGACCGCGGTCAAGCGCCTCGCGAAGGCGGTCGGCGTCGCCGATGACGACCTCGATGCGGCGGTCACGGTGGCCTACCTCCTGCGGCTGCTCGAGGTCGATGACCACGAGGTGCTCCGGCCCAACGTGCCCGCGCTGTGCGCCGCCGCGGAGGCCCAGTACGGCGGCCTGCTGCAGCTCGTGGTCGCGCAGCTCGCGCGAGATCGCCCGCCGCGCTCGTCGGCCGCGCTCGAGCGGTGGGCTGCGCGCATCCAGCGCGGCGCCTACGCAGACCGCCTCGAGCTCCCGATCCGGCTCCTCGGCTGGCTGCCCGGCCTGCGCGGCGGCACCCTCGCGGGCGTCGAGGTCATCGCGGCGGCGCCGGCCACCGCGCACGCGGTCGCCGCGAGCATCACGCCGAGCTTCGAGGTCTTCTTGCCGCCCGAGGCGCCACCGAAGGATCTCGTCGACGTCCTGCTCTGCTGCGAGCTGACGCGGATCGATCGCGCGATCACGGGCCGACTCACGAAGGCATCGGTCGGCCGGGCCGCGGCGGCCGGCGCCACGCCGGATGGGATCCTCGCGAGCCTCGCCGCGGCGAGCCGGACGCCGGTGCCGCAGAACGTCGCCGCCGCGATCCGCGACTGGGCCGGGGCCCCGCCCGCCGTCCTCGCGACCGGGCGGGTCGTCGTGGTCCCTCCGGCCGAGGCCGCGCGGGTCCAGGCCGCGCTCGGCCGCGCGTGTCGCAGCGTGCTCGCGCCGGGCGTGTTCTTGCTCGACGAAGCGAGCTCGCCGCGCGAGGTCGCGGCCACGCTCGGCAAGCTCGGGATCGTGTGCGTCGCCGCCCACGGGCTGGCGCCGGGCACCCCGGTCGCCCACGAGCTCGAGCGCGCGGACGCGGACGCGTACCCGCCGCTTCCCGATCCCGGGGACGCTCAGGACCGGATCCGCCAGCGCCTCGCCGCCTGGCACCGAGCGGATCCGACCGAGCGAGCGCGGCTCCCACCGGCGGCGGTCTCGCTCGCGCCGGAAGGTGACGAGCTCGCCGACGAGGTCGTCGCCGCGCTCGAGGCCTGGGAGCACCGCAGCGGCCGACGGCTGCCGGATCACCTCTTCTCCATCCTCGCGAGCGCGCTCGAGCTCGCCGGGCCGGCCGAGCGTGACCGCGTCCTCCGCTGCCGCGAACTGAGCTCGCTGCAGCACGAGCTCGCCGCGCTGGCCCACCGCGGCGCGCTCCGGGCGCCGGGACATAAGCCGCCGGCGTCCGCGCCGCCGCGCGCGTGGCTGGCGGGCGATCCTCGCGCCGCGATCGAGCGCGCCCTCGCCCTCGACCAGAAGCTCGCGCTCGAGACGAGCTCCGGCGAGCTCGTCATCCTGCCCACCGACGTCGTCCGCAAGGGCAAGGCGTGGATGGTGCTCGGGGTAAACGCCGAAGACCTCGACGTCGCGGTGCCGCTCGACCAGATCCTGCGCGTGGCGATCGTCGCCGAGCCGCCCGCGCCGCCGGCCGTGACCCGACCGTGGCGACCCGCCGCAGGGGTGCCGCCGCCCGCGGGGCACGTCCCGTGCCCGTGCGGCAGCGGCGAGCGGTACCGCAGCTGCTGTCGCGACGCGCCATCGGCATAGAGCAGAGCCGCTCCGAAACGGAGCAGCCGCGGCTTCGTCTCGGCGCAGGCGGTGGTAGGGCGCGCTGCAAGTGTGCGCCGCGCCTGGGGCTCAGGGCTGGCGCAGAAGCTGCTCTTGAGGCTGCCATGTCCACGACCCACGACCTGACGGTGCGGTTCCTCGGTGTCCGCGGCTCCATCGCCACGCCCGGCGCGGACAAGACGGCAGGCGGCAATACCTCGTGCGTCGAGATCTGCGCGGGCGACACGCGGATCATCCTCGACGCGGGCACCGGGCTGCGCATCCTCGGCGACGAGCGCATGGCGCGCGGGCCGCGGCACTCGACGATCCTGCTCTCGCACCTGCACTGGGATCACACGTGCGGCCTGCCGTTCTTCACGCCGATCTACGTGCCGGGGCATCGCGTCGAGATCGCGACGGGGCCGAACGGCGTGATGCCGCTCGACGCCGCCGTGCGCGAGATGTTCCGCGCGCCGTTCTTCCCGATCGGGTTCGACGATCTCGGCGGCCAGGTCACCACGCGCGAGCTGCGCAGCAACGACCACTTCGTCATCGGCGACATCACGGTGACGATGGCGCGGCTGAACCACCCGGACCCGGTCTACGGGTACCGCCTCGAGCACGGCGGGCAGTCGATCGTGTACGCGACCGACACGGAGCACTTCTCGGTCGTCGACCCCGCCCTCAAGAAGCTCGCGGCCGGCGCGGACATCCTGATCTACGACGCGCAGTACACGCCCGAGGAGTATCCGACGAAGGTCGGCTGGGGGCACTCGACGTGGCAGGCGGGAGCCGAGCTGGCGCGCGCGGCCGGTGTGCCGCAGCTGGTGCTGTTCCATCACGACCCGGGGCGGACCGACGCGCAGCTCGCGGTGATCGAGCAGGCGGCGCGCGCGGCGCTGCCGGGGACCCTGGCCGCGCGCGAGGGCCTCGTGCTCTGCGCGCGCGACGCGGAGCGTGCCGCGGCGGCATGAGCGGCCACCCTGCACGTGCGATGCTCGACGCTCGCGTGTCCGAGCATGACCAGCGGTTCGAGCTGCTCGCCGACCTCGGCGCGATGGTCGCCGGCGAGGTCGAGCTCGACGAACTGCTGGCGACGTTCGCCGCTCGCGTGGCGCGCGCGCTCGGGGCCGACCGCGCGACGCTGTGGCTGATCGACGGCGCGACCGGCGAGATCCGCTCGCAGGTCGCGACGCTGCCGGAGCTGCGGGAGCTGCGGGTGCCGCCGGGGCACGGCGTCGTCGGGCACGTGGCCGCGACGGGCGATCTCGTCAACATCCGCGACGCGGCGGAGGATCCGCGGTGGGCGGGGCAGATCGCGGAGCAGATCGGCTATCCGACGACGTCGATCCTGACGGCCCCGATCGAGCGGCGCGGGCAGATCCGCGGCGTGCTGCAGGTGCTCAACAAGCGCGACGGGGCGTTCACCCTGCGCGACGAGGAGTTCGCGCGCACGCTGGCGGAGCAGATCGGGCGAGCGCTCGACTACACGACGCTGCGCGGCGCCGATGCGGAGCGCGGGCTGTCGCTGCGCGGGCGGTTCAACCACGTCATCGGGACTTCGCCGGCGATGGCGGCCGTGTACGAGATGATCGTGCGCGCGGCGCAGACGGACGCGACGGTGCTGCTGCACGGCGAGACGGGGACGGGCAAGGGGCTGCTCGCGCGCGCGATCCACGTCAACAGCGGGCGGCGAGACGCGCCGTTCGTGCACGTCGACTGCACCACGCTGCCGGAGGCGCTCGTCGAGAGCGAGCTGTTCGGGCACGAGCGCGGGGCGTACACGGGCGCGGACGCACGCGTGGTGGGCAAGGTGGAGGCGGCGCACGGCGGCACGCTGTTCCTCGACGAGATCGGAGAGCTGCCGCTGTTGCTGCAGAGCAAGCTCCTGCGGTTCGTGCAGGAGCGCCAGTTCGAGCGCGTCGGCGGGCGCGAGACGCTGACGGCGGACGTGCGGCTCGTGGTGGCGACGAACCGTGACCTCGCCGCGATGGCGGAGGCGGGCCAGTTCCGCAGCGATCTGTACTTCCGGCTCCGCGTGGTGGAGATCGAGATCCCGCCGCTGCGTGCGCGCGGGGCCGACGACATCGCGGATCTGGCGGCGCACTTCGTTGGCCAGCTCGCGCGGCGCTACCGCAAGGGGCCGCTGCAGCTCGCGCCCGCGACCCGCCCCGCCCTGATCGCCTACCCGTGGCCGGGCAACGTCCGCGAGCTGGAGAACACGATCGAGCGCGCCGTGGTGCTGGCGACCGACGCGACGATCGACGTGAAGGACCTGCGCCTCGAGCCCCGGCGCGCACCGGCCAGCGCGGGGGCCGGCGACTCGATGCTCGGACTTCCGGTGGCGCCGGCGCCCGCAACCGTCTCGCTCCCGGCGGACCTCTCGCTGGCCGAAGCCGAGCGTCGCTACGCGGTCGCGGTCCTCGAGCGCGAGCACGGCAACCAGTCCGCGGCCGCGCGCGCCCTCGGCATCTCCCGCAACAAGCTCGCCCGCCTCCTCCGCTAGAGCGCCGATCGGTTTCGAGTCTCAGTGAAATCGATCGGTTAGCGGGTCCGGATCGACAGCGGGATCCGATCGTGATCGGATCTGCGCACGATGGCCATTAAACGCTGGAGCCCGAGCGAGATCGTTAGCCGCCAGGAAAAGTTCATCCTCGGGCGGCTCAAGCGAAACGGAAAGTTGTTCGCGTTCCTGCGCCAGCATCGGCGGCAGCTGTTCGACGAGGCATTTCAGGCCGAGCTCGAG
>JANXOM010000041.1 GCA_025353585.1 Deltaproteobacteria bacterium
GCGCGCGCGCTTCGCGGCCGCCGCCGCGCACGTCGCGAGCCTCGAGCGCGACGTCTTGCCGGCGCAGCGCGAGGCGGCTGACCTCGCTCGCGCCGCGTTCCACGAGGGGCAGACCGGGCTCGTGTTCGTCCTCGAGGCCGAGCGCGCGCTCGCGGAGGCCGAGGGCGAGGCGCTCGACGCGCGGGCCGAGGCGGCGACCGTGAACGTCGAGCTCCAGTGGGCCTCGGGCTCGCTCGCGCCGGGGAGCGCCCGATGACGACCGCCGCGGCACAGGTCGCCGCGCTCGTCGCCGTGCTCGCGTGCGCCGCGTGCAGCCGCCGCAGCAGCTCGGCGACGCCCGCGGCGGCCGACGACGAGCCCGCCGTCGCGCCGGTCGAGGTCACGTGCGAGCCCGCGACGGCGCTCACCGCTGCCGGGCACCTCGAGCTGCGCGGCATCGTGGGGGTGCCGCCGGACCGCAGCGCGACCGTGGCCGCCGCCGTCACCGGGCGTGTGGTCGCGATCCGCGTGCACGAGGGCGACGTCGTCGCGCAGGGCGCGCTGCTCGCCACGGTCGACGACCCGGCGCTGACGCCCGCCGTCGCCGAGGGGGACGCCGCCGTCGGGGCCGCGCAGGCCGCGCTCGCGAACGCCGAGGCCGCCCGCACGCGCGCGCGCCGGCTCGTCGATCAGGGCATCGCGCCGCGCCGCGACGTCGAAGACGCCGAGGCGAAGCACGCGACCGCCGTTGCCGACCTCGCGACCGCCGCCGCGCATCGCGATCTCGCGCGCCGCCAGCTCGACCGCGCGCGCGTGGTGGCGCCGATCGCCGGCGTCGTCGTGCACGTGCTCCGGCACGCCGGCGAGCTCGTCGACGGCACCGCCGCCACGCCGCTCGTGGAGATCGCGGACCTGGCGACGCTCGAGCTACGCGCCGATGTCCCCGCCGCCGAGCTCGTCCGCGTGCGCACCGGCCAGGCGGCGGAGGTCGCCCTCGACGCGCTGCCGGCGCAACCGCTCCACGCGACGCTCGTCGCGGTCTCGCCCGCGATCGACCCCGCAACCGCGCTCGGCACCGTCCGGGCCCGCCTCGCCGCGCCGCCCGACGGCGTGCACCTGGTGCTCGGCCTCGCCGGCGTGCTGCGCATCGACGTGCCGCGCACGGCGCCCGGCCTCTCCGTCCCCCGGACGGCTGTCCGCCGCGGCGAGGACGGGGCGCAGCAGGTCGTCACGTGCGAGAGCAACGTCGCCAAGGGCGTCGCCGTGACGCTCGGCGCCCGCGATGGCGACCGCGTGGAGATCCTGTCCGGGCTCACCGCCGGGCAGCGCGTCGTGACGAGCCACGTGCTCGGCCTCGCGGACGGCGCCGCGCTCGCGGTGCACGGCAGCGGGTCGGGCCAGGGCGCGAGCCAGGGCGCAAAATGAACATCGTCGCGTGGCTGCGCGGCCGCGCGAGCCTCGTCGCGCTGGTCGCGCTCGCGGGCATGGTGTACGGCGTGCTCGCGCTGCGGTCGTTGCCGAGCGGCATCTACCCCGAGCTCGAGTTCCCGCGGATCGTCGTGGTGGCGCGCGTCGGCGATCTGCCGCCGGAGGTCGTGCAGACCGCGGCGACGCGCCCGCTCGAGGAGGCGATCGCGACGGTCCCCGGCATGCGCCGCATCCGCGCGCGCACGATCCGCGGCGCGACGGAGCTGTCCGCCCAGTTCGCGAGCGGCACCGACATGTGGCGCACGCTCCAGCTCGTCGAGGCGCACATCGCCGAGATCCGGAGCGAGCTGCCGGCGGCCACCGAGCTGCGCGTCGAGCGCGTCACGCCCGCCGAGCTGCCGATCCTGACGCTCGACGTGTCGGGCGGGCCCGACGTCGATCCGCGCGTCCTGCGCGAGGCGGCCACGCGCGTGATCCGCCCGGCGCTGATCCAGGTGCCGGGCGTCGGCGCGATCGAGGTCGGCGGCGGCGACGTGCGCGAGCTCGAGGTGATCCTGCGCCCGGGCGCGCTCGCCGCCGCGCACCTCACGCCGAGCGCGATCGCCGAGCGACTGTCCGCGGGCGGGCGCGTCGCCGCCGTCGGCCGCGCCTACGCCGAGCACCAGGTGCTCACCGTGCTCGCCGCGTCCGAGCCCACCACGCCGGCCGCGTTCGCGGCGCTGCCGGTCGCGGAGGGGCCGAGCGGGCCGATCCTCCTCGGCAGCGTCGCGGACGTCGTCGAAGGCGCCGAGGATCGGACCACCATGGTCGCGGGCAAGCACGGCGACTCCGTGCTGATCACGGTCTCCCGCGCGACGTCGGCGAGCGCGCCCGAGGTGGTCGCCGGCGCGCAGGGCGTCCTCGCCGCGCTCGCGGCCTCGAAGGCGCTGCCGCCGGGCCTGCGCGTCGAGCCGGTCTACAACCAGGCCGAGCTCATCGAGGACGCGATGACGGGCGTGCGCGACGCGATCCTCCTCGGCATCGTCCTCGGCGTCGTGGTGCTCGCGGTCTTCCTGCGCGACGTGCGCGCCGGCATCGCGGCGGCGATCGCGGTGCCGATCACGCTCGCGTGCACGTTCGGCGTGATGAAGCTCGCCGGCCAGACCCTGAACCTCATGTCGCTGGGCGGGCTCGCCGTCGCGATCGGCCTCGTCACCGATGACGCCATCGTCATCGTCGAGGCCATCGTGCGGCGCCTCGAGGACGGGGCGACGGTCGCCGATGCGGCGGAGCAGGGCACGCGCGACCTGTTCGCGGCCGTCGTCGGCACCACGGCCACCACGGTCGTCGTGTTCGCGCCGCTCATGTGGCTGACGGGCGTGGTCGGCAGCTTCTTCACCGCGCTCGCCGTGACGCTGAGCATCGCCGTCGTGATCTCGCTGCTCGTCGCGGTCACGGTGGTCCCGATCGTCGCGCAGCGCCTGGTGCGCGCCCGGCCGGTACGCCCCCCGGGCCGCATCGCGACCGCGTACGGCCGCATGGTGCGCGGCATCGTGCGCCACCCCTGGTGGGGCCTCGTCGTCGTGCTCGCGCTCGCCGGGGGCGGCATCGTCGCCGCGCGTGCGGCGGCGACGGGCTTCCTTCCCGCCATGGACGAAGGCGCGCTGGTGATCGACTTCTGGTTGCCGCCCGGGACCTCGCTCGAGGAGAGCGACCAGATCATGCAGCGCGTGGACCGCGCGCTCGCCGCCACGCCCGAGATCGCCGCCTTCACCCGCCGCAGCGGCGCGGAGATGGGCCCACCCGCCGCGACGCTCCAGAACCGCGGCGACGTCCTCGTCAAGCTCGTCGCGCGGGGCCAGCGCGGCTCGATCTACGAGGTCATGGACGCGCTCCGCACGCGCCTGTCCGCCGTGGCGCCCGAGGCGAAGCTCGAGCTCGTGCAGGTGCTGCAAGACATCCTCGACGACCTCTCGGGCAGCCCGCGGCCGATCGAGATCAAGGTCTTCGGGCCGGACGCGGTCGTGCGCGGCAAGCTCGCCGGCGCGATCGGCCAGCGCATGCGCGCCATCCCCGAGCTCGACGACGTGTTCGACGGCGTCGAGGGCGAGGTCCCCGTGCTCCGCGTCGACGTCGATGCGGTGGCCGCGCGCCGGCTCGGCGTGGATCCGGGGCAGGTGATCGACGACCTCGACGTCAGCCTCGGCGGCAAGGTCGCCACCTCCGCGCGCGTGGGCGATCAGCGGCTCGGCGTGCGCGTGCGCATGCCGGACGACACGCGCTTCGACCCGGACCGCATCGGTCAGATCGTGCTGCCGTACGCGAACGCGGCCGTCCCGCTGTCGGCCGTCTCCGCGATCTCGCGTCCGGTCGGACCCGCGATGCTCGCGCGGGAGAACCTGGCGCCGGTCGTCATCGCGAGCGCGGCGATCCAGCCGGGCGGTGATCTGGCGGCGGCCACGGACGCGGTCGCCGCGCGCATCGCGGATCTCGACATCCCGGCGGGCTACCGCGTGGAGCTCGGCGGCCAGCTCGCGAGCGCGCGCGAGACGCAACGCGACCTCGCCCAGGTGTTCGGCCTCGGCGCGGCGCTGGTCCTCGCCGTGCTGCTCCTGCAGCTGCGCTCGCTCCGGCTCGCCCTCGTGGTGTTGCTCGGCGCGCCGCTGGCGCTCGTCGGCGCGTTCGTCACGCTCGTGGCGGCCGGCATCCCGATCAACGCGTCGTCGCTGATGGGCTGCGTGCTGCTGGCCGGGCTCGTGGTGAAGAACGGCATCCTGTTGTTCGAGTACGTGGGCGAGCAGGTCCTCGAGGGAGCGTCGTTCGCAGAGGCCCTCGCGCTCGCGGGCGAGCGCCGGCTGCGCCCGATCGTGATGACGACCGCCGCGGCGATCGCGGGCCTCCTGCCGCTCGCGTTTGCCCTCGGCGCGGGCTCGGAGCTGCAGCGCCCGCTCGCCGTCGCCACGATCGGCGGCCTCGTGCTGTCGACGCTCGTCACGCTGTTCGCGCTGCCGGCGCTCGCGGCGCTGGTGATGCGCGCGAAGCCACCAGCCGCGTAGCGGGTGCTACGTGCGCTTGCGCTGGAACAGGCCCGGCTTCGGCTGCTCGGCCGCGATGCGCGCCTCGAGCGTACGGATCTCGGCGAGCGCCTCGGCGTGCCGCGGCACGAGCTCGATCACGCTCTTGAACATCTGGAGCGCCTCGCGATCGCGGCCGAGCATGCGCTCCACGCGCCCGAGGTAGAAGCGCGCCAGCTCGGGCGAGTCCGACTTCATCACGGCCTGCGAGAGGAGCCCGCGCGTCTGCTTCGCGAGGCTCTCCTTGTCCGTCGCGAGGCAGAACTTCGCCCACGCCGCCGCGGCGATGTGATCGGGGTCCTTCGACAGCTTCGCGGCGTGCGCGAGCTCGATGAACGCACGCTGGTGATCGTTTCGCCCGAGCAGCGCGAGGCCGCGCGCGTAGCACTCCGCCGGCGTGCCCGTGGGCTCCGCGGTCGGGCTTGCCGTCGGCCGCGAGGGTCGGTTGATCGTGATCGCCGGCATGGTGTCGGTGCCGAGCCCCGCGCTGCCCGTGATGCTCGCGATGCCGATCGCGGCGGCCGGTCCCGTGGTCGCTGGCGGCGCGAAGCCACCGCTCGAGCCGACCGGAAAGCCCGGGTTCGGCGTCGGCCGGATCGGCATCGTCGGCGGCGGGAACGTGCCCGTCGAGCGCATGGGCGCGGGCGGCATGGCGAGCGTCAGCTCGGCCTCGACGACCTCGCCGCTGACGTTGCAGCCGCGGCACGCGGTCAGCGCGTACACCATGACGCGCACGCCGCGCGCGGTGAGCTCCGCGTGGCGGCTCTCGAGCTCGGCGATGGTCGCGCCCGACTGCAGCGACACGAGCGCCGGGCGGTCCTCGAGCGTGAAGCCGTACTGCGAGAGCGTGTCGAGCGCGTCGTTGCGCAGCACGAATCGCGTGCCGAAGCGCCCGAGATCCGCCTCGAGCCGGTCGTCGGCGACGTGCGTGCGCAGGCCGTTCGCGACGACCGCCCGGATGTCGATGGCGCTGTGCGGGAAGATGCGGAGCGTCACCTGGCGCGTCACGCGGTACGCGCCGCGCGTGATCGCGAACGTGCGCATCGCGGCCTGCGCGAGCACGCGGCGGCGGAGCTGGAGCGTCATGTCCGGCGCGAGGCCCGCCGCCTCGGCGATGACGTCGACCGCGTCGCGGCCTGGATCCGCGGCGACCTGCTTCATGATCGCGGAGACGAGGGTCTGCGCGACCAACCGGTGCGTCAGCGCCACGCGCAGCGCGGAGTCGGCGGCCAGGGGCGAGCTCGCCGCGATGACAGCGTTGCGCTCGAACGCGACGGTGTAGTGCTGGGTGCCGTCGTCGACGACCAGCTCGCAGCCGGCCTCGTCCAGCGCGAACGCTGCGAAGGTCTCGCCCCAGGGCCGCGCCCCGAGCTCGCCGCGTGCGACTTCCACGGGTTGATCTTGCCCAATCTCCGCTACCGTCACAATTGAGATCGCTGCTCATCACGGTGCTTGTCGCTCCTCGGCGTATGGTCACCTACACCTCGCCCACCGACGAGGCGCCTTCATGTTCGGCCCCACTGACTACGACGACATCGCCGATCGCTACGCCGCGGGCGTGGACGAGCGGCCCTGGAACGCGCTCTACGAGCGCCCGGCCACCCTGGAGATGCTCCCTGCCGTGGCGGGGCTCGACGTGCTCGACGCCGGCTGCGGCCCGGGGTGGTACACGTGCTGGCTCGCGGAGCAGGGCGCGCGGGTGGTCGGGATCGATCTGAGCGGCCGGATGGTCGAGATCGCGCGGCGGCGGCTCGCGGACGAGCTGCGGCCCGCGGCGCGGGCGCGGGCGCGGGTGGCGCGCGTGAGCGTCAGCGATCTGCGCGGCGAGCTCGCGGACGCGGCGTTCGATCTGATCGTGTCGTCGCTCGTGATCCACTACGTCGAGGACCTCCACGCGATGTTCCGCGAGTGGGCACGCGTGCTGCGGCCGGGCGGCACCTGCGTGCTGTCCACCCACCATCCGGTGCGGGATATGAAGGCAGTCGAGGCCGGCTACCTGCGGCCCGCGATGGTCGAGGAGGAGTGGCCGTGGCTCGGGACGCGCATGCGCTCGTTCCACCGGCCGCTCGCCGAGGTGACCGAGCCGCTCCTCGCGGCGGGCTTCACGATCGAGGACGTGCGCGCGCCCGGCCCGACCGAGGCCATGCGCGAGGTCGATCCGAAGGGCTACGCCCGGCTGGTGCAGCGGCCGGCGTTCCTGTTCGTGCGCGCGCGGAGAGCGTGACCGTCAGCGGACGGCGGATGGCGCGACGAGGATCGTCGCCTGCAGCGCCGCGACGCTCACCGGCTTGACAAGGTGTTCGTCGAACCCGGCCGCCGCGGACCTCGCGCGGTCCGCCGGCTGGCCGTAGCCCGTGATCGCGACGAGCTTGAGCTCGCTGCTCGGGCGCCGCGCGCGCAGCTGTGCGGCGAGCTCGTAGCCGTCCATGCCCGGCAGGCCGATGTCGAGGAGCGCGACGTCGGGCGTGAAGGAGTCGAGCACGGCTAGCGCCGAGGGGCCATCGATGGCGACGCGCACCTCGTGGCCGAGGGCCTCGAGCACGTCGGCCATGAGCTCGACGATGTCCTGGCTGTCGTCCACGAGGAGGACCTTGCGCTCGGCGAGCCGGGGCAGCGACTTCTCGGTGAGCCCGCGCGGCGCGACCACGGCGTCGGAGGCGGGGAGCGCGAGCATGAACTCGCTGCCGCGACCGAGGCCCTCGCTGGTACAGCTCACCGTGCCGCCGTGCAGGCCGACGAGCGACTTGACGATGGCGAGCCCGAGCCCGAGCCCGCCGCGCGAGCGGTCGATCGCCTGCGGCGCTTGCGCGAACATCTCGAACACGCGCGGCACCATGTCCGCGGCGATGCCGATCCCGTTGTCGCGGACGCGCAAGTGCACCTCGGCGCCCACGCGGTCGTCGGTGATCCAGATCTCGCCACGGGCGGGCGTGTACTTCGCGGCGTTCGCCACGAGGTTGCCGATCACCTGCACCATGCGCGTCCGATCGACGTCCACGATCAAGCCGGTCGCGACGGCGAGCCGGACGACGTGGTGCTTCTCCTCCAGGAGCGGACCCACGAGCTCCTGCGCGCGCGCGACGAGCGTCGCGAGCTCGGCCGGCTTGCGTGTCAGCGCGATCTTGCCGCCCGTGATCCGGGAAACATCGAGGAGGTCGTCGACCAGCCGGACGAGGTGCTTGACCTGGCGTTCGATGACCGTGCGCTCCCGAACGAACGCACCCGGCTCGCGCGTCGCGATCAGATCGAGGGCGCTCTGGATCGGCGCGAGCGGGTTCCGCAGCTCGTGGCCGAGCAGCGCGAGGAACTCGTCCTTCGCCCGGTCGTTCGCGGTGATCCGACCGAGCTCCAGGGCCGCGAGCCCGTCCGCCGTGGCGCGCGCGGTGTTGGCGTCCTCCGTGGCGGCGTCCGCCCGCAACGTGGCGAGCACGAGCCGCTCGTTGGCGTCCCGCATCTCCGCGAGCAAGGCGTCGCGTTCGGCCAGGTTCCGCCGGTTCGCCGTCTCCAAGGTCTGCGCGCGGGCCAACGCGGCGCGCGTCGCGAGCTGCTCTGCTCGGCGGAGCCGTGCGCTGCGTTGCGACCGTGATTCCATCCCTCCGCCGCTCGCCCCTACGTGGCCCTGCGCGCCGTGCCGGTGAGGAGTCCCTCGTAGCCGGCCGGCCGCTCGCGCATCACGATGCCGGACGCGTCGATGTCGTAGAGCCGAAGCTCGTGGTCGTGCTCGAAGCCGCGCATCTTCGTCACCATCATGAGCTTGCGCAGCACGCCATCGATCTCCACGTAGCGCTGCACGATGATGCCGTCCGTCAGGAACGAGATGCCGTGGGGGGCGAGCCGGAGCTCCACGTACGCGTCGTTGGCCTCCGCCGTCATGAGCACGGTGACGCCGCGCCCGACGAGGTCGGCCACCATCCGGTATGCGGCCTCCCGAAAGTCCTCCCGGAACGCCGGCGCGAGGGCGAGCTCGAAGCCGGACAGCGAGTCGATCACCACCCGGGAGGCGCCCAGCTCCGCGACGGCGTTGGCGATCTCCGCCATCGTCTCGTCGACCGACTGGTCCAGGGGGCGCAGGTCGAGGATGCGCAGGTGCTTCGCCGCCACCGCGGCGCGCAGCTCCGCGCCGTGCGGGGTCAGGGTCAGGTACGCCGTTGGCCGCTGCTCGAACACCGCGATCACGGCCGCTTCGCCCGCGGCGAGCCCCGCGCGGATGAACTCGCTGGACAGGACGGTCTTGCCGGAGCCCGAGGGGCCGGCGATCAGCATCGAGTACCCGGACGGCAGCCCGCCGCCCAGCATCTTGTCGAGGTCGGGGATCCCCATGCCCCGCCGGACCGCGTCCGGGGCAGGCAGGCGCGGACGCTCGGGCCCCACGAGGCGCGGATAGATCCGCACGCCCTCCTGGGCGATCCGCATCGTGTGCAAGCCCGACAGCTGGCCTTGCCCGCGCATCTTCACGACCTTCGCCTGCCGGATCATCGAGTTCCGGCTGCGCTCCTGGCTGAGCCAGAGGATGCCATCGGCGACGGTGAAGAGCGGGTTGTCGATGGCTTCGGCCTCCTCGTACTCGCCGATGAGGAACGTCGTCGCTTCCCACCCCGTCAGGTGGAGGCTCAGCCGCTGCACGAAGCTCGGCAGCTCCATCTCGCCCGCCTCTTCCGCTTTCTTCGCGGCGGCGCGAAACGAGTCCACGAACACGAGCCGCGGGCTGGTCGCCGTGATTTCCTCGATAATCCGATCGAGCACCTTGCCGAGCCCGCCCTCGAGGAGCTCGGTCCCGAGGTGCAGGAACCGGATGCACGTCATGAGCTTGGCCGGATCGAAGAACGCGAACTGCTGCTGGTAGCGCAGCATCTTGATCGGCGGCTCGCCGAGGATCGTGATGTAGAGCGCGGGGCGCTCCGGCGTGGCGGTGGCGAACATGATCTGGTGCGCCATCGACGTCTTGCCGCACCCGGGGCCCCCCGCGATGAGGTTGAAGGACAGCTCTGGAATGCCGCCGCCCAGGACCGCATCGAGGCCCGGGACCCCGCTCGTGAGCTTCTTGATCTCGACTGCTTCGTTCACACCGTCTCCTTTTCGTCACGCTCGAGCACGCTCGGCCACAGGTCGTGTAACACCCGGCGGACGAGCGCGGGTCCGATGAACCGCCCGAGCAGCGCGACCAGGCTCGCGATCAGCTCGGCGAAGCCGGCCAGGGCGTCGGCCGTGGTTTGCGCCGCGAGCGCCGTCCGCAGCGCCTCGCCCGTCACCGCGGCCGTGGCGAGCCACGGCACGCGCCCCACCGCGATGGCGAGGCTACGCGTCTGCACGGCGCGGATCCCGGCATCGCCGAGCAGCATCCCGAACCGCTGGGCGAGGCGCGTCCAGAGCTGATCGGCGGCGGCGGCGACCCGCGCTGACGAGCTGATGGCCTCGGCGCCGGCCTGGGCGACCAGGAGCGCGCGCACCGTCTCGGGCGAGGTCAGAGCCATCAAGGTGCGGCGCGGGGGAGGAGCGGCTGGAGCACCGCGCGGAGCGCGGCCATGGTGAACGGCTTCGTCACCGACGCCGTGAACCAGCGGGCGCTATCCCCCGGCAGCTCACCATACCCCGTCACGAGCACGATCGGGACGGCGATGCCAAGGGAGCGGATCGCCCGTGCCAGCGCGATGCCGTCCATCCCGGGCATCGTCAGGTCGGTCACGACGAGATCGACGCCGAGCGGAGCTTCGGTCAGGATCGTCAGCGCCGCTTGCCCGTCGCTGGCCATCACGACGGTGAGCCCGAGCGCCCCGAGCGCGCGGCCGAGCGTTCGCCGCACGGCCACGTCGTCGTCCACGAGGAGGATCCGGCCGCGCCCACGCCACGCCCGGTCGCCCGGGTCCGGCGGGAGCGTGGCGGCTCCGACGATGGCGCGCAGCGCGATCCGCACGGTGGTCCCGACGCCCTCCGCGCTGTCGACGCGCAACGTGCCACCGTGCGCGCGAACGACGCCCTGGACGACCGCCAGCCCGAGGCCGCGTCCGGCGAGCTTGGTCGAGAAGTACGGCTCGAACATCCGCGCCTGGATCGCGGCCGTCATGCCGGCGCCCACGTCGCGGACCTCGATCACGATGTCGTCGGCGAGCGCGTCGTGCCGGAGGGCGATCGTGATGGGCCCGGGGGCGCCCTGCATCGCCTCCGCGGCGTTGCCGCTCAGGTTCAGCAGGACCTGGCGCAGCTGCGGGGCGTCGCCGGCGATCGCGGGCATGCGGTCGCCCAGCTCGAAGACGAGCGGCGTGGAACGCGACGCCGCGCGGAGCAGCGGCTCGAGCTCGCGCACGAGCGCGGCCAGGTCGACCGGCTGATGGGGGGCGCTGACGCGCCCGGAATACGCCAGCATCTGGTGGGCAAGATCCCCGGCGTGGCGAGCCGCATCGCGGATGTCGAGCAGCGGACCGACGTGCGGTGAGGCGCCCGCGAGCTCCTGCAGCACGAGGTCCGTGCCGGCGAGCACGACGGTCATGAGGTTATTGAAGTCGTGCGCGATGCCGCCCGCGAGGACGCCGAGGCTCTCGAGCCGCTGGGCTTCCGCGGTGCGCTGGATCGCGCGGTCGCGAGCGGCCTCGTCTCGCAGGCGGGCCGTGACATCCACGCAGGCGAGGACGGCCTGCGGCGGGCCGGCGTCGGGCAGCACCACGGCGGTCACGAGCAGCTCGACGGGCGCGCCGGTGCGCAGCAGCGTGAGCGCCACGTTCGACGCCGCCCCCGTCTAGAACAGCGCGCGCAGCTCGTTCGCGAGCCCCGCGGCGAGCGGGTCGACGAGGAACGACGCGAGCGCTTGCCCGAGGAGCTGCGGGCGCGCATGGCCGAGAAGCGCCTCGGCGGCGCAATTGACTTCGGCGATCTGCCCGGTGACGTCCACCGTCACCAGCGGGGTCGGCGCGAGATCGTGCAGGGCGAGGTACCGCGCGCCCGCGAACACGAGCGCTTCGTTGGCGTGACGCAGGTCGGCATTGGCCGCGGCAAGCGACCTGTTGTGCCGCGCGAGGGCTTCGCTCTCCGTCTCCGCGTCGGCATTCATCGTCATCCCCACTCCCCGCCATCCTGTGCGGGACGGACCGAGTCAACGTACGCGTTCCGCGCGCGCGCCGCGCACAAAACTCGCGAGGGACCCGACGCTCAGCCGTGCGCATGCGCCCACGAGACCGTGGCGCCAGCGCGCAGCGCGCGACTCAAGTCGGCTTGCCTACATGCGCCTTCAGGTCAGCGCGGCCCGGAGCGCATCCATCTGGACGGGCTTGACCATGTGCAAGTCGAAGCCGGCGTCCTTCGCGCGGGCGCGGTCGGCGGCCTGGCCGTAGCCGGTCAGCGCGATGAGCTTGACGGCGCCGAGCTGACCGCGCAAGCGACGCGCGAGCTCGTAGCCGTCCATGACCGGGAGGCCGATGTCGAGGAGCGCGATGTCGGGGTGAAACTCGGCGGCGAGCGCGAGGGCGGTCGGGCCGTCGTGGGCCACGCAGACGTCGTGGCCCCGCGCGCGCAGGACCTCACCCATGAGCTCGGCGGCATCGAGGTTGTCGTCGACGACGAGGATCCGGCGAAGCGGCTCGCCCGGCGGGCGGGCGACCGCAGGGGGGACCACCGCGGCGTCCGTGGAGAGCGGAGGCGCCGCCGGTAGCGTGACGGTGAACAAGCTACCGCGGCCGCGGCCATCGCTCGCGGCCGTCACCGTGCCGCCGTGCATCCCGACGAGGCTGCGCACGATCGTCAGGCCGAGCCCCAGGCCGCCCTGCGAACGGTCGAGGCTCTGGCGCTCCTGCGCGAACAGCTCGAAGACGGTCGACAGCATCGCAGCCTCGATGCCCGTGCCGTCGTCGCGCACGGTCAGCACGATGCGGTCGCCCTCGCGCCAGACGGCGAGCTCGATGCGTCCGCCGAGCGGCGTGTACTTCGCCGAGTTGTTGAGCAAGTTCGCGACGACCTGCGCGAGGCGGGTCGCGTCGCCGATGACGGCGAGGCCCTCGCTCGCCACGTCGACCGCGAGGTGGTGCTGGCGCTGGTCCACGATGGGGCTCGAGAGCTCGACGGCGCGCGCGACGACCTGCGCCAGCTCGACGCGGGCGCGCTGCAGCTGCACCTTCTCGCCGGTGATCCGCGAGACGTCGAGGAGGTCGTCGACCATGCGGACGAGGTGCGTGACCTGACGGCCGATGACGCCGCGCGCGCGCTCGGACGTCGCCGCGTCGGTGGACGCGAGGAGGCTCAAGGCCGTGACGATCGGCGCGAGCGGGTTACGCAGCTCGTGGCCCAGCATCGCGAGGAACTGGTCCTTCGCGAGGCTGGCCGACTCGGCCGCGTTACGGGCGTTGCGCTCGATGGCGAACAGCCGCGCCCGCTCGAGCGCCTGCGCGCAGAGGTCGCTGATCGTGACCAGCAGCGACCGCTCGAGGGCATCGAAGCCGCGCACGGCGGCGAAACGGAGCCCCAGCGCCCCGATCAGCTGACCGTGCGTGGTCAGCGGCAACACCGCGCCCGCCTCGAACTGGTCCGTGATGACCGAGGCCGGCAGGTGGGGGTAGGCGAGCGCGAGCGCCGCGGCGCTGTCGTAGAATGTCGCCGTGCGCGTCCGCGCGGCGTTGACGATCGGCGTGTTCCCTCCCAGCCCGATCCGCGCGTAGTCGGCGAGGAACACGGGCGGGAAGCCGCGCTCTGCGAGCAGCTCGAGCGCCGCGCCGTCCGGCGTCGCCAGGAAGATCGCGGCGCCGCTGGCGTCGAGCGCCTGGACGCTGTGCTCGATGATCACCGACGCCACCTCGGTGGGCGTCGCCGCTTCCGAGAGCGCCGCCGTGATGCCCTGCAGCCGGCGAACGCGCTCCTCGCTCGCGCGGAGATGCAGCTCGCCTGCCTCGGCCGCCTCGCGGGCCGCGCGCTCGAGGCTGAGGCGGTGCGCGAGCTCCTCGGCGGCGAGGCGCTCCGTGAGGTCGCGCGTGATCTTCGCGAAGCCGTAGAGCGCGCCGTTCGACGAGCGCAGCGCCGCGAGGTACGCGTTGGCGCGGAACCGCGTGCCGTCCTTGCGGACGCGCCAGCCGATGACCTCGCGGCTCCCGTCGCGCACCGCGTCGGCGAGCAGCTGCTTCGGCACGCCGAGCGCGCGCTCCTCCTCGGTGAAGAACAGCTCGTAGGGCTGCCCGATGATCTCGGCGCGCGTCCAGCCCTTCGTGCGCTCGGCGCCGAGGTTCCAGCTCGACACGTGCCCGGTCGCGTCGAGCAGGTAGATCGCGTAGTCGCGCACGCCATCGACGAGCAGGCGAAAGCGCTCCTCGCTCGCGCGCAGCGCCTCGAACGCGCGCTCGATCGTCGCGTGATCGCGCAGCTGCATCACGAACAGCGGCGCGCCGGCGATGCTGACCGAGCCGAGGATCCAGTCGACGACGAGCTCGGTGCCGTCGGCGCGCTGGCCGGGCAGCTCGATCTGCATGATGTCCGCGAAGGGCATCATCGGCGGCGCGGTGGGCTGGCGGAGGCGAACGGGCAGGAGCGCGTCCGTGAGCAGGCCGACGAGGACGCCCGGGAGCTGGCCAAACAGCTCCTCGGCGCTCGGGTTCACGGCGACGATGCGCCGGTCGCTCGTACACGCCACGAACGCCTCGCTCGCGGCATCGAGGATGGCGGCGAGCCGCGACGGGTCCGCGGCGACCTGCGCCAGCACGGCCGCGAGCGGCGCGTGGGCGGCGCGGCCGCGCGGTGGCGACGACGAGGGCTCGGGCTCGGACACGGCCGCGATGATAAATAGTTCGCCGCGAGGTCGGAAGGGCCGCGCCGGTGCGATGTCGATTTCGGCGGGACCCGGCGCGGGAGGGAGCCCTACCGGGCATGGAGGTCACCAGGTGACGTGGCCGGCGGCGTCGGACGCCGCTCGTCAGGGCGCGCGGCATTCGGGCGGGTGCGCCGCGCCGTACGCCACGCTGCCATCGCGCAGCCGGAAGCCCGCGCACACCACGCCCACCGCGTCGTCGACACGATCGACGGGATACATCTCCTCCGCGGTCGCGCGCTCGCCGATCCAGCCGCCGCACGGCTCGCACAGGATCGCGGACTGCAGCCGGAGCTCGTCGTCGACGAGCTTGGTGTCGCGCCCGTTGCGATGGCCGTCGCGCACGGCGGCCTGGTGGCGGCGCACGAGCGCGCGGATCGTCAGGCTCGCCTTCGGGGCGGCCTCGGCCCGGGCGGGCGTGCACGTGCAGGACGGCGGCCCGTCGGGCGCGGGGCTGCTGCACCCGACCAGGACCAGCGCGAGCCAGAGCTTCGTCACGACCCGAGTCTAGCGCCAATGCGACGGGTGCGTGAGGTCACCGGCGATCCGCGCACTCGTCGACGACGAGCTCGCCCCGCTGCCGGCTGGGATCGCGGGGGGCGCCGCACTCGGGCACGACGGTGCGGCGAGCGCGGAAACCACGTGGTCGAGAAACGCACGAACCTTGGGTGCGACCGGAGAGGGGTAACAGGCGAGCAGCGGATAGGTCTCGTCGGCCCGGTCTGGCAACACGTGAACGAGGCGTCCTCGCGCGAGGTCATCGCGCACGTAGAGATCGAGCAGCATCTTCGATCGCGGCGACGTGCGGCGCGATCGTCTCGTAGATGCGCCGACCGGCCTCGGTCAGCGCGATCGATCGCGCGGTCCGGGTGAACCGGCGCAGCCCGACCCGGTCTTCGAGCCTGGCGACGGCGCGGCTCACCGCAGATTGTGAGTCCGAGCGCTTCGCCTGCGCGCGAGGGCGCTCTAGCGCGGGCGGCGTGACGCGGGGCGGGTGAGTCCAGGAGGCCGCGCGATCGCCGCGGCGGCCACGGCGGGGTCCACCGGATCGGCCCCGGCGAGGTACCGGTCGACGTCTACGGCGCGGTCGCTGCCCCAGAACAGCTCGTCGCCGGCGACAAACGTCGGTACGCCGAAGACGCCGCGCTCGACGGCGGCGCGCGTGTCGCGGAACAGCGCGTCCTTCACGTCCTGGGCGCGCGTGCGGGCGAGCAGGGCGGCGCCGTCGAGGCCTAGCGCCTCGAGCGCGCCGGCGAGCGCGGCCTGGTCGGTCGTGTCGCGACCGGTGCCCCACACGAGGGCGAAGAGGGCGTCGATGACGGCGATCTGCTGCGCGCCGCTGACCTCGACGAGGGCGAGGCGGAGCAGGGTCACCGGGTTGAACGGATGGACGTCGGGGTAGACGAACGGAGCGCCGGCCAGCGCCGCTCGCCGCATGACGTCCTTGATGAGGAAGGCGCGCTTCGGCGGGACCTCGGCGGGGCCGAGCTGCCCCCAGTGATCGAGGAGGCCGGCGAGCAGGATCGGGCGGATCGCGAGCTCGACGCCGTGCTTCGCCGCGAGGGCGCGCGGGCCGTGCTCGGCGTCCTGCCACGCGAGGTATGCGTACGGCGAGATGAAGTCGAAGTAGAAGGCGAGCACCGCGGTACGTTAGCGTCGATCGTCCGCCGACGCGGGCGTCAGGTCGAGTAGCGGTCGTTGCGCCACGGATACGCGGTGTTCGAGTAGCCGCGCGCCTCCCAGAAGCCGCGCCTGTCCGCCGTCATCAGCTCGATGCGGCAGACCCACTTCGCGCCCTTCCACGCGTACAGCTGCGGCGTGATCACGCGGACCGGGCCGCCGTGCACCCGCGCGAGCGGCTTGCCATCGGCGGTGTGGACGAGGAGGACGTCGGGCTTGAGCGCCTCGGCGAGCGGCAGGTTCGTCGTGTAGCCGTCGGTCGCGTGGAACAGGACGAACCGGGCGCCGTCGCGGGGCTCCGCGTGCGCGATCGCCTCCGCCACGCGGACGCCGCGCCAGGGCACGTCGAGGCGCGACCACTTCGTCACGCAGTGAAAGTCGCTGACGTCGCTCGTCTGCTCCAGCGCCCCGAACCCCGCCCAGTCGAGCTCGTACGGGCGCACGCACGCGCCATCGACGACGAGCTTCCAGCGCGCGTGGCTGACCTCCGGCTGGCGTCCGAGGTCGAGCACCGGCCACTTCTCGGTCGAGACCTGGTCGATGGGGAGCTGCGGCATGCCGTGGCGATTCGGCGGACCCGAGCCTCGCGGCGTGGGATCTGCCTGCGACGGGGTGGCGTACGACGCGGCCCCGAAGCGGTCGCGCAGCTTCAGCCGCGCCTCCACGATGCGGGCGAGCTTCGGGTCGTCGTTGTCGTCCGGCACGCGTCCAGTCTACGGCGCGCGCGGCGCCGCGACGATGGGCGCACGCGATGACGCGCGGAGATCGACCGCCGGCCGGGCGGGCCCAGGCTCCCGCGGGAGGGTGGTATGCCTGCGCTCCATGACCCCGCCCATCGTGACGCTGATCGAAGGTGATGGCATCGGCCCCGAGATCACGGCCGCCACGCTCCGCGCCATCGCCGCGGTCGGCGGCGAGATCACCTGGGAGCGCGCGGACGCCGGCGCGGCCGCCGTCGAGAAGCACCGCGACCCGCTCCCGCCTGCGACCCTCGACTCGATCACCCGCAACAAGATCGCCCTCAAGGCGCCCCTCGCCACGCCGAGCGGCGGCGGCTATCGCTCGGTGAACGTCACCCTCCGCCAGACGTTCGACCTCTACGCCAACGTCCGGCCGGCGCAGACCATCCCCGGCGTCCCGTCTCGCTACACGAACGTCGACATGGTCATCGTCCGCGAGAACACCGAGGACCTCTACGCCGGCATCGAGCACTACATCGATCCCCGCCGCTCCGCCGCCGAGTCGATCGCGATCATCACCCGGTTCGGCAGCGAGCGCATCGTTCGCTACGCGTTCGACTACGCGCGCCGCCACGGCCGCAAGAAGGTCACGATCGTCCACAAGGCGAACATCCTGAAGATGTCGAACGGCCTCTTCCTCGACACCGGCCGGGAGGTCGCGAAGGCCTATCCCGAGATCGAGTGCGACGACATGATCGTCGACGCGACCGCCATGAGGATGGTCGTGGCGCCCGAGCGGTTCGACATCATCGTCACGATGAACCTGTTCGGCGACATCCTCTCTGACCTCGCCGCCGGCCTCATCGGTGGCCTCGGCGTGGCGCCGGCGTCCAACATCGGTGACGCGGGCTGCGCGATGTTCGAGGCCGTGCACGGCACCGCGCCCGACATCGCGGGCAAGGGCATCGCGAACCCGACGGGCCTGATGCTCTCGGCGGCGATGCTGCTCGACCACGTCGGCCAGCGCGCGGCCGGCGACAGGCTCCGCGCGGGCGTGCGGGCCGCTCTCGCCGACGCCGCGTCGCGCACGGGCGACCTCGGCGGCAAGGCGAACACCGCGCAGTTCACCGACGCGGTCATCCGCAACGCCACCTAGAACCGCGCGCGATCTCGCGTGGCACCACGCTCCGGCGTCTCGTACGCTCGGGGCATGCGCCGCCCGACACGGAGAGCCGGCGGGCTCGCGCTGCTCGCGTGCGTGCTCGCCGCCGGCTGCGAGCGCGAGGCGCCCGCCGACCCCGGCCCGGG
>JANXOM010000023.1 GCA_025353585.1 Deltaproteobacteria bacterium
GGGCTGACCGCGCTGGCGGCGCACGCGGACGTGCGGGCGGGCGGCGAAGATCCAGCCGCCTGGGGCGCGGCGCTGCGAGCGCCGGCCGCGTGGTTCGCCTGGCGCGCGGCGGCCGGCGACGCGGTGGTCCCGCTGGCCGAGCTCGCCGAGGTGCGCCGCGGGCTGACGACCGGCGCGAACCGCGTGTTCTACGTGAAGCGCGCGGAGGCGACGGCGCTCGGGCTCGAGCCGGCGTACCTGGCGCCGGTGGTGCGCTCGCCGTTCAACGGCTCGCCGGCGTCGATCGCGGTCGCGCCCGACGAGTCGCCGCTCGTGGCGCTCGCGCTGCCACCGGACCGGGCGGTGCTCCGACGCGCGCCGCGGCTGGCGGCGTGGTTCGCGCGACACGCCGAGGCGGCGGAGCGGACGAGCGTGCGGCGGCGGGATCCGTGGTGGTCCTTGCCGGCGCACCCGGCGCGCCTGTTCCTGGCGAAGGCGTACGGGCCGCGGTTCGTGCAGCGGCTGGCCGACGTGCCGATGCTGGCGGACCAGCGGGTCTACGCGCTGGTCCCGCGGGCGGGGATCGCGGTGGACGTGCTGGCGGCGGCGCTGAACGCTCTCCCGACGGCGCTGGCGCTCGAGTCGCTCGGACGGGCGAGCATGGGCTACGGCGTGGTCGAGCACACGGTGGCCGACGCGCTGGCGCTGCCGGTGCTGGACGTGCGGCGGGCGAGCGCGCGGCAGCGGACGGCGCTGGTGGCGGCGCTGCGCGCGATGGCGAGGCGGCCGGTGGAGCACGTGCGGCTCGAGCACGCACGGGTGGATCGCAAGCAGCTGGACGAGGCGGCGATGGCGTTGGCGCCGGGCGGGGAGATGCGGGCCGAGATGTGGCGGGCGCTGCTGACGTCGGTCGCGCTGCGCGACCGGTACTTGTTGCCCGCGGTGTAACGGGCGGCGCGGGCGGCGCGGGATGCGTATGATGAGGACGCATGTATCGGGTCGCGCTCCCGCTGGTCGCGGTGCTGGCCTGCGGCCGGATCGGCTTCGACAACCTCGACGGCCCGCGCGCCAGCACGGCCGACTCGGCCGACGCGAGCGGGCAGCGAACCGTGCCTGCCGGCGCGAAGATCTGGCTCCAGATGGAGACCGACCCCGCCGTCAGCATCCTGGACGACGGCGGCCACCACGCCGCGACGTGCGCGACGTGCCCCACGCGTGGCGCAGGCGAACGCGGCGCCGGCTACGTCTTTGACGACACCGCGGAGGTCGACGTCGCGGACGCGGTGGATCTCGACGCCAGCGCGGGCTTCACGGCCGCCGTCTGGCTCAAGCTCGAGGCTTACGCGAGCGCGACCGCCGATTGCGCCTGGACCAAGGGGTTCGGCGGCAGCGCAGCGAGCACCGATACATTCGGGCTGTGCTTCGACATCACCGGCGTCCCCCTGTTCGACAGCAACGACTCCGTCGGGGCGCTCGACGAGCTGCGCGGATCGGCGTTGCCGCTCGCGGAGTGGCACCACCTCGCGATGACCTGGGACGGCACGCGGAAGCGTGCGTTCGTGGACGGCACGGAAGTCGCGGCCGGAACCACGGCGATCGGCGCGGGTAACGGCGTGTTCGGACTGGGCGCCGACCGCGGCGTGCACCGCCTGAACGGCGCCGTGGACGATGCGCTCTACTACACGCGGCCGCTCGCGCTGGCCGAGATCCAGCAGCTCGCCCTGCCCTGAGCCGCGTCTGCGCGGCCGAGCTCGCCCGGACAGGCGCTGGCGACGCCGGCACACTGATCGCCCCGAGACCGCGAGCGATTCGCGGTCGCCGAGCGCGGCTCCTGCAGCGCGTGCCGCCTCCGCACGGGCAACGCCGCCCCACCGTTCCGTTCAGACCTCGAGCGTCGCCGCCAGATCATAGTCGCTCGCCTGCGTGACCTTTGCCCGCACCAGCGAGCCGGGCGGCACCTGCCCGTCGGCCAAGTACACCACCCCGTCGATCCCCGGGGCCTGACCGTACCAGCGCCCCTCCATCAAGTACTCGCTCTCCGACGACACGCCCTCGACCAGCACCTCGAGCTCCTTGCCCACCATCGCCTCGAGCCGCGCCCGGCTGATCTGCCGCTGGATCTCCATCAGCCGCTGCTGGCGCTCCGCCATGACGTCCGCGTCGACGCGTCCCGGTAGCATCGCCGACGTCGTGCCCGGCTCGATCGAATACGTGAACGCGCCGGCGTGCTCGAGCTTCGCCTCGGCCACGAACGCGCAGAGCTCCTCGAACTCGGCCTCCGTCTCGCCGGGGTGGCCGACGATGAACGTCGAGCGCAACACGAGCCCGTCGATCCGCGCCCGCAACGTCTTCACCAGCTCGCGCGTCACGCGGCTCGAGTGGCCGCGGCGCATGCGCTTGAGCATCCCGTCGCTGATGTGCTGGAGCGGGACGTCGACGTACTTCACGACGCGCGGCTCGCTCGCGATCGCGTCGATCAGGTCGTCGTCGAACGCGCTCGGGAACGTGTAGTGGAGGCGGATCCAGTTGATCGTGTCGACCTTCCCGAGCGCCCGCACGAGCTGCGCGAGCGTGGCCCGCTCCTCGGCGGCGATGCCCTTGTCCCAGCCGTAGCGCGTGAGGTCCTGCGCGATCAGGTTCACCTCGACAACGCCTTGCTCGCCCAGCGCGCGCACCTCCGTCACGATGTCGGCGATCCCGCGGCTGCGCTGCGGCCCGCGCAGCTTGGGGATGATGCAGAACGAGCACGGGCGATCGCAGCCCTCGGCGACCTTCACGTAGGCCGAGTGCGCGGCGCCGATCCGCACGCGCGGCGCGGCGTGGTCGTAGATGTAGGCGGGCGTCTGGGCGACCTGGATGACCGGCAGCGCCTTGCGCTTCTTCGTCTTGCCGCTCGGCGCGCGCGCCTCGGCGACCGGCGCGAGCACCTTCGCGAGCGACATGAAGTCGGCCGAGCCGAGGATGTGATCGATCTCGGGGATGTCCTTCGCGAGGTCGTCGGCGTAGCGCTGCGCGAGGCAGCCCGTCACGACGAGCTTCTTCGCGCCGCTCTTCTTGTGCTCCGCCATCTCGAGGATGGTGTCGACGCTCTCTTCCTTCGCGGCATCGATGAACGCGCACGTGTTGATCACGATGACGTCGGCGCCCTCGGGGTCGTGCACGAGCGCGTGGCCGGCCGCCTCGACCTGCCCGAGCATCAGCTCCGTGTCGACCTGGTTCTTCGGGCAACCAAGCGAAACGAAATAGATTTTCTGTCCGGCGAAGGGGGCTGGTGCGGCCATCAGGGCGGCGCAGTCTGGGCCGGGGGCCGGGACCTGTCAATGCCGCGTTTTTCGGCCACGTTCAGGCCCCCGTGCGGCCCCGTCCCGGGTGGCAAGAACGGGTCCGTTGCGTCGACGTCCATGGTGGCCGGGCACCCGAACAAATCGCGACCCTGGACGTCACCGACGCACGTTCGACGTTCACGGGACCGCTTCGCTACGTAGCGATCGAGTTCAGGTGTACGAAAACGTGCACGCCGCCGTTGGCGCCGCCGAAGACCGACACGCGCGTCGACGGACTGCCGGCTCGCCGATCGCTTGCTACTCGTACTGCGACCAGCTCGCGGGCCCGGCCAGCAGCAGGACAGCCTCCGCCGCCTGGACGGCGTCGGTGTCCTTGGGGCTGGTGAGGGCGGCGGCGAGCGGCGGCAGGAGCGGCGCGGGATCGAGCTCGGGCTCGAGGCGGCGCAGCGCGCGAGCCGCGTCGGTGCGCAGCGAGGGGATCGCGAGGTGCTCCGCGAGGACGGGGCGCGCCGCGGGATCGTGGAGCGCGGCGAGCGCGGCGGCAGCGTACGCGTTGAAGCGCGGGTCGGTGAGGAGCGCGCGCAGGTCGGGCGTGACGGAGGCGTCCCCCGCGATGCCGAGCGCGATCACGGCGCGCGCGCGGTCGTCGACGCTGGTCCGCGGATCGGCCCGCAGCGCGGCCAGCACCTTGAGGGCGCGCGACTCGGCGAGGTACGCGAGGTGCTCGGCGGCGCCGACGCGGAGCTGGCTGACGTCGAGGTAGTCGGCGAGCACGGGCGCCGCGCGCGCATCGCCGAGGCGAGCGAGCTGGTTCGCGGCCTCCGCGCGGACGTCGCGGCGCTGCGTGCTCGCGAGCGCGGCGAGGAGCGCCGTGGTGCCGCGGGCATCGCCCCCGCGGGCCAGCGCGTACGCGATGTCGACGCGCGCGATGTCGCTCGGCTCGGCGGCGAGCGCCGTGGTCAGCGCGGCGCGGGCGTCCGGATCGCCAGTCCGGGCCAGCGCCTCGGCCGCGCGACGCTGCACGCGGGGCGAGCCCGAAGCGAGCTGCACCGCCAGCACGGAGCGCGCCTGCGCGAGCATCGCGGCCGTGGTGGGCGGGGCGGGCGTCGGCGCGGGCGCGGCGACCTCGACGAGCCGCGGCGCGGTGACCGGCTCTGGCATGCTCGCGGCGTGGGCCGTGCCGCTCTTCGACATCATCTTGATCGCGAGCACCACGCCACCGCCGACGACGAGCACGATCACCGCGATCAGCAGCACCGGCAGCTTGCGCGGCGCCGGCGCGTCGTCGCCGTTGATCATCGCGTCGTCGTCGGCTTCCTCGGCCGAGGCGAGCTCCTGCTTGCGCTTCGCGAGCTCCACCGGCGTCGGCGTGTGATCGCGCCGCGGCCGTAGCGCCTTGTCCGCCTCGAGCTCGCCGCCCGTCTTCGCCGTCGGGGCGCCGAGGGTCGTCGGCCCGCTCTTCGGTGCAGAGGCCGGGGCCACCACGACCCCGGCCGCGGGGGTCTCGCTACCGCGCTTACCCTTGTTCTTCTTCTTGTTCGGGTTGCCCGGGTTGCCCGCGTGGCTCGCGTTGCCCGCGTTGGGCGGGCTGCTGCTCGTCCCGCCGCTGGTCGCCGCCGCCGCCGTCGCCACCGGCACACCCGACGCGGGCGTCCGCGCCGTGGGCACGGAGCCCTCGCGGATGATCTCGATGATGGGACCGCTGTCGGCGGACGTCGGGATGACGACGGCCACCCCGACCGCCGGCGTGCGCACGCGGACGCTGACGGGCCGGCTCTCACCCGCCGCGGCGCACGCGGCGCTGCAGTACGCGACGACCTTGCCATCGCGGACACCGACGGAGCGTGCGCGCAGCGGGTCGACGACCTTGCTGCACGTCGGACATGTGGTCGTGCTCATGGAAATGCCAGGACGGCATCTTCGCCGAACTCGGCGATCAGATCATCGACGTAGCGCACCACATGATCGCGACGAGCGACGATCGCGTGGATTTCGTCCGGTTTGAGCAGCGGCGCGAGGCCAGAATCGTCACCCTGGCCCAGCGTGACCGTCAGGTTCTCGGGCGTGAGCGTCCGCAGCCGCCCGATCAGGTCGCGCGAGAACACCTGCACGTGGTGCAGCGGGTGGAGGTTCGAGTTGTGGCCGAGCGTGAACGGCGAGAACGCGAGGGTGTTGTCCATGAAGTAGAGGGTCTTGCCGTCGGGCGAGCCCTTCGCGTTCGACCCGCTCCACCGGTCGGCGTTGTCGATGAGGACGTCGAACACGACGCACGTGGAGATCTGGGCGAGCAGCCCGCGCAGCTTCGGTGGGAGGTCGGAGTCCACCTGCAGGTAGCTCGCCCACAGCGCCATGCCATCGAGGTCGTCGATGCGCTTGCCCTCGAGCTTCACGTCGACGATCTCGGGGATCCACCACGACTCGACGCCGCGCACGAGGCCGCCCGGCGCGATGGTCTCGTCGTCGATGCGGCGCTCGACGTAGTCCCGGGTCGACCAGGGCGCGCCGTGCACGAGCTCGTCCGAGGTGAACACCGCCGAGCGCGCCGGCGGCACGTGGCCGATGTGGAGCATCCGGTCGACGCGATACGCCGCCAGCTCGCGCCGCGGGTCGGACTGCGGATGAATCTGCAGCGGCTTGAACGCCGCGCGCGCGCCGCCGTCCAGCTCGACGCGCAGGGACAGGGACGTGCCGCCGCGGTTGACCTTCGTCTTCCGCAGCGCGCCGGTCAGCGGCGCGAGGAGCTCCTCGTCGGTGCCGGGAAAGACCGTCGCCGTCATCGGCGCGGGGGTGACGACCGCCGCCACCGCCGCCGGGACCGCGGGTGCCGGTCGCTCGGGGGGCCGCAGCCGGACCCGCATCGGCAGGGAGCGCGGCCGCGGCGCGGTCGCCGCGACGGCCTCCGCCTCGCCGAGCGCCCCGTGCGCGAGCGCGCTGACGGCCACGCCGACCCCGCCGACGGCGCCCAGGGCGACGATCAGCTCGAGCGCAACGACGGTCCCCCTTCGCACGACCGTAAAAATATCACGCGCGCTACGACGATCGCGAAGATCTACTCGGGAGCGCCGCGCTTCTCGGAGCTCGCGCCGAGCTTCTCGGTCACGTGGCTCGCGTTGCGGTGCCGCGCCGTCGGCACGTGCTTCTCCCAGCACGGCACCGAGCAGAAGCGGAGCTTCATCCGGCCCGTGTTACACGACGCGACGGAGCAGCGGATCGCGCTGCCGCCCATCGGGATCAACTTGCGACACGTGGCGCAGACCAGGCTCGCCATGACGTCCATGGGTAGCACGGCCCGCGCCTACCGACCCAGATATTGACCTTCTTCGCGACGTACTTACTTGGCCAGCGCCGCGATCGTATCCTCGAGATCCATGTCGAGCGCGCTCCCGATCTTGCGGACCTGCCCCGCCCGGTCGATGACCACCGTGTGCGGGATCGTGACCGCGTTGTAGCGGCGGGAGATGTCATCGCCGCCCGCGACCAGCTGCAGCGTGTAGCCCTTCGTCGTGAAGAGCTTGCGCGCCGCCGCCGGGTCGTCGAGGTTGATCGTGACGACCGCGACCTCGGGGTGCTGCTTGCCGAAGGCGTCGAGGATCGGCATCGACGCGAGACACGGGCCGCACCACGTGGCCCAGAAGTCGAGGACGACCGGCTTGCCGGCGAGCGACGCCAACGAGAGCGGCGCGCCGAGCGTGCCCTCCGCGGTGATCGTGGGCAGCTCGAACGCGGGCGCCGGCCCGCCGTCGATGAGCGGCCGTAGCTCGTCGGGGTTGCTGGTGACGTAACGCACCTGCACGCCCACGCCGACGAGCGCGACGGCGAGCACGAGCCAGCCCGCGCGGCGACCGGGCCTCGCGATCGCGTCGGGCACGGCGAGCCTGCGCGCGGTCGCGGCGCGCGCGGGGCCGATCGCCAGCGCGAGCAAGACGCCCGTCCACGCGTACGCGAGCCCCGACAGCGACCAGCCGAGCGCCGGCGTCGGCTCGACGCCCGCCGCGAATGTCACGACGCTCGCGGCGAGGTCCACGAACAGGAGCGGCAGGGCGGCCACGCACGCGAGATCGAACGCGCGCCCGAGCTCGCGCCGCTTGCCCGCCGCCACGTAGATGAGGCCCGCGCCCACCACGAGGAAGCCGAGCTCGATCGTCAGCGCCTGCGTCAGGACCGTCGCCGCGATGCGGCCGCCGAGGCCGCCGTTGACCGAGATCGCGATCCAGCCGGCATAAACGAGGCCGCGCAGCTGCGTCGCCACGAGGACGATCGTGATGAGCGCGAGCAGGTCAGAGCCCGAGCCGCCGGCCCGCCGCCGATCGCCGCCAACCGCGAGCGCCCAGCGCGGGTGCAGGATCGCGAGCCCGACGCGCCCGACGAAGCCCGGCAGCGGCGCGATCGGCGCATCCGGCGGCGCAGCGGGCGGCGCAGCGGGCGGCGCAGCGGGCACCACGGCCGCCGGCACCGGCTCTCCCGCGGGGATTTCGGGCTCGTCCGCCATCGCTACTTGTCGGATCCGCCGCGCCGCTGGGACTGCAGCTTCTTCGCCTGCGCCACGAGCGATGACGAGATGCCCTTGCTGCGCGCGAGGTTCGTCAGATCGCGCTCGCGCAGGAACGGCAGGAGCCGGGCCGCATCGGGGATGGGGGTCTTCGCGTTGCGGCACAGGGCGACCTTGACGCCATACCGCTTGGTCCATTCGCGCTTGTTCGCGATGTACCGGATCACGTCCTCCGGCAGCGTCTGGCTACTGGCATAACGCGCGGCCTCGACCTCGGTTACACCCGGCGCCTTGATCGCGGCCATCGCGACGAGCCGGATCGGGTCACGGATCAGCACGTTGCGCGAGAACGCGTCCCCGAGCGTGGCGAGCCGGATCTTGGCGGGGATCGAGAGCTTGCTGATCGAGCTCGTGACCTCCTCGGGCAGCGCGAGCTCGAGCACCTCCTCCTCCGGCACTTGCTCGGCGTCGCCCGTGGTCAGCGCGGAGTCATCCCCGCTGAGCGCGTCGGCGGCGTACGCGAACAGCGCGTCGGCCTCGGCGTCGGCGTCCGTGCGCGGCGCCGCGAGCGCGCGCGCGACCTCGTCCCACACGGCGAGGTTCGGCACGCGGATGTTGTTGCGCACCGCGAGCTCGACGACGCGGTCGACGGTCGACATGCGCGCCTTCTTGTTCATGTACATCGCGCCGATGATCTCGGGGTGCCGCAGCAAGCGCTGCTCGTTCTCCGCGATCTGGTCGATCTCGCGCGGGCCCCCCTTCGCCGCCAGGGCCACGATCGTCGGATCGGAGACCGCGGCGTTGGAGACGATCGCGTCGAAGATCGCGGGCTTGCCGCCGACGAGCTGCGCGAAGAAGTCGAGCACGCGCGGATCGATGCGCGCGTCGGAGAGCGTGCCGGCGAGGAGCTTGTCGGGCAGCTGCGCCGCCGTCATGCGCGCGGCCTGCGAGAGCGTGGGATCGCCGTCGACGCTGAGCTGGTAGAGGACCGCGACCTGGTCCGCCGGCGGTAGCGGCATCATGCCGCGCGACGCCATCATGCGACCGGGGCCCGGGCCGAGCGCGCGCTGGGCGGCCGGGGACAGGAGCTCGGGCTCGAGGAGGGTGTGCTTGAGGCTCACGATTGGTTCCGGTGGTACAAGATCTTGAGCCCTTTCAGGGTCAGAAGCTCGTCGGTCGCTTCGATCGTGCGCGTCTCGCGGGCGATCAGCGGGGCCAGCCCGCCCGTCGCGATGCACGTTGCCGGGAACTCGACCTCGGCGCGGATGCGGTCGACGAGCGCGTCGACCATGCCCGCATAGCCATACACCAGCCCGGCCTGCATCGACGCGATCGTGTTGCGGGCGACGACCTTGCCCGGCCGCAAGAGCTCGACGCGCGGCAGCTTCGCCGCGTGCTCGTAGAGCGCCTCGGCGCTGATCTGGATGCCGGGCGTGATGACGCCGCCCATGTACTCGCCCTTGGGGTTGATGACGTCCCAGGTGGTCGCCGTGCCGAAGTCGACGACGATGCAGCCCGCGCGGATCTCCTCGAACGCCGCGACCGCGTTGACGATGCGGTCCGCGCCGACCTCGCGCGGGTTCTCGTACAGGATCGGCATCCCGGTCTTGATGCCCGGCCCCACGACGAGCGCGGGCTGGCCGCACAGCTTCTTGAAGAAGCGCTGCAGGCCGAACACCGTCGGCGGGACGACCGACGAGATGATGCCGGCGGTGACGCTCCGCCAGGGCACGCCCTCCATGTCGAGGAGCGTCTTGATGAGGACCGCGTACTCGTCGGACGTGCGGCCGGCGATGGACTGGATCCGCCAGTGCGCCGCCAGCTCGTCGTCGCGGAACACGCCCAGCACCGTGTTGGTGTTGCCGACGTCGACGGCGAGCAACGTGGTCATCTCGGCCTGGAGAGTAGCTCGCCGCGGGCGACCGTAGTAGGCTCCCACCCGATATGCGTAGCCTCCTGTTCGCGCTGTTGTTCACCGTCGTCGCCGCTTGCGGAGGCTCGGAGGACAAGCCCCCCGTCCCCCTCGCCCGTCACTTCGACGACATGTACATCGCGCAGGTCCCGCTCGATCAAAAGCAGGACGTCGTGAAGACGCAGAACGACTGGTCCATCGCGAAGATGGAGAACGCAAAGGCCGAGGCCGACTTCAACGACGCGACCACGCAGCTGACCGTCGCGCGCAACGACGCGAAGGCCGCGCACCTCGGCGTCGAGTCGGCGGTGACGAACAAGAACGCCGCCGCGAAGACCGGCGACAACAACAAGATCAACGCGGCCACGAAGGACCAGCGCGTCACCGAGGACCTCGCGAAGGCCGCGGACACCCGCGTGCACTACTTCGACGCGTACCGCGAGTACCTGCGGCAGCACTGGCTGTTCACGCAGGAGATGATGTACTGGCGCGAGGCGCAGTACGAGCTCGCGAAGTCGAGCATCGCGCAGAAGTCGAACATGTCGCCGAACGGCGTGAAGTTCGAGTGGTACCCGAGCCAGGAGGGCGAGCGCGCGAAGAGCACGTCCCGGGCCAAGGACCGCGCCGAGAGCGCGAAGCGCAAGGCCGTGGCCGCGCGTGACAGGTGGCTCGAGGACCAGAAGACCGCCGACACCGAGAACGGCCACCCGACGGCCCTGCCCGATCCGATGGTCACGGGCGCGGTGACGGGCGGCGGCGGCGCGGCTGCCACGCCGTAGTCCGTGACCACCGAAGGCACTGAAGGCGCGCGGATCCTCGTCGTCGATGACGAGCGCGTCATCCGCGAGATCCTCGCCGAGTTCCTCACGCTCGAGGGCTTCTCGGTCCACACGGTCGAGGACGGTGAGAAGGCGCTGACCGAGCTCCGCCTGCATCCGTACGATCTGCTGATCACGGATCTCAAGATGCCGCGGCTCAGCGGGCTGCAGTTGCTCGAGAAGATCGAGCAGGAGCGGCTCGGCGTGCTGACGGTGCTGATGACGGGGTTCGGCACGGTCGAGACCGCGATCGAGGCGATGAAGAAGGGCGCGTACGACTACCTCCTCAAGCCGTTCAAGGTCGAGGAGGTCATCCACACCGTCGAGCGCGCGCTCTATCGCCAGCGGCTGCAGGCGGAGAACATCCGCCTCCGCGAGGCGCTGACGATCTACAAGGTCAGCGAGGCCATCGCGCTGACGGCCGATCTGCAGCACGTCTTGAACGTGGTGCTGAAGGCGGCGGTCGACGAAGCGAAAGCGGACGTCGCCACGCTGCACCTCCGCGATCCGCGCACCGGCGCGTACGAGGAGCGGATGAAGGTCGTCGCCACCGACGGCGTGGCGCGCTCGGGGATCCCGTCGCCGGCCCTCGCCGTGATGACCGAACAGTTCAGCGCGGGCGTCCCGATCCTCGCGCACGGGCTCAAGGCCGCGCGGTTCTTCACCGAGAGCGTCGCGCCGGCAGAGCTCGCCTCGTTCGTCGCCGTGCCGCTGCAGGTGCGCGGCGACATGATCGGCGTCCTGAACGTGTACTCGTTCACGAGCGGCAAGAAGTTCGACGAGGGCCACCGCAAGATGCTCTCGGTGCTCGCGTCGCGCGCGGCGAGCGCGATCTCGAACGCGCAGCTCGTCGACGACCTGCGCGCGAGCAACAACGACCTGTCGAAGGCGAACATCTCCCTCGAGGACATGTTCCAGCAGACGGTGGCGGGCTTCGCGCAGGCGCTCGAGGAGAGCGACCTGTACACGCGCGGCCACAGCGAGCGCGTGGCCGTGTACTCGGAGATCCTGGCGCGCGGCCTCACGCTGCCCGACGTCGAGATCCGGCGCATCGTGCAAGCGGGCGTCATGCACGACGTCGGCAAGATCGGCGTCCGCTACGACATGCTCAACAAGCCGGGCAAGCTGACGCCGGAAGAGGTCGCCGTGTTTCGCCAGCACCCCGAGAAGGGCAAGCGCATCCTCGAGCCGGTGCCGTGCCTCCACGGCCTCATCGACGGCTGCTGGTGTCACCACGAGTGGTGGGACGGCGGCGGCTATCCGCGCGGCCTCCGCGGGCACGACATCCCGATCGTCGGGCGCATCGTGGCCATCGCGGACGCGTACGACGCGATGACGAGCGACCGGGCCTATCGGCGCGCGCTGCCGCACGACGTGGCGACCGGCGAGATCGAGCGCTGCGCGGGCACGCAGTTCGACCCCGAGCTCGCCGAGGCGTTCACCGCGTACATGGAGACGTGGCGCAAGCAGATGCGCGAGCGCGGCCAGGCGTCGCTGATCCCGCGGTGACCGCGCGAGCGGGGACTGACCGCCAAGCCGCCGCGGACGCCATGCCGGAGCCAAGGTCAGAGGGTGAGGGGGCAAAGCCCCTCGACCTTCCGAACTTGGCTCCGGCTTGGCGCTGCTGGCGGCTTGGCGGTTAATCTTCGGGCATGAACCTCGTCCGCGACACGTACTGCTCGTTCTGTGGCACCCGGTACGTCGAGCCGCTCACGTATCCGCGGGACTGCAAGAACTGCGGGACCAAGGTCTGGGCCAATCCGATCCCGGTGGCGGTCGTGCTCGTGCCGGTACGGGACGTCGACCGTGTAGGGCTCCTGGTGGTGCGGCGCGCGATCCCGCCCGGGCTGGGGCAGCTCGCCCTCGTCGGCGGCTTCGTCGAGGAGACCGAGAGCTGGCAGCAGGGTGGCGCGCGCGAGGTCCGCGAGGAGACCGGCGTGATCGTGCCGGCCGCCGGCCTCGAGCCGCTCTGGTATTCGTCGACGGAGCCCAAGCCGAACCGCGTGCTGCTGTTCTCCGTCGCGCCGGTCATCGAGCGCGCCGCGCTGCCGCCGTTCGCCGCCGACGGGGAGGCCAGCGAGCGCGGTCTGATCTTCGGGCCGGGCGGCCTCGAGCAGGTCTTTGCGTTCTCGCTCCACACCGCCGCCGCCAGACGCTACTTCGAAGGCCACCACGTGACCGGCTCGCACGATTTCGTAGCCCGGTAGCTTATAATCCCGCCGCTGGATGTCCGGGGACACGGGGAAATATCGGCTCGACGCGCGCCTCGGGGGCGGCGGCATGGCCGAGGTCTTCGTCGGCTCGACGATCGGCGCCGAGGGGTTCTCGCGGCGCGTCGCCATCAAGCGCGTGCTCCCCGGCTTCTCCGATAACGAGGCCTTCGCGAAGATGTTCGTCGCCGAGGCACAGATCAGCTCGCGCCTCGTCCACCCGAACATCGTCTCGGTCCTCGACTTCGACCGCGACCCCGAGCAGCGGCTCTTCCTCGTCATGGAGATGGTCGAGGGCAAGGACCTCGACACGCTCCTCACGAGCGGGCCCCTGCCCGTCCCGGTGATCATCTTCATCATCAGCGAGGTGCTGCGCGGCCTCGGCTACGCCCACGACCTGCCGGTCGGCGCCGACATGCGCGGCGTCATTCATCGCGACGTCTCGCCGCACAACGTCCTCCTGTCGTGGGAGGGCTCGATCAAGGTCTCGGACTTCGGCATCGCGAAGGCGCGCGCCGCCAGCGAGGCGACCGCGTCGGTGTTCATCAAGGGCAAGCCCGCCTACATGAGCCCCGAGCAGGCCAACGGGATGCCGCTCGACGGCCGGAGCGACCTGTTCGCGCTCGGCATCATGCTGTGGGAGATGCTCGCCGGGCACCGACTCTTCGTCGGTACCGACACACGCTCGACCCTCGCCGCCGTGCTGTTCGGCCAGATCCCGCGCCCCCGTACGCAGCGCCCCGAGGTGCCCGCCGACGTCGAGCGCGTGTGCATGAAGCTCCTCGAGCGCGATCTGGCCGCGCGCTATGCGACCGCCGAGGACGCGATCGCGGATCTGCTCGATTGCCAGGCCGCGCCGCGCAACGGCCGGGCGCAGCTGATGGCGATCCTCGCCGAGCGCTACCCCCACGACGCGCCCGTACGCCAGAGCCTGCAGCGCGCGCGCGAGGCCGGCACGAGCCAACCGCCGCAAGCGTACACGCCGCCGCCGCAGGTGCCGTCGCAGCTGCAGTCGATGCCGATGCCGATGCACGAGGGCGGCCCGCAGGTCGGCGCCGCGCTGCCGAGCCTCGGCGCGGCGATGGGAGCCCAGACGGGCTCGCTCGCCCCCGGCGCCGGCTGGGGCCCGCCGCAGACGCAATATCCGCACGGGCCCGCCGTCACCGAGGCGGTCGCCCCCGCCCGCGGCGGCGGCGGCAAGAAGCTCGCGCTGGTGCTCGTGATCACGGCGCTCAGCGGCCTGGCGACGTTCGCGGTCGTCACGCAGGTCCGGCCGGGCCGCGGGGCCGGACCTGAGCCGACCACGCCCGTCGCCACGCCCGTGACCACGCCCGTGACCACGCCCGTGCTCGACGCCGCGGTCGCGGTGGCGCGACCGGTCGATGCCGCGACCGTGCCGGCGGCGCCAGACGCGGCGGTGGTCGCCGCCGTGCCCGTCGACGCCGCCGCCGGCGCCGATGCCAAAAAAGAGGAAACGCCGAAGCAGCCGGTTCATGGTGCGGGGAGCCCGCCCGACGGCCAGGGCCTGACCGGGACGCTCGCGGTCCATCACTTCCCGGTCGTCACGGTCGAGATCGATGGTCACCCGATCCAGGACACGCCGCTGATCAACTACCGGCTCCCCGTCGGGCGCCACACGGTCCACATCACGAACGTCGACAACCACATCGACCTGACGAAGACGGTCACGATCGTGGCCCGCAAGCTGACGACAGAGGACTTCCAATGACTCTCACCTCGCGCCTCCCGCTCGTGGCCCGTCTCGTGTCCCGGCTCGCCGCGGCCACGCTCGCCCTCGCGGCGGCCGGCTCCGCCGCGCGCGCCGATGACGGCACCGGCGTCGTGGTCGTCGGCGAGGCAACCCTCCAGCCCGCGCTCGTCGCCCAGATCGAGGGCTGGGTCAAGCAGCACCAGCCGCCGCTCGTCCCGCAGGCGCTCGACCCCGACGCGGTCAACTCCACGATCGACTGCTTCGTGCTCGACGACGTGAGCTGCGCGCGCGCCGTGTTCGAGAAGAAGGGCAAGACCACGAACCTCGTGTTCGTGCGCGTCGAGGTCGTCCCCGGCCCCGGCGGCGTCCGCGACATCACGCTCACCGGCTTCTGGTTCACGAAGGGCCACGAGCCGCAGTCGCACAAGAAGACGTGCGAGCACTGCAGCGACGCCGGCGTGCACGCGGCCGCCGACGAGATCCTCGCGGGCCTCGCGCACAGCGGCAACCACGACACCGGCCACCTCGCGCTGACGTCCCGGCCCGTCGGCGGTCACATCACGGTCGACGGCAAGCCCGCGGGCGTCACGCCCCTCGAGCTCGACCTGCCCGCCGGTGACCACCGCCTGGCGCTCGAGCGCGACGGCGTCGCCAGCGAGGCGCGCCTCGTCACCATCCGCATCGGCGAGACGGCGCAGATCGACATGTCGCTCGGCGGGGCGGGCCCGAGCGATGGCGGCGGCAGCGGACCCGCGCACCTGTACCCGAAGATCGTCATCGGCGCGGGCGCCGCGCTCCTCGTCGCGGGCGGCGTGCTGATCGGCACGAGCCAGAGCGACACCGGCGAGTCGCCCACCTACCGCGACACGACGGCGCTCGGCGCGGTCGTCGGCGTCGTCGGCGTCCTCGCGATCGGCGGCGGCGCGTACTGGTGGCACGTCGACAAGCAGCGCGAGTCCGCGCCGGTCGTGGCCGCGACGCCGGGTGGCGCCTACGTCGGCTGGGCGGGGAGCTTCTGACCATGGAGAGCCAGATGACGCGTGCCTCGATCGCCGCGCTCGCCCTGCTGCTCGCGACCGGCGCGACCGGCTGCCAGGCCACGAGCAAGCTCTACTGCGAGAAGCACCCCGACGACCAGACGAACTGCGGCAGCGGCGGCGACGGCGGCATCGACGCGCCGACCGGACACTGCAGCAGCGGCTCGGATTGCGCGAGCGCCGGCCTCACCGCCTGCGACCTCGGGCGCAACGGCGGCACGTGCGTCGAGTGCATCGACGACACGACCTGCGCCACGACGAAGCCCACCTGCGGCAGCGACGACGCCTGCCACGCGTGCGGCTCGAACGCGGACTGCGCCGCCTCCGACATGTGCCTCGACGACGGGACCTGCGCCGACGTCAACATGGTCGCGTACCTCGACGCGGCCGGCGGCTCGAACAGCGACTGCACGAAGCTCGCGCCGTGCAATCGCGCGCAGGATGCCTTTGGCAAGCAGCTGCCGTTCGTCCACGTGGCCGGCTCGAATCAGACGCCGACGCTCGTCGTGGCCCGCTCGGTCACCGTCATCGGCGAGGGGTCGAGCAGCGAGCTCGTCGGCACGGAGAACCCGACGATGGAGCTGCAGAGCGGCACTATCGTCATCGCCGGGCTCACGATCCGGAACACGCAGCTGATCGGCGTGGGCGTCTCGGTGCCCGTCACCAGGACGCCGACCGTGACCCTCGAGCGCTGCGCCATCACGCAGAACGCGGGCGGCGGCGTCATCGCGCTGGGTGGCACGATGACCATCACGCGGTGCAACGTCTTCGGCAACAACTCCGGCGGCTTGATCCTCGGCTCGCAGCAACTACCGATCCAGCTGACCGTGATCGACAACTTCATCACCGGCAACGGCAACCCGAACGGCGGCGTCGGCGGCGCGCTGATCAGCCCCGCCGCCGGATCGAAGCTCCAGTTCAACACCGTCATCGACAACCGCGTGAAGACCGGCCCGCCGACGAACGCGGCCGGGGTCACCTGCCTCGGGACGCTCGTCGCCAACAACAACCTGTTCGGCCGCAACTTCGCGGCGAACACGGCGTCCATGGCGTCGAACCTCCTCACGTGCGATCCGGGCAACTCGCTGCTCGACGCGCTGTCGATCAGCGATCTCGCCTTCGTCGACGCGGACGCCGTCAGCCACCCGAACGCGGACTATCACCTCACGGCCGCCAGCGCGCCGGCGATCGACAAGGCCCAGGGCACCGCGGTGACCGTGGACATCGATGGTGATCCACGTCCCAATGGCTCGGCCTCGGACCTCGGCGCGGACGAATTTACGGCGCACTAGCGGTCCGCCTCACCGCAGGCTCACGCAGATCATCACCCGTCTGCGTTACGCTGGGGCAATGCGCATATTCGTCCCTCTCGTTGTCATGGCCGCCGCGGGTTGCGGCATCGCCGACTTCGACATCGGCCAGCCCGTCCCCGAGCAGATGGTCTCGGGCACGGGGATCCCCGGCCCGCTGGCCGCGCTCTTCCCGATCCCGGTGAGCCTCGACATCGGCGAGAAGATCAAGCAGCAGGACACCGGGCCCATCAACAGCATCACGATGTCGTCGCTCGAGCTCACGATCACCGCGACGGACGAGCCGTCTGGTGACACCGACGACTGGAGCTTCCTCACCCAGTGCGACGTGTCGGTCGAGAGCACCAAGAGCGGGAGCACGCTGCCGAAGGTGAAGATCGCGACCATCGGCGCGCCGGGAGCCGTGCAGACCGCCACGTTCACGGTCGACGAGAGCGTGAACCTCAAGCCCTACGTCGACGAGGGCAGCAAGTGCGACAGCGCGTGCACGGGCAACGCGCCCGCCGATGACGTCTCGTACGCCGGCAGCGCGAACTTCACCGTCCACCCGCTCTGACACCGCGTCGTCGCGGCCGGTCTCCTCCGTACAGATTCGGGCCGCGGAGCCGACCCCCGATTGCCAGAGGCCGAGGTCTCCGCATGGCCGCTACGCGGACGCGGGCGCGGCGAGGTGCTCGGCCAGCTGGGCGCGCAGCTCCTCGAGGATCCGCGAGGGCGCGCGCACCTTGAGCCGCGTCCCGTCGTCGTGGTGCTCCTCGCCGAGCACCTCCGCCCGCTCGTGGATCGCGTGCACGATGCGCTGCGCGGCCCACGGCACGTCGAGCTCGTCTTCCTCGAGCTTGCCGGCGAACTTCTCGATCAGGTGGTTGCGGAGCGCGTGGACGTCCGCCGCGCTCTTTGCCGAGAGCTGCAGGGCGCCCGGGTAGCGCTCCTCGAGCGCCCGGCGGCCGAGCTCGTCGACGCGATCGATCTTGTTGAGGACGAGCCACGTCGGCACGGTGTCCGAGCCGATCTCCTTGAGCACCTCGCGCGTGACGGCGAGCTGGTCCGCCAGCGCGGCGTCGGCGGCGTCCACCACGTGGAGCAAGAGGTCCGCGTCGCCGGCCTCGTCGAGCGTCGACCGGAACGAGGCCACGAGATCGTGGGGCAGCTTCTTGATGAAGCCGACCGTGTCGGTCACGAGGATCGGCGGCTCGGTCAGCGGCTGGAGGCGGCGCACGGTCGTATCGAGCGTGGCGAACAGCTTGTCGGCGACGAGGACCTCGGTCGTCGTGAGCTGGCGCATTAGCGAGGACTTGCCCGCGTTCGTGTACCCGACGAGCGCGACGGTCGGCAGCTCGCCGCGCCGACCGCGCCGCGTCTTGGAGCTGCCCTCGATCTGCGCGAGCTCGTGGCGCAGCTCGGCGATGCGATCGCGGATGCGCCGCTTGTCGAGCTCCATCGACGACTCGCCGGCGCCCTTGCCGCCGACGCCGCCGCGCACGCGGTCGCCGCCGCCGCCGCTCTCGCGGAGCCGGGGCGCGAGGTACTTCAGCCGCGCGATCTCGACCTGCAGCCGGGCCTCGCGCGTCTTCGCGTGGCGATGAAAGATCTCGACGATCACCGCGGTGCGATCGAGCACGTCGACGCCGGTCGCCTTCTCGAGGTTGCTCTGCTGCGTCGGGCCGAGGTCGTGGTCGACGAGGACCACCGTCGCCTTGCGCGCGGGCGGCACGAAGCCCGGATCCGCGGCGGCCTCGGCGGCGGCCTGCGGGTCGAGCTCGTCCTCGTCGTCCTCGCCGAGGTCCTCCTCCTCGTCGCCGTCGAGGACCTTCTTCTGCTTGCCCGGCTTCTCGAACGCGGCGACCTCGCCCGGCCCGCCCGTCCAGCTCGCGAGCTCCCGGAGCTTGCCCTCGCCGAACACGACGCCCGAGACGAGCTTGTGCCGGCGCTGCGTGACGCGGCCGATGATCTCGAGACCGAGCGTGGTGCCGAGGCGCTCGAGCTCCTCGAGCGAGGAGTTCAGCTCCTCGTCGGTGGTGCCGGTCTTCTGGACCGCCGCGACCACCGCGAGGGGGCGCGAGTCGCCTGGCGGCGGCAGGAAGGAACCGGACTCGAGGGACATGCGCGCAGTTCTACCCCATGACGGCTATGATGACGCGGTTCCATGGCCACCGGAGACGGAGACCCGTTCGCCCCGACGATGGCGCCCGGCGCGGCCGCGTTGGCGGCCTCCCAGGTCGAGTCGATGGCGACGGTGGCCGCCGGCGGGGCGCCCGCGCCCGGCGCGAGCGACGGCCGCTCCCGGCTCCCCGAGGTGCCGCTCGGGCACTTCCGGGCCGAGCGCGAGCTGGCGCGCGGCGGCATGGGCAAGATCGTCGCCGCCGACGACATCCGGCTCGGTCGTCCGGTGGCGCTCAAGGTCCTGCTCGAGCCGACCGGCGACGCGATCGGACGCTTCGAGCGCGAGGCGCTCATCACGGCCCGCCTCCAGCACCCCGGCATCGTCCCGGTCTACGAGGCGGGGTGCTGGCCGGGCGGCGAGCCGTTCTTCGCGATGAAGCTCGTGCAGGGCCGCCCGCTCGACAAGGTCATCGCCGAGGCCACGACGCTGGAGGCGCGCCTCGCGCTGCTGCCGCGGATCGCCGCCGCCACGGACGCGGTCGCGTACGCCCACAGCCAGCGCATCATCCACCGCGACCTCAAGCCGGCGAACGTGCTCATCGGCGACTTCGGCGAGACCGTCGTCATCGACTGGGGCCTCGCGAAGAGCCTCGACGACGCCGAGACGAGCGCCGACCGGCGCCCGGCGCGCGCCGTGCGGCCGAGCGCGGCGATGACGTCGCAGTCGGGCGCGACCCCGAACAGCAACGCGAGCACGCTCACCGTGGCCGGGGCCGTCATGGGCACGCCCGCGTACATGGCGCCGGAGCAGGCGCGAGGCGAGCCGCTCGACCAACGCGCGGACGTGTTCGCCCTCGGCGCGATGCTCTACCACCTCCTCGCGGGCGCGCCGCCGTACAACGCGCGCACGGCGACGGACGTCATCGCGGCGGCCGCCCTCGGCAAGGTGGTGCCGCTGACGGACCGGGAGCGCCGCACGCCTGCGGATCTGGTGGCCATCGTGGGGCGGGCGATGTCGGCGCTACAGGTCGATCGCTACGCGACAGCCGGGGAGCTCGCCGACGAGCTGCGGCGCTTCATGACGGGCCAGCTCGTGGGCGCGCATCGCTACACGGCGGCGCAGCGGGTCACGCGGTTCGTGCGCAAGCACCGCGCGGCGGTGACGATCGCGGCGGTCGCTGTCATCGGCTTCTCCGTCGGTGGCGTGCTGGCCGTGACCCGCATCGTGTCGGCGCGCGACGCGGCCGAGCGCGCGCTCGTGGAGACGGACGTGCGAGGCCGCGCGTCCGAGGAGCTGATCGACCAGATGTTCCACGACGTCGAGCAGCAGCTGCGCTCGATCGGTCGGCTCGATCTGCTGTCGAAGCTCGGCACGGAGGTGAAGACGTACTTCGACACGATCGAGAAGATCCCCGGCGTCGGGCACGGCGGCCTCGAGGACGCGATGCGCATGGCCAAAGCGATCGACCTGATCGGCCAGGCCGAGCTCAAGAAGGGCGAGCCCGACGTGGCGCTCAAGACGTGGAGCCAGGGGCGCGCGCGGCTCGCGCAGCTCGTGGGCACCGACGCCTCGCCGGCCACGATGGCGCACCGGCGGTTGCTCGCGAAGTTCGACACCGAGGTCGGCCAGGTCTACCAGCAGCGCGGCAAGGCGGCGGAGGCCGGCAAGATGTTCGCGCGCGCGAAGCACCAGTACGATGTCTTGCGCGCCCGGGATCCGAACGATCGCGAGACGCTGCTCGGCGGCGCCGAGACCCACGACCGGCTCGGGGACCTCCTGCGCAACGACGGCAAGATCGACCAGGCGTACGAGGAGTACTCGGCGGCGAAGGCGGACCGCGAGCACGCCGGCAGCCTCGCGAACGGCAACCCGACCGAGGAGATCGACGTGCTCTCGAAGAGCCACGTCAAGCTCGGCACGGTCTACCAGGCGCGCGGCGATTCGGCGCACGCGATGATCGAATACAAGGACGCGCTGCGGCTGCGCGACACGCTGCTCGAGAAGCAGCCGGGCAACGTCGAGAACGAGCAGGAGATGCTCGATCTGCAGATCACGCTCGCCGATCTGCAGCGCCAGCTCGGTGACGACAGCGGGGCGATCGAGTCGTTCAAGAACGCGCTGCCGTTGACGCTGTCCCTCCTGCAGAACGACCCGACGAACACGCAGTGGCGGCGGCAGCAAGGCCTCATCCACGCCGGCCTCGGGTTCGCGCTCCTCGACGCGGGCGACTTCCGCGCGGGCCTCGCCGCGCTCGACCGCGCCATCGAGGTGCAGCGCGAGCTGTCCGCGCGCGACGTCCAGAGCACGACGTGGCAGGTCGATCTGTCGCGCTCGTACACGCGCGCCGGCGACGGGCACATGTACCTCGGCGAGCTCGACGCGGGCGTGGCCTCGTATACGTCCGCGCTCGACATCCGCAAGAGCCTGACGGCGAAGGACGCGTCCAGCGTGCCGTTCCGCCGGTCGCTCGCGTGGTCGTACGCGAAGCTGGCGAACGCGTTCGCGGAGCGCGGCGACGCGCCGCACGCCGTGGAGGCCCACGAGCAGGCGCTCGCGGTGCGGACGCGGCTGGCGGATGACTCGCCGGCGCAGAGCGGGTTCAAGAACGAGCTGGCGTCGACGGAGATCGAATTCGGCCGCGTGCTGCTCGGGTCGGACGCGAAGCGCGCGGGCGAGCTCATCGCGGCCGGCATCCGGCGCGCCCACACGCTGGTGGACGCCGATCCGATCAACAACGACTGGAAGGAGACGCTGACGCAGGGCCTCACGGCGAAGGCCGAGGCCGCGCGGGTCGCGGGCGACCGGGCCGCGCGGCAGGCGGCCCTCGTCGAGGGACTCGCGGTGGCGGAGGCGGCGACGGCGCGGGCGGCGCAGAACGCGCACTGGCCGGGCTTCGTCGCGGAGCTGCACGTCGGGCTCGCGGAGGTGGCGACCGATCCGGGGGTGACCGCGCTCGAGTGGAAGCGGGCGCGCGACGCGCTCGAGCCGCTGGCAGCGGCGGGCCGGCTGCCGGCGGCGCGCAAGCCGCTGCTGGCCCGGGCGCGCGCGCAGCGATAGGGCGCGGGATGGGGCTAAGATGGCCGCGATGGCCGATCAGCAGCCCGAGCACGAGTTCCTGGGTGGACACAAGGACAAGGTCTGGACCTACCTGATCCTGATGGGCGTGCTCATCGTGATCGCGGTGGTGATCAACTTCGAGATCGGCCACTCCGACGCCGCGGTCAACGGGATGAAGACGTTCATCGGCCTGCCGAGCTGGACGCTCGCGCTGGTGGCGTTCCTCGTCGGGGCGCTGGTGTTCTGGCTGGGCCTCAAGGTCGAGACCGACTGGCCGGAGGCGCTGGGCGCGTTCCTCATCGCCGGCTCGCTGGTCGCGCTGGAGCTGGTGATCGGCTGGTCGAAGTTCGACATCGGCGGGCTCTACGTGATCCCGTTCCTCGTACCGATCTGCGTCTTCCTCGGCCTGCTCATGTACGCGGTCAAGAAGAGCGTCTGACGGTTCGGGCGTTGCGTGGCGCAGAGGCGCGGAGGAAGACGAGGTCGGAGGAGTCAGATCGAGAGGGATTGGCGCATTGACGAGCCGTGCCCAGCGACGATTGCCGATGCCGCGCCCGGCTATCAACCCCTTCCGTTCCGACTCCTCTCATCTCCTCTTCCTCTGCGACTCTGCGCTAAGCAACTCCCGAACCGTACAGCGCTCACGCCCGGCGCGTCAGCAGAGCGACCAGCGCGGCGGCGTCGGTGACCGGCGGGGCGCAGGTGGGGCCGGTGCACACGAACGCGCGGGCCGCGCCGTCGGCGGCGGACGTCTTGCCCTCGAGCGTCGAGGCCTGCGCCCACGGGCCCGCGATGCACAGGTTCGGCGCGTAGGTCCGGCGCGCGGCCGCGAGCAGCGCGTCGCCACCGGGGCCGGCGGTGATCACGAGCACCTGGCCGTGCAGGTACAGGTCGAGCGCGGCGAGCAGGCTCGGCGTCGCCATCGCGGCGTCGGCGCCCGCCGGCCCCGCGAGCCGCTGCACGAGGTAGCGCTCCGCGAGCGCGAGCGCATCGGCGTCGCCCGCGACGAGCCCGAGGCGCAGCAGCCCGCGCACGGCGACGCCCGCGCCGGCGGGGAGCGCGTTGTCGTGGTGCGACTCGGGGCGATGGACGAGCAGCGGATCGCCGGCCGGCGCGAGGTAGAAGATGTCGGTCTTGCCGCTCGCGCCCGTGAAGCGCGCGCGCACCGCACCGAACAGCCGCGCGCCGAGGTCCCACCACGTCGCGTCGCCGGTGGCCTCGGCGAGCTCGAGGAACGCGTGCGCGCAGAACGCGTAGTCGTCGAGCGTGCCGTCGAGCGGCTTGAGCTTGCCCTCGTGGAACACGCGCGCGATCGTGTCGCCGGCGACCATCGTGGCGCGCAGGAACGTCGCGACGCGCACGGCCAGCGCAAGCGCCGGCGCATGGTCGGTCGCCCGCCAGGCCGCGACCAGCCCGCTGATCGCGAGGCCGTTCCACGCCGCGAGCACCTTGTCGTCGGTCCCCGGCCGCACGCGCGCGGCCCGCGCCACCAGCAGCTTCCCCCGCAGCTCCGCCAGCTGATCTTCCTCGGGGGTCCGCGTGAATCGCCCCCCCTCCATCTGCGGCTCGGCCGCCGACTCGCGCTTCGTCACGCGCGCGAGCACGCTGCTGCCGTGCTCGAACGTGCCGCCCTCCGTCACGCCGTACGCGCGCGCCACGAGCAGCGCGCCCATGGGCCCCACGGCCGCCTTCAGCTCGGCCGGCGTCCACGCGTAGAACTTGCCCTCCTCGCCCTCGCTGTCCGCGTCGAGCGACGACCACAGCCCGCCCGCCGCGTCCGACAGCTCGCGCTCGAGGAACGCGACCGTCTCCACGATCACCTCCGCGCCGCGGGCCGCGTCCGCGCCGCCGCGCGCCACGACATCCGCGTAGATACCGAGCAGCTGCGCGTTGTCGTAGAGCATCTTCTCGAAGTGCGGGACGAGCCAGTTTTCGTCGACCGAGTACCGCGCGAACCCGCCGCCCAGGTGGTCGTAGATGCCGCCCTCCGCCATGCCGTGCGCCCACGCATCGAACGCGGCCGCGGCCGGCTCGCCGTGCGGCAGGCGCCCCGCCCGGGCCAGGAGCGCGTGCATCGCGCTCGACGGAAATTTCGGCGCGCCCGCGAGCCCGCCGAGCTTCTTGTCGCAGCGCTCCGCGAGCTGACGGCCGGCCGCGATGACGAGCGAGGCGGCGAGGTCGCGCGGATCGGCGTCGGCGGCGCCGCGGCGATAGTGCGCGTCCATGCGCTGCAGGCCGTCGACGAGCTGGTCCGCGTTGTCGACGGCGTCCGCGCGCCGCGTCGCGAACGCCTCGCTCATCGCGGAGAGCAGCTCGCGAAAGCTCGGGCGCCCGAACTTTGGCTCGTGAGGGAAGTACGTTCCGAGAAAGAACGGCCGTCCGTCGGGCAGGCAGAACGCCGACAGCGGCCAGCCGCCGCCCTCGCCTTGCACCATGATGGCGTTCATGAAGATCGCGTCCACGTCCGGGCGCTCCTCGCGATCGATCTTGATGTTGATGAACTGCTCGTTCATCAGCTGCGCCGTACCCGCGTCCTCGAACGACTCGTGCGCCATCACGTGGCACCAGTGGCACGCCGCGTACCCGATCGACACGAACACCGGCTTGTCGGCGGCGCGCGCGGCCGCGAACGCCTCTTCGCCCCATGGCCACCAGTCGACCGGGTTGTCGGCGTGCTGGCGGAGGTACGGCGAGCTCTCGGCGGCGAGACGGTTGGCCATGCGCCGATCTACTACGCCGCGGGTATAGTGTCCCGCGTGTCCGTCGGCGACCTCGACATGACCGCGATCGTCGGCTCGCATGACCTCGCGCTGGTCACGCTCGACACCCTGCGCCACGACGTCGCCGTGGAGGAGATGACGGCCGGTCGCACGCCGAACCTGGCCGCGCTGTTTCCCGGCGGCTGGGAGGAGCGGCACACGCCCGGCACCTTCACGTTCGCAGCCCACGCGGCGTTCTTCGCGGGTTTTTTGCCGACGCCCGCGCGGCCCGGCCGGCACCCGCGGCGGTTCGCGCTCCGCTTCGCGGGCAGCGAGACGACCGACGCCGCGACGTGCGTGCTCGACGCGGCCACGATCGTCGAGGGCCTCGCCGGGCGCGGCTACCACACGCTGTGCGTCGGCGGGACGGGCTTCTTCAGCCGGTTGAACCCGCTCGGCGGCGTGCTATCGGGGCTGTTCGCGGAGGCGATCTGGGAGCCGGCGCTCGGCGTCGCCGAGCCGCGGAGCTTCGAGCACCAGATCGACACCGTCGCGGCCGCGCTCGCCCGGGTGCCGGTCGACCGGCGGGTGTTCACGTTCCTGAACATCTCGGCGCTGCACCAGCCGAACCACTTCTATCTCCCGGGCGGCCCGGCCGTCGACTCGCGCGCCTCGCACGCGGCGGCGCTCCGCTATGTCGACGCGCACCTGCCGCGGCTGGTCACGGCGCTGCGCCGCGCGCCGTTGTTCGCGATCGCGTGCAGCGATCACGGCACGCTGTACGGCGAGGACGGCTACACCGGGCACCGCGTGGCCCATCGGCACGTGACGACGGTGCCGTACGCCGAGGCGCTCTTGCCGTGACCACGCTTGATCACACCGCACCGTCCTCCGGCGGCGCTTCGCGCGAGGGTGCCCTCGCGCTCGATCCCACCGCACCGCCCTCCGGCGGCGGTGCGCGCGAG
>JANXOM010000050.1 GCA_025353585.1 Deltaproteobacteria bacterium
CGAACCGCCCGAGGAGCGCAACGCCGACGTTGTCCTCCTCGAGGTTGAGCACCATGCCGTTGACCTTCTGGCCGCCCTCTCCCTCGAACTCGAGCAGCTCGCCGGCGAGCGCGCCGGATAGGCCGTACACGCGTGCGATGCCGTCGCCGGCCGTGAGCACGGTGCCGGTCTCGGTGACCGAGACCTTCTTGTCGTAGTTCTCGATCTGCTTGCGGATGATGTCGCTGATCTCGGCGGCGCGAATGTCCATGGCAGCGTTCCTTACTTGGTGAGCTCGTCAGCGAGGTGATGAAGCTGGGTGCGGAGGGTGCCGTCGTAGACGACGTCGCCCACCTTGGCGAGGACGCCCCCGAGGAGCGACGGATCCTCGCGGCGCTGCAGGTCGACCTTCTTGCCGCCCGCGAGCTTCTCGAGGACGGCCGTGATCTGCTGGACCTGGGTCGGGTTGAGCGGCTTGGCGGAGACGACCTCTGCCGAGACGCGGCTCGCGCGGCTCTCGATCATGGCGTCGAGCTCGCGCGAGATCGCCGGGACGGAGGCGAGGCGCTCGCCGTCGAGGAGCAGCGACGCGAAGTTCTTCGTGACGGGCTGCGCGCCGATGCGGGTGAGGATCGCGTTGACCACGCCGCGGCGATCGTTGCGGCGGATGGCGGGGTTCGCGAGCGCCGTCTGGAGCTCGGTTGACTCCTTCATCGCGCCGGCGAGCCCGCGGAGGTCAGCGCCGATGCGGTCGAGGTTGCCCTGCGCGACGCCGATCTGGAGGATCGCCTTCGCGTAGCGGCGGGAGAGGCTGCCCGTCACCATCAGACGATCTCCTTGGTCGGCGGGATCTTGCTCGCGCCCGCGTCCTTGCCCATGTCCGTGATGAACTGGGCGACGAGCTTGTCCTGGTCGGTCGGGGTGAGCTTCTGCTCGACGAGGGCGGCGGTCGCCTTGGTGGCGGCGACCGTGATCTCGCGGGTCAGGGTCGCGCGCGCGAGGAGGATCTCGGCGGCGATGCGGGTCTCGGCGTCGCGCTTCATCTGCTGCGACTGCGCCTCGGCCTGGGCGAGGATCCGGGCCTTGTCGGCATCGGCGTCCGCGCGGATGCCATCGACGAGGATCTTGATCTCCGCGTCGACGTTCTTGACGCGCTTCTCGTAATCGGCGAGCTTCGCCTCGGCCTGCCCGCGCAGCTTCGCGGCGTCGTCGAGGGCGGTCTTGATGAGATCGTGGCGATCCTGGGCCGTCTTGCGCGCGAGGGGCCCGGCGTACTTGGCGAGCAAGAAGAGGAGGATGGCGAAGTTTACGAGCGCGAGGACGAAGGGAGCCGACATCGGCTCCTCTTCCTTGTACGTGACGCCCGCCTGGTCGGTCTCCTTGCCGTCGCCGAACGCGCCGCCGTACTCGTCCTTGCCGTTGAAGTGAATGTTGAAGAAGTTGAAGTGCGTGGTCGGGTCGACCGGCTCCTCGATCTCCTCGACCTGCGTCGAGCCGGGCTGGCCCTCGTGCTCGCGGTCCTGCTCGCCGGCGACGCGGTGACCGGCGGCATCCTTGTTCGGGTTCTCGCCCGCGGGCGGCGGCGACGCGGCCGGTTGCGCCGAGGCGACCGTGGTCGACCCGACGAGGAGTGCGAGGAGGAGCAGCTTCTTCATATTAGGCGACCTCGCGGCCGAGGAGCTTGCTAGCGATCTGCCGGGACAGCGCCTCGGCCTGCGGCATGAGCTGGAGACGCGCGGCCTCGGTCTCGGCGCGCATGCGCGTCGACGCCTCTTCGATCGCGGCCTGGGCCGTGGCGCGCGCCTTGTCGGTCGCGTCGCGCTCGGACGCCGAAGCCTCCGCGCGGACCTTGCGACCCTCTTCGTTCGCCTTCGTGCGGGCGACAGCGAGCTGCTTCTCGTAATCGGCGAGCTTCGCGTCGGCCGCGGCGCTCGTGCGCTCGGCCTCGGCGCGCGCGCCCTCGATCCCCGCTTTCCGACGCTCGCGGAGCTGCAAGTACGGCTGGAACAAGAACTTGTTCGCGATGACGAACAGGATCAGGAACAACCCGAACTGCACGAACACCGTGGAGTCGATGTCGATGAGCGGATGGACCGCGAGGGATGCCGGAGTCAAAGCGAGGGCTGGATGCATGGCAACCTGTCGAGAATCCAAGGGGTTGGCGCCGGTGCCTTATAGTTCGGGCCCCCGACGGTGTCAACGCGTGGAATGCCGCAGGTTGCGGAGGCGACGTGCGACGCCCCGCCGCAGGGCCCCCGAGGTGGGAGGCGAGGTGCCCGCCCGCACGAGTCCCCGCTCGGACACCCCGATTATCATTATAGCCGCGCGGCGCCTTCGGTGTCGCCGATGCGCGAGACGAGGTCGGGCGCGTGGCGGACCTCGGCGGTGGAGGGGTAGTGAGCCGGATCGAGCTGGCCGAGCTCGCGCTCGCAGAGGCGGGACCACTCGCTGAACCAGCCGAGGCGGGTCGAGGTCGCCAGGCAGCCGCGATAGCTGCGGATCGCGTCGGCCTCGAGCGGCTCGGCGACGGCCTCGAGTTGCTCGCAGTAGGCCTGCGACACCTCCTCGGCGTACGGCCCCTTGCGCAGGTTGCGCGGGATCTCGGCGCGGAAGAGCTGCCCCGACATCGTGTGGGCGATCTGCCCGAGCCGCGCGACCGCCGCGATCGTCGTGGCGCCATCGCCGAGCGCCGTGACGGCGTCGTACTCCGCGCGCGTGGCGGCCCCGGCGGCCGCCTTCGTCGTGAGCCACGTGCCGAACCGCTGCTTGGACTTCGCCGCGATGCCCGGGCTCCGCGGATCGAAGTCGAGCCCGTTGGGGATCAGCTGCGCCAGGTACCCCTCGAAGTCACGCTCGGCGCGCCCCAGCTTCGCGCTCGCGTACGCGAACCGCGCGCCGCGCTCGTCGCCGCCGGTCTTGCCGCCGTGCGCGTCCCACGCCGCGATCGCGTGGTCGTAGGCCGCCAGCGCCGCCGCCACGCGCCGCGCGTCGCGCGCGACCGCCACCGTCTCGACCTTGTCCTCGCTGCAGCGCGTCCCGACGATCGGGGCGGCCCCGTGGAGGCCGAGCCGCACCGGCGCCGCCCGCGTCACGCGCGCGCACACGCCGTCGACGGTCACGACCGGACACGCGCGCTTCCACTCGGCGTCACCGATGCGCGTCCACGCCATCACCACGCGATCGGCGCTCGCCGCCGCGCCATACCTCGCGAGCCACCCGCGCAGGTGGGTGGCGAGCCGGTCGAGGTCGCCCTGCTTGTCGTAGATCGCGGCGAGCGTCCAGGCCGCGTCCGCCGCCGGCGCCGGGTGCGACGCGCCGAACCGCCGCACGAACAGCTTGGTGTCCGCGATCGCCTGCGCGTCATCGCCGACGCCCTTCCGGAACGTCACCGCGTCCGAGAGCGCGCGATACGCGTCCTCCTCGCCCGCGTACTTCGTCGCGTACTCCTCGAGCTTGCCGGCCGCCTCGCGATACGAGGCCGTCGTCGCGTAGTCGTCGCCGAGGCGCACGACCGAGCGCGCGGCGAGCTTGCTCTTCGGGAACAGCTTCTCGAGCGTCTCGAACATCTGCCGCGCGGCGGAGAACGACTTGCCCTCCTCGAAGCACGCGCCCGCGTCGTAGAGGAGCTCGTCGGCATCGGCGGCGAGCGGATCGGCGTTGTAGATCTCGAGGTAGCTCGAGCCGCACGCGACGAGCTTCGTCAGGTCGCCGGTGCGCTTGCCCGCGGCCTCGCTCGCCTCGGCGAGCTTGCGCGCGGAGGTCCGCTGGAGCTTCGTGATCGTCTCCCGGAGCGCCATCTTGTCGGCGAGGAACGTGCCGTCGGCGGCGAGCTTCGTCGCGAGAGCGACCATGTCGTCGTAGCGCTGCAGCCGGTTGTAGCTGTCGAGCGCGAGCTGGGCCGCCACCTCGGCCGCCTCGGCGTCGCGGTGGGTGGCGAGGATCTGCTCGAAGCCCGCGATCGCCTCCGGCAGGTGATCGAACTTGCGCAGCAGGTCCGCGCGCATGAACAGCACGTCCACCAATTCGTCGTCGTGAATGTCGGTGACGTGCGCGAGGTACAGGTCGAACGCGGCGAGGAGCTTCGCCTCGCTCGCCGGCAGCGGCCTGGGCGCCGGCACGGTCGCGTACGCCGCGTCGCTCTCGTCGACGACGCGCTTGCGCGGGTCCACGGCCAGCGCGTGCATCCACGCCTGCATCCCCGCGTCCGCCGCGACCTTCGTCAGCTTCGGATCGAGCTTCCCGCTCTTCACGGCGTCGGCGAAGTCCTCGGCCGCCGCCTCCCACAGGCGCGGCTGATTCTTCACCGACGATCCGGCCGCCCATTGGGCCCGCGTCCACGCGAGCTCGGCGTGGAAGTACTGCGTCTCCGCGTAGTCCGGCGCGTCGGGGAACGCCCCGAGGTACGCGCCGTAGAGCGCGTCGGACGCCGCGAGCAGCTCGAGGTTCTGCGTCTTCACTGCCTCCTGGTGATACGCGCGCGCGAGCTGGCCGGAGATCTCCGCTGCCGCCTCGCGGCAGTCCCGCGCCTCGCTCGCGGGCAGCTTCGCCCCGACCGCGCGCTCGAGCTTCACGAGCTGCTCGACCTCGTGCACGACGTCGGTCCGCGTGCCCGCGATCGGCATCTCCCGCGCCACCGTGGTCTCCCACTCGCACACGTGGGCGCTCGTCGGCTGCTCGTGCATGAGCTCGCGCAGGCTGTAGATCGCGCGGTCCGCCTTGCCCTGCCCCACGTAGAAGTCCGCGAGCGCGCCGAGCATCGTCAGCGCACCCGGGCCATCGACGCGCCGGAACGCCGCGAGCGCCTTGTCCGCCTTGCCGACCTCCGCGTACGCGCGCACGAAGTCGTGCAGCGCGGCCCGGTGCAGCGCCGCCTGATCCGCGCCGCGCGTGCCCTGCGCGACAGCGAAGAAGGTCTCGAGCGCGTCCGCCGGCGCCTTCTTGTTCAGCTGGATCCAGCCGAGCTTGTACCGCGCGTACCAGTAAACGGAGGACTTCGGGAACTGGGTCACCTTCGTGTAGCGCGTCTCGGCGTCGGCGAGCTGGCCCGCCTCGAACGCGTCGTCGCCGAGGGCGTAGAACGCCTCGACCACGTACCGCGACGCCGGATAGTCGACGATGAGCTTGTCGTAGACCGCGTGCGCGTCCTTCGCGTAGCCGCCCGTGCGCAGCGCGTATGCGAACGAGAATAGCGCCGTGTCCATGCGCGGATACGCCGCCGCTGTCGGGCTCGCGAGCAGCGCCCGGTACGTTCGCACCGCACCGAGGAGCGCCTGGTGCGCCGCCTCGCGCTGGCCGACCGCCGTGGCGAGGAGCTTCTGCTTGCCGCGCGGATCCGCCTCACGCCCGGCCGCGAGCTCGGCGTCCACGGCGAGGAGGCGCGCCGTACGGTGCTCCTTCGCGTAGAGCTCGCCGAGCCGCGCGAAGTAGTCGGCCTTGTCGGGCTCGGTGTCGGGCGTCGTCGCGATGAGCCCGGCCAGGATGTGCTCCTGCTCGACGTGGACCGCGCCGACGAGCCCCTCGATGTGGAGCATCTCGTCGCCGGTGACGGCCGGGCGCGCGGGGTTAGCGTCGACGGTTGGCGCCGGCGGCTTGACGCGCGCGGAGAGGTCGCCGCGCGGCTGGGCCGTGGCGACGTGGGAGAACTTGTCGGCGCGGGCGGGCGCAGACGTGGACGCCGCCGCGGCGGCCAGCAGCACGAGTGGCAGTGAACGCATGAGGCTCCTCTGGGCGAGGCGAACCAGCGTTGTCTGATCGCATGGACACGAGCGGGTGGAGCCGGTTGCAGCCGGGTGGAGCCGGGTGGAGCCGGGTGCAGCCGGGTGCAGTACGATGAAACCATGCATGTCTGTCCAGAATGCGGGGGCGTCTCGGAGACGCCCGCGTTCTGCCCGGCGGACGGCACTCGCTTCGAGCTCGCCAGCGATCCGATCCTCGGGACGGACGTCCTGCGCTACCGCGTCGCGCGTCTCCTCGGCGAGGGCGGCATGGGCAAGGTCTACCTCGCCGTCCAGCCGCACATCGGCAGCCGCGTCGCGATCAAGATCCTGTCGCCGCAGTCCGCGCGCAGCCCCGAGCTCCTCGAGCGGTTCTTCGCCGAGGGCCGTGCCGTGAACCTCATCCGGCACGAGAACATCGTCAGCGTCATCGACATGGCGCAGCTCGAGGACGGCCGCCCGCTGATCGTCATGGAGTACATCGACGGCAAGACGCTCGGGGCGCTCGTGCGCGCCGGCCGCGTGCCGCTCGGCGGGCTCGTGCGCGTGTTCGGCGACGTCTTGTCGGCGCTGCACGCCGCGCACGCGATCGGCATCGTCCATCGCGACGTGAAGCCCGACAACGTGCTCGTCACGGCGAAGGGCAACGCGAAGGTGCTCGACTTCGGCATCGCGAAGCTCGCGCCGCAGCACGCGCACGACCTCTCGCCGCGGACGCGGACGGGCGCGCTCCTCGGCACGCCGTCGTACATGGCGCCCGAGCAGATCAGCGGCGCGAAGGGCATCGACGCGCGCACCGACGTGTACGCGGCCGGCGTGATGCTGTTCGAGGCCGTGACGGGCAAGCTGCCGTTCGCGGGCGCGACGATGTTTGACCTGATGCGCGCGCACGTCGAGGATGCGCCGCCGCGGCCGACGGACTTGCGGCCGGATCTCCCGCCGGGCTTCGAGGACGTGATCCTGACGGCGCTCGCAAAGGATCCGGCGCGCCGGTTCCAGAGCGCGGCCGCGATGGCGAACGCGCTCGAGACCGCGAGCGGCATCCTCGGCTCGGGCGAGTGGCGTGCGGCATCGACGGGCGACCCGGCTCCACGCTCGCGGCGCGGCACGGCGCGACCGGAGACGGATCTCGCCCCCGTCGCGGCGACGATCCGCGCCGAGCCGATCGCGGCGAGCCCGGGGCGGCGGTCGCGCGCGCTGCCGGTGGCGATCGGACTCGGGGTCGCGGCGCTCGTCGCCACGGGCGCGGTCGGCGGGTATGTGGCGCTGCGCGGCGGCGGCGGCGGTGCGGCGCCGATCCACGATGGCGGAGCGCGCATCGCGCTCGTGCCGGTCGACGCGGCGGTGGCCGTGCCTGCGCCGGGGGACGCAGCGGTCCCGCGGATACCTGCGTCGCCGTCCCCGTCGCCGCCGGCCGTCGACGCCGCGCCCCAGACCGCGTTCGGCCCGCCGCCGCGTGACGCGCGCACCGTGGTCGTCATCGCGGACGCGGGCGCGCCGAAGCTGCATCGGGACGCGGGCGCGACCTCCGCGTCCGCCCCTCACGGTGACTGGGATGAGCCCGTCCCGCCACCGCCACCGCCGCCCCGCCCGGTCCCCGCGCCCGGGATCCAGCCCTGGCAGCTCGAGGGCAACCCGCCGGATCCCTACCCGCTCAAGCGGAGCCCCGTCACGTACCCCGCGCCGTCGCACGCGACCCGCTTCGACTACCTCGCGTTCGCAGGGCGCGCCACGGCGCTCGCGCGCAAGCTCGCCCCCGATGCGCGCCTCGTGCAGATGGAGCTCTACGACACGTTCCCCGATGGCCACGTCGACCTCGCGCGCGCGACCAACGTCTCGCAGTTCTCCTTCATCTCCGCGAGCCGCGCCGGCGACAAGCCGTGCGAGATCAACGTCGATGTCTCGGCGGCGAAGGTCGAGGTCTACTTCGAGCCCGCCGTGTTCTGCGATCGCACGCCGATCGGCGTGCCCGGCTGCCCGCTGACCTCCGCCTGGGAGCGCGCCCGCGAGCTCGGCGCCAAGATGGACCACGCCGGTGCGTCCTACCGGGCCGGCCGGTGGAGCTTCAGCAGCCCCAGCTTCAACCGGGACGTCGAAGACGACTGCGGCCCCAAGCTCTGACGAGCGGGCCGCGGCGCCGGGCAACCGGCCGTTCATCTCGTGTATTTTCACGCGGATGCCCAGAGGCAGCGCTCTTACGCAACTTTCCAAACCGCGAGCCGATAGCCCCCCCCATGAAGCCATCTCCCGTCTATGCGCTCCTTCTTGCCGCCGGGCTCATGTCAGCATGCGGCACACGCAAGAACCCGGCGCTCTGTTGTACCGACCAAGCCAACTGCACGAGCCTGGGGATTCCCGACACGCAAATCTGCACGGACGGGCTCGTCTGCCGTGGCAACCAATGCATCGCCGAGGTCTGCAGCACGCCGAACGATTGCGACGCAGCGGTCCCGTTCTGCAGCACCACGGGGCTGTGCGCCGCAACCTGCGAGGATAGCTCGCAATGCCCGGGATTCGGCGGCGACGCGGCCGATGCCTTCTGTTCGAAAGGGGCGTGTGTGCAGTGCCTCGGGTCCTCCAACTGCGCGACCACGGCACCAGTCTGCGATACGGGTGTGTGTCGCGGCTGCGCGCTGGATGGTGAGTGCCAATCCGACGTCTGCGGCGACGATGGCACCTGCCTCTCCCAATCCGATGTGGTGTACGTGGATGCCGCTGGTAGCGATGCCGGGCCGTGCACGAAGGACACCCCGTGCCGCACGCTGGGCTTCGCGTCAAAACAGGCAGGCGGCGTGCGGTCCACGATTAGCGTCGCTCCTGGTTCGTACAACGAGCAATTCCGCATCGCCTCCGACACCACGAGTGCATCTCAACTAGATATCCACGGCCATGGCGCAGCGTTCTTTGGACGCAAGATCGATGGCGCCGCGTTCGAACTCGGGGTCAGCTCGCGGTTGCGCGACCTGCATTTCGACGGCGGCGACGGTAATGGAAATTTACTGCTTCAATCAGGGGCCTCGTATGAGCTCGACAACATCGAACTTTCGAAAGGATCCCGCTGCCTGGATAGTTCGGGGACGGTGGTAGGACACGACCTCAAAATTCACGACTGCAGCAGTCTCGCCATCGGCG
>JANXOM010000053.1 GCA_025353585.1 Deltaproteobacteria bacterium
TCGCGCGCGCGTGCCACCGCGATCCGGACAAGCGGTTCGGGCGCCCCGATGTCCTCGGCGAGGTCGTCGCGGAGGCGCTCGGCAAGGGCGGCGGCATGCAGACGCAGGCCGTCCCGCTGCTCGACGCCGCCCCCACGCTCGACCAGCAGGTCAGCCTCGCGAGCGAGCTCGCCGCGCCCGGCCCCGGGACGTCCAGCTCCGGAAACCCCGTCATCGATCGCGCGCTGCAGTCGGCGCTCGCCGACTCCATCGAGAAGTGGCTCATCACGAAGGGCAAGCTCGACTACGGGCCGTTCTCCCTCGCCGACGTCGTCGCGCAGATCGACAAGGGCGACGTGGTCGCCGGCAACGTCATCGTCGACAAGGATACCGGGGCGCGCAGCGACGTGGGCAAGCACCCGCTCCTGGGGCCCATGGTCGACGCCGCCCGCCAGCGCATCGACGACTCGCGGCGCGCGCAGGCCGAGGTGAAGGAGCAAGGCCGCGAGCAGAAGCGCGGCGTGGTGCTCTACGGGACGATCGGCCTCGGGGTGCTCGCGGCGGCCGCGGGCGTCTACGCCGTCATCCACTTCGTCAGCGGCGACGCGGCGAGCAAGAACAGCGGCGGCATCGCGTCGCTCGACAACGCGTCGCTGCACGTCACCGTCTCCGAGCCGAAGGCGCCGCCGAAGCGCCCGCACAGCGGCGGCCCGGGGCACCACGGCCCCGGGACCACGGGCGGCGGCGAGAAGAACACCGGCGAGAACCTCGCGCTCGACATGAGCGACGACGGCGACGACGCCAGCGAGACCCTGCCGATGGGCGAGGTCTACCAGACGTACAGCGGCGCGGGCGGCCGGCTCGGCAGCTGCCTGGCCAGCAACGGCGGTGGCTCCGCGAACATCTCGATCATCATCGACGGCCCGACCGGCCACGTGACGTGGGTGAAGGTCAACGGCCAGCAAGCGGGCGGGCTCTACAACTGCGTGTCGGGCGTGATGCGCGGCCTCAAGTTCCGCTCCATCCACGGCCCGCGCACGCGCGCCGAATTCGACATCGGGGTCTAGCGTGGCGTCCGCCCCGCGTGCCGCGCTCGCGAAGGCGATCCCGCATCGCCGGCGCGTGGGGGCCGGGCTCGGCCTCGCGCTCGCGGTCGGGTTCGCGCTGCTGCTGTGGCCCGTCGCGACGGCGGAGCGCTGGCTCGGCGGCCCGGCCGTCGCGGGCGAGCCGGCGCCGATCACGGTGCGGGTGCCATTGCTCGCCGGCTTCGACACGCCCGCGCGTCACGTCGGCGGCGGTGTGGTCATCGCGCGCGGCGAGGTGCCGACGCCGGCGAAGGTCGCCGAGATCGACGACCTCGCGACCACGATGCCGCGCGGCGCGCTGCTGTCCGCGGCCATCGTGCTGCTGCTGGCCGCGCTCGCCGCGATCTTCACCCACCACATGCGACGTTCGACGTACGGGCGCTTGCTCCGCGTCCAGCTCGCGAGCCTCGGGGCCGTCGCGCTGGTCGCGGCCGGCGTCAAGGCGCTCCTCCTCGCGACGCCGGTCTCGATCCTCGTGGTGCCGGTCGCGCTGTTCGCGCTCGTGCCCACGCTCTGCCAGGACCGGATCGTCGGCCTCGCGACGGGCGTCCTCGCCGCGCTCGTGCTCGCCATCCTCGCGCCGTTCGATCTCGGCGTCGCCATCCTCTTGCTCGTGCAGGTCGCGGTCGCCGGGCTCGTCGTCGCGGAGCGCCCGAAGCGCCGCTGGCCGGCCGCGCTCGCCGCCGGCGCTGCCGCGATCCTGTGCGCGGCCGTCATGTTCCCGGTGCTGCACTACCTGACGACGGGCCACCTCCCCGCCTCCGATGTCAGCACGTGGCAGACGCCGTGGCTCGCCGCCGCGCTCGGGCCGGCGATCGCGTCGGTGCTCGCCGTGCCGCTCGTGCCGCTCTACCAGCGCCTCGTCGGCGAGATCACGCAGGGCCGCCTCGTGGAGCTCGAGGACCTCGCGAACCCGCTGCTCGTGCAGATCGCGCAGCGCTCGCCCGGCACGTGGCAGCACTCGCTCGCGATGGCGAACCTCGCCGAGATCGCGGCGAACGCGATCGGCGCGAACGGGCGGCTCGTCCGCGTCGGCGCCTACTATCACGACCTCGGCAAGTCGCTGGCGCCGAAGTACTTCATCGAGAACCTGGAGCCGGGCGAGTCCAGCCCGCACGACCAGATGCCGCCCGAGGCGTCATGCGCCGCGATCTTCAAGCACGTCACCGAGGGCCTGGGGACCGCGCGTCGCGCCGGGCTCCACGAGCGGATCATCGACTTCATGCACATGCACCACGGCAACGGGGTGCTCGAGTACTTCTGGGCGCGCTGTCGCGAGCAGGGGAACCCCAACGGCCTGACGATCGAGGACTTTCGCTATCCGGGCGTGCCCCCGCAGAGCCGCGAGACGGCGATCCTCGCGATCTGCGACGCGGTCGAGGCAGCCGCGCGCACGCTGAAGAAGCCGGACGCGACCGCGATCGACTCGCTCGTGCAGCGCATCGTCTACGGCAAGCTGCACCTCGGCCAGCTCGACGACTCCGGGCTGTCGATGGGTGACCTGCGCCGCGTCGCCGAGTCTCTCCGCGAGACGATCCGGCACGCGAACCACGGGCGCATCGAGTATCCGTGGCAGCGCGACGCGGCGGCGTCCGGATCGGCGGCCGCGGCCGTGACGCCCCCGCCAAACGAGCGGCTCGCGCAGACCGGTCCACGACTCGACTCGCTCGACCGTCCCGCGCGCCCCGACAGCGTCGCCCCGCCGCGCTCGACGAGCGAGGCCGCGGTCGCCGTCGATGGCGTGGGCCTACCCCACGGTAGCGGGTCGGTACGCGCAGCCGCGGCGTCGGGCAGCGGGCGCGCGGCCACGAGCAGCGCGCCCCTGCGAGTCTCGTCGCCCGAGGCGCTCGCGGAGACGGCGAACGTGCGCGGCGAGCGCGCGCCGACGGTGCCACCGCCGACCGAGGCCGCGCTCGCCGTGGATGCGGCGGCGCGCGAGATGCCGGTGCGGCCCGCGGCGCGCTCGGGTGCCCTCGCCGGCGTGGGCCTGCCCGAAGCCGGCCGCGCTGCCGACGGGCAGCGCGGCCCACGCGCCCGGATCAGCGACGTCGCCATCAGCGAGACCGCGCCTGCCCTGGCCCGGCCGACGCGCGCCGATCGCCGCACGGGTCGTAACCGCGCGCAGACGCCGGCGGACAGCTTCCCCGCCATCGAGGTGATCGAGCCCCCCAGCGCGGCCGCGACGGCGCCGAAACCCGAGGCGCTCGTGGTCGACGACGAGATGACCGAGGAGCCGACTCCCGTCGGCATGCGTACGCTGCCGCCGCCGGGCGCGATCCGCAAACCCTCGTCCGCGCCGCCGCCGATCGTCGTCCCCCGCGCACCGACGCCGGGCGCCCGCAAGCGCGCCGCCACGCTGCCGCCGATCGCGCCGCGTCGCGCGCCGACGATGCCGCCGGCGTTCCCGCCGCCGGGCTTCGACGAGGTGGGCATGCCCCACCTCGGCAGCGCCGCCGCAGGGCGGCGCGGGGCCATCGCCGAG
>JANXOM010000147.1 GCA_025353585.1 Deltaproteobacteria bacterium
CGACGCCGCGGTCGCGCCCGACGCCGCGCCTGCGGCGCCCGCGGTCGTCGGGGCGAAGCCGATCGCGCCGCCGACGCCGGCGCCGGCCGCGAAGCCAGCCGATCCCGCGAAGCCTGTCCGCCCGCGCCCGCGCCCGGCCGACGACCTGTTCGACTCACGCCACTAGAAGCGGCCGAGCACGGCGAACCCGACGTGGTCCGGGCTCGCGACGGGAACGATGCGCGTCGCGTGCTCGCCGTGCGTCTCGTGCTTCGGCGCCGTCACGTACAACACCACGCCGACCACCGCCGCCGCCGCCCCGACGCCGAACACCACCGTCGCGACGTTCGCCTCGCGCCGAGCGTCGTGCGTCGTCTCGAGCCCGGCCGCGTCGCACATCGACGGGCTGTTGTTGCAGTCCGCCGCGAGCGAGTCCTTGTACGACCCGCGCGCCGAGAACGTCAGCACGCCGGCGACGCCCATCAGCACCGCGCCCGCCTCCATCGTGATCGCGCCCTCGACGCGGCGCTTTTGGCCGGGCGGCGGCAGGGTCTCGGACGCCCCCACGCGGCCACCGTTCGCCGCCGCGACCGCGCCCGGGGCGAGGTGCGGCAGCTCGAGCGTGATGTCCGACGAGCCGCCGCGCTCGAGCGGGATCGTCTTGGTGCGCTTGGTCTGACCACCGATCGCGTACTCGAGCCGGTGCGGCCCCGGGTCCACGCGCTGTTCCGTGCCGATCGCGCTCGCCAGCACCGGCTGGCCGTCGAGCGTCACCACGAGCCCGGCCGTGTTCGCGTCCTTCGCGACCTCGAGCGTCAACCGCGGGACCTGTGCGTCGAGCGCCTCGATGCGCTCCTTGATCTTCGCCACGCGGGCGTCGCTCACCCGCGTGGCCATCGTCAGCGCCGCGTCGTACGCGCGATACGCCGTCGCGAGCTTGCCCCACTCCTCGTAGCAGTGGCCGACGTTGAGCTCCGCGCCGATGCCGGGCTCGAGCTTGTTGCTGTCCTCGAACGCCTCGCACGCCTCGGCGTAGTGCTTCTGCGCGAGGAGCCGCTTGCCGAGCTGGAACTTCGCGTCGGCCTGCGGATTGTCGGCGCGCGCGGCCGCCGCGAGTCCGCAGACGAGGACGAGGACGAGGATCGACGAGGGCGCGATCTTCACCGCGGCGCTCCGACGGTGAACACGCCGCTGTCGAGCAGCCCGAACGACAGCGGCAGGGCGCGCATCGTGAGGTCGCCGGTCGCGATGCCCGGGAAGCCGCCCTCGAAGCACTGCGCGCGCAGGCGGTACGTGTGACCGGCGACGAGCGTGTTGGCCGGCAGCGTGAAGGTGGCGTCGACGCCGGTGTACGCGAACGTCGTCGTCGCGAGCGGCGTGACCATGTCGGCGGCGAGCGTCGTCTCGATGACCGACACCCGGTAGAGCGTGTTCGTCGGGTGGTCCGACGCGACGGTGACCACGAGCGGCGTCGTCGGATCGTCGGTGATGGCGAGGCCGTCGGTGACGAGCGGCGTGGCGCCGAGCGTCACCCGCGTCGGCAGGCCGGCATCGAGGGACGCGGCGTCGGGGACCGCGCCGTCACCGGGCTCGCGGATCGTGACGAGCTGCGCCGTCAGGCCGATCGTCTGCGTCGCGAGCGCGCCAGCCGGCGGCGTGTACGCGCGGTCGCTATGGATGACCCACGTGAACACCGTGTGCCAGTCGCGCACCGTGGCGAACGGGTTCGCGTACGTCGCGGTCACGGCGAGATCCGTGACGGGCGCGGCGGCGGCGGTGAGCTGTACGCCCGAGGTCGCGGCGATCCGGTAGCCGGGCGCGGCCTGGAGGGACCACGAGACGACGGGCGCGCTCGGCGACAGCGGCGCGACCGTGGCGAGCCGCGTGGTCCCCGTGTCCGGCGAGACGGTGGCGCCGAGCGTCTGCGTCGCCGGCAGGGCGACGAGCGTGCCGCTGATCGTGTCCGCGCCGGTCTGCGCGAACCCCGGCAGATCGAGGACCGCGGAGAGCCGCGGCCCCGTGTAGCGCAGCGCCAGGATCGCGTCCGCCGCGCCGATGGCGTCGAGCGGCCGGCCGGTCGCCGACGCGAAGCTCGCGTAGGACGTGCCCGGGGCCGCGATGGTCGTATCGGCCACGGCGGGCGCGAGCGCGTGCGTGCTCCACGCGCCGACGTCGAGGATCTCGAACGTCTCCCCCGCCACGACCGCGGAGGGCAGCGACAGCTCGATATCGACCGTGGCCGCGGCGGGCGGCGGGGTGGCGCCCGGCCGCTCGAGCTGCGCGTACAGCTCGGTCACGGCGAGCGCCGGGAACTCGAACAGCTCCGGCGGCGTGTTCGGCAGCTGGACCAGCACCGCGCTCGCGATCTGGTCCGTGGTCCACGCGTTCGAGCCGCTCGCGACCCCCGGCACCGCGTCCGACCCGATGAAGAACGTCGGCGCGGGTAGCCCCCCGATCGGCTGCGGCGCCTCGACGATGGTGGCGCCGATGGAGTACCGCTCGATGGTGAGCGACGAGCCGGTCGGCCCGGCGTCACCCCCGCCGGTCGTCTTGTCGATGCCCGCGAGCTGCGCGCAGGCCGGCAGCGAGACGCAGATCCACAGCGTGTGCGCCCTCACAGAGGGATCGTAGCAAGTCCTCACGCCAGATTGGCCGCCAAGACGCCAAGAGAGTTGCCACGGCAAAATCGCAGGAAGGGCGCGTGCGCCTCTCCGCATTCCTCTCCTTGGCGGCGCTCTCGGCGGACCTGGCGCCTCGGCGGCCAAGCCCGGCTCGCGCTCCTCGTTACTTCTCGCCGTCTTCGGAGCCGGCGCGCTTGATGCGGACGCTCGCCTTGACGTCGGGCTGCGCGCCGCCGAGGCGCTCGCTGTTCGGGATGAACCGGATCTCGGTCTTCACCTCGAGAGAGAGCGTGGTCAGGATCTTGGCCACCTCCTCCGTGAAGTTCATGTTCGAGAGGAACTCGCGCGTCTCGCGGGCGATGATCTCGAACACCTTGTCCTTCGCGCCGTCGGCCGAGGACGAGATGTAGCCGGCCACGCCGGGGATGTTGACCTCGCGGGCGATCTTGCGGATGCCCTCCTCGGTCGAGAACACCGCGCCCATGCCGGCGGTGATCGTCTTCTTGACGAGCTCGGGGACGAGGTGCTCGAGGCGCTGGCGGATCGTGTCGGTGAGGCCGTCGTCGGCGGGGCGGTCGGCCCGGTCGGGGCGGTCCGCCCGGTCGGTCTGCCGCTCGGTCTGCCGGTTCGGGCGCGGGTCCCGATCGCTCGGCTCGCGTTCGCGTGCGGGCGCGCTGGCCGCCGGCGGCACCGTGTGCCCACGCACGGGCTCATCGTCGTCTTCGGTCGCCATGGCCTTGGTGTACCATGCTCGCCATGGTCGAGAGTGCGCCGCCCGGTGACTCGGCGATGCTGCTCGCGCGCGAGTCGCGGCGCTACTCGGCGGCCAAGGTCGCGCGCCGCCCGCCGATGTTCGGGCGCAGCTTCCGCGCGTACTGGACGACGTGGATGGTGATCGCCAGCTACCTGTGGCTGCGCCTGCGCTCCCGGTTTCACTCGGACACCTGGCTCGGGCACGCGACGCGCGCCGCGAACCTGCGCAACGCGCGCCGCATCGAGAAGACGATCAGCGACCTGCAGGGTCTCTTCATCAAGGTCGGGCAGCTCATCAGCATCATGACGAACTTCTTGCCGGAGGAGTTTCGCAAGGAGCTCGAGGGCCTGCAGGACGCCGTGCCGCCGCACCCGTACGCGGACATCGAGGCGCGCATCGTCGAGGAGCTCGGCAAGACGCCCGCGCAGCTGTTCGAGCAGTTCGATCAATCGCCGATCGCGTCCGCCTCGATCGGCCAGGTCCACTTCGCGCGCATGCACGGCGGCACGAAGGTCGCCGTGAAGGTGCAGTACCCGCACATCGAGGAGACGGTCCGCCGCGACCTGGGCACCCTGCGCCGGATCTTCCGGATCATCGAGTGGTTCGTCCCCTACCAGGGCCTCGACGAGCTCTATCGCGAGATCCGCCTGATCGTGATGGAGGAGCTCGACTACCGCGCGGAGGCCGACAACGGCGCGCGCATCGCCGCGAACTTCCCGGACCGCACGGACGTCGCGTTCCCGACGGTCGTGGCCGAGCTGTCGACGACCCGCGTCCTCACGACGCACTTCGAACCCGGCGTGAAGATCACGGACCACCCGGCGACGAAGCGGCTCGGCCTCGACCGCAGCCACCTCGCGCGCCAGATCGTCGAGCTGTACTGCCAGCAAATCTTCACCGACGGTGTCTATCACGCCGATCCGCACCCGGGGAATTTGCTCGTGCGCGCGCGCGAGGGCCAACCGCCGACGATGGTGTTCCTCGATTTCGGCGCCGTCGCGGAGATCCCCGCGAACGTGCGGGCCGGCATCGTGGAGCTCATCCAGGGCGCGCTCATGCGCGACACGCCGCGCATCGTGGCCGCGATGAAGACGATGGGCTTCGTCTCGCGCGGCGCCAACGAGCAGATGTTCGAGCAGGTCATCGAGTACTTCCACGATCGCTTCCAGCAGAACATCTCGCTCGACTCCTTGAACCTCAAGGACATCAAGTTCGACCCGAGCAAGGGGCTCGAGAGCGTCGCGGATCTGCGGAGGATGGACATCTCGCTGCGCGAGCTGTCGGCGAGCTTCGTCATCCCCAAGGAGATCATCGTGCTCGAGCGCACGCTGCTGCTGCTCATGGGCCTGTGCACCGAGCTCGATCCGACGCTCAATCCGATGACCGTCATCCGCCCGTACCTCGAGCGGTTCGTTCTCGGCGACGCCGGCGACTGGAGCAAGCTCCTCGTCGACACGTCGAAGGACCTCGTGCTGTCGCTGACCGCGCTGCCGGTCGAGATGCGCAAGCTCATGCGGGCGGCCCACGCGGGCGAGATCCAGCTCAAGTTCAAGAACATCGAGGGGCCGACGACCCTGATGTACCGGCTCGGCCACCAGCTGATCTACGTGGCGGTCGGCGTCGCGGGCGCGACGATCGCCGTGATCCTCGAGGGCCGCGGCGATGACCCGCGGGCCCAGTGGGGCTGGTGGACGGCACGCGTGGCGGGCGTGCTGCTCGTGTGGAGCTGGTGGAGCTCGCGGAACTTGCTGCGCAAGCGGTGACGGACCGCTCCTTCAGAGACCGCGAATAAATCGCGGTCTCTGTCGATCGGCTTGTCGGCTCCGCCGCCGGCGCCTGTCCGGAGGAGATCGCCCGCGAAGACGCGAGCTCAGCGGTGGCGCGTCAGCACGAGGATCGCGATGACCGCGAGCAACGTGCAGCCGGCCAGGATCAGGAACGCGACCTTGGTCGCGTCGAGCGGCGCTTTGCCGATGACCACGCCGGCGCGCTGGCCGTGGATGACGGCGCGGTAGGCCTTGTCGCGATAGCGGTACGCCATCACCCACGCGGGGAGCGCGGCGCGCTCGGTCGCCTGCGCGTCGACGAGGCACGAGACGTGGATGTTGCGGAAGCGCGAGCCGGGGATGTGCGGCTCGGCGCGGATCTTCGCCAGGGCCTCGATCGCGTCGTGCACGAGCGCGCGGGCCGCGCTCCGCTGCGCGTCGAAGCTCTCGATCACGCTCCCGAGCGGCGAGCCCTCGCCGGCGCCCTCATCGCGCGCCGCATCCAGCGGCACCGCCCGCGCGAGGTCGTAGGACCCGGCGAGCTGGCTGCACTCGCGCATCGTGAGCCCACGCGAGGCCGGGATGACGAGGTTCGCGCACTGGGTCTCGAACTGGCCCGCGTGCGGCGCCCATGCCGAGCGACCGGATCCGGCATTCGAGTCCGCGGTCCACGTGACCGCGACCCGCGCGTCGACGATCCAGCCGGCCCAGTACAGCGGCGCGAGCGAGTCGAGGACGGCCTCGGCGGCCAGGGCTCGCGGCGCGAACCAGCCGCGCGAGGCCAGCCACGTGCGCAGCGCCGCCGAGGCCTCTTCGCGCGGGACCGCGAACGGCACGCGAATCCGCGCTTCCTCCACGGGATCGACCGGCTGCTCGACCTCCATCACCGAGCCGCAGAACGCGCAGCGCGGCGCCTGCACCGCGGGCGAGAAGGCGATCGCGGCGTTGCACTCGCGGCAGCGCAGGACGCGCGCGTGATCCGCCGCCACCATCGTCATCACCGGCGGCGCCGGCAGCGCACACACGGCGCAGCGCAGGTCGCCCGCCTCGAGCGGCGAGGCGCACCGGCCGCACGGCGCCAGCGCGACGGCCGGGACCGCGCTCATCGGCCGTGCCTCGTCAGGACGTAGATCGCGGCCCCGAGCCCCACGAGCAGCAGCACCGCGAGCACGACGCGGAGCCACGAGATCGGGATCTCGCCGTGCACGGCGCCGGTCTGCCCGTTGATCACCACCCGCAGCGGCGGCTTGTCCTCGTGATAGCGGGCGGCCGCGATCCACATCGGCACGAGGATCGGCTCCATCCCCTCCCACTCGAGCCGGGTGCTCCACGTGAGGTCGCTGTGGTTGTCGCCCGGCATGAACCGGCGGAGGCGCGTGCCGATGCTGTCCATCGCCTCGGTGCGGCTGCGCGCGAGGCACGCCGCCTGGTCGCGTGCGAAGTCCTCCGCGATCCAGCCGCTGATGATCGCCGGCGCGTGGCGCCGGAGCTGGCGCAGGTCGAACGGCTCGACGCGCTGGAGCTCGTCGTCGCCGAGCCCCGCCGACCCGCTCACGACGACGTCGGTGACGTACCCGACGTGGAGTCCGGCCAGCGGACAATGCTCGGTGCGGGTCACCGTCCGCGTGCTCGTGGTCGTCTTACCCGAGGCGTCGGTGGAGGTCGTCTCCTCGGTCTCCTCGTAGTGCTCGCCGATCGAGGCGGAGTACGTGGTCCGCGCGACCGCGGAGTAGAGGTAGGCCGGCACGTACACGCCGCGCAGGCCGCTGACCTGGGCGCGTGCGATCGCGCCGTCGGAGAACCAGCGGCGGCGCCCGAGGAACGTGCCCAGCGTGGTCCGGGCGCGGGCCTCGTCGCTCGTGAACGCGAGGACAAACGACGGCAGGGCGCGACCGGGAGCGGGCGCACGCTCGACGACGCTCGGGCTCGCGCAGTACGGACAGGCCGCGCTGCTGACGCCGGCAAAGTCCACGCTGGCGCCGCATTGCTCGCAGGCGAACTGCATTCCAGTGACAACCGTAACGCGATCTCGCCGTTTTTTGGACACGGCCCCCCTTCCCGCCTGATCATTTCGGGACTAGTCCTGTGGCCGCGGGTCGTTGGCACGGAAAGGGATTCACATGATCGCAGTAATCGGAAACATGATCGCGGGGCTCGGGGTGATCAGCTTGTTCACGGCCACGTTGCGGCTGACGAAGGTGCGCAAGCAGGCGTAGACTGGACAGGTGGCTGCCACCGTCCTGCCGCGCGTCGCGCGTCCGCCTGGGATCGGTGAGCTGACGCTCGCCGACGTCACCGCGGTGCGGATGATGCTCCGCGGCGACTCGGTTATCGACTGGCACCACCTGGGCTTCGCCGATCACGGCGAGGTCGACCGCTTCCTCCGCCTCAACGAGTTCGACCCCGAGTCGGACGAGGAGATGGGCCGCTTCGAGGACATCCGCGCGGATGCCGTCGATTACCTCGCGCGCGCCTTTGCGATGGCGATCCCGGACGAGGTCGCCGCCGACCTGCCCGCGCGCGACCTGTTCCTCGTCGCCTCGAGCCACGGCCCGCACCAGAAGTGGGCGTGCGTCGTGCTCAAGGTGATGCACATCATCCACCACATCAACGGCCGCGCCGCCCTGCTCAAGGTCAGCGTCTCCGACGAGATCATCTTCCGCGAGATCGAGCTGAAGGTCCTCGCCGTGGTCGAGCAGCTGCGCGCCGCCGGCGCCCCGCTCGCCGAGTTCGAGTGGAGCCGCAAGCCGCGCGACTCGCAGATCATGAAGCTGATGGCGAAGCGGTCCACGCTCGCCGCCAACATCTACGACAAGCTGCGCTTCCGCCTGATCGTCCCGCAGTACGAGGACCTGGTCCCGATGCTCGCGACCCTCACGCGCCAGCTGATCCCGTTCAACTACGTGGTGCCCGGCGAGTCGGTGAACCAGCTCGTCGATCTGCGCAGCGTCGTCGCGCAGCAGCCGCGCGCCGGCACGTCGAGCGGCGCCACGCCGGCCGAGCTGCCCTACAACGAGTTCTCGGGCCCCGAGTACCGCATCGTGAACTTCGTCGCGGATCTGCCGCTGCGCCTCGAGCGCTTGCTGCCGCGCGCGGAGCTGTCGCCCGAGCTCTCGCACGTGGTGTTCGTGCTGACCGAATTCCAGGTCTGCGACAAGCAGACGGCCCAGCGCAACGAGTCCGGCGAGTCCAGCCACGAAGCCTACAAGGCGCGCCAGCACGAGCGCGTTCGCATGCGACTGTTCCGCGACAAAGATGACCCTCTCACTCCCGACTAGCGCGCGGCTCGGTCACGTCCGCGCGAACGGCCTCGACTTCTCGTACCTCGAGGAGGGTACCGGGCCGCTCGTCCTGCTCGTCCACGGCTTTCCCGATACCGCGCGGAGCTGGGACCACGTCCGCCCGATCGTCGCCGCGAAGGGCTTTCGCGCGGTCAGCCCGTGGACGCGTGGCTACGCGCCGACGGCGACCCCGGACCGCGACGCGAACCTCGAGGCGCTGGGCCGCGACGTGCTCGCGCTGATCGAGGCCCTCGGCGCGCGCTCGGCGATCGTGGTCGGCCATGACTTCGGCGCCGCCGCCGGGTACGCCGCGGCGTCCCTCGACGCGAGCCGGGTCACGAAGCTCGTCACGATCGGCATCCCGCACCCCGCGACGCTGAAGCCCTCGCCCGCCAAGCTCTGGGGCGCGCGGCACTTCATCGCGTTCAAGCTGCCGGGCGCGGCCGCGCGCTTCGCGGCGAACGACTTCGCGGCGTTGCCCGCGATCTACAAGCGCTGGTCGCCGACCTGGTCCCCGCCGGCGAGCGAATTCGAGGCCATCCGCGAGACGTTCGCCGACCGCGCGAGCCTCGACGCGGCGTTCGGCTACTACCGCCAGCTGCGCTTCCGGCCCGAGTCGTTCATGCGGCGGAAGATCACCGTTCCGACGGCGGTCTTCGCCGGCACGGACGATCCGCTCGTCCGGCCCGCGGACTACCGCGCGGCGCAGCGCATGTTCACCGGCCCCTACGACGTCATCGAGATGCGCGGCGGACACTTCATGCACCGCGAGCACCCGGCGGAGCTCGCCGAGAAGCTGCTGCCGCTGCTCGGAGACCGCGAATAAATCGCGGCCTCTTTCGATCGGCCTGGCGGCTCCGCCGCCGGCGCCTGTACGGAGGGGATCGCCCGCGAAGAACGCGGGCTCAGCGCGCCGTGACGGCGTAGATCACGCCGCCGACGATGGCGGCGAACACCACGAACACGCCGAACAGGCGGCCCCAGCGCAGCTGCTTTTTCGGAGGGGGAGGCATGACGCGACCGTAACACGTCAGGTCGGCAGCAGATGCCGCAGGTGCCACGTCTGGATCTCGAGGTCGCGCTGCGCGTCCCGCCGGCCCTTCGCCAGCGCGCGCGAGAACACACCGGCCGTGACGACCGTGGCAAGGGCGATCAGCACGAGGGCGATCTGCGTCGCGCCGCGCGACAGGTCCAGCGCGGCCGAGGTGGTCACGATCGCGCCGTCACGCACGTGCCAGGTGGACGCGAGGACGCCGAGCGCCTCGAGGGCGATCGGGATGACGAGCGTCGCCGCCACGAGCAGCATGGGCAGCCACGGACGGTCGACGAAGCGCGGGTACGACATCCACGCGAACGTCTCGACCGCCAGCACGCCGGGCAAGACAAAGATCGGGCCGTAGAGGCGCGCGAACAGGATCATGAACACGGTGTTGAGCGCGAGCGCGAGCGGGGCGCTGACGTCGCGCCGGCTGAGCGCGCTACGCCCGAGGATGACGATCGCCGCGATGCACGCGTAGCCGCCGGCGACGACCGGCCAGTCGCGCACGCCCTGCCACATCAGCACCGGGAGGAACAAGAAGAACACGGCGTACGCGAGGGTCGCGCTCCGCCACTGCTGCGCCATGAAGCGCGCGTCGATCTCCACGAGCCGCGCCGCGAGGCCCGGCGAGATCGTCCGCGGCGGCTCGAGGATGAGCGCGGTCACGAGGTGCGCCGCCTCGGATGACCCGGGGTCGAGCGCGAACGCATGGCTCGCCGCGCGGATCGCGGTCGCCCGCGCCTCCTCGTCACCGCCGCGCGTGCGCGCCAGCGCCCGCCGGGCCGCCCCGAGGCGCTCGGCGGAGAGCGCCCGCCGCAGCGCGAGGTCGCGATCGCCGTCGAGGTAGCGCTGCACCCCCGCCGCGAGGCCGCGCGCCGTCGGCCGCTCCGCGGGGTCCGAGGCGAGCGCCGTGACGCACAGCGCGTCCAGCTCGGGCGCGATGTCCCGGCCCGGCCGGCGCTCCGCAGGTGAGCCGACCGCGTTCGCCAGGTTGCTCGCGAGCGCACCGGCGCCCGGGGGATGGGCCGGGTCGCCGGCGAGGATCTCGAACAGGATGCAGCCGAGGGAGTAGATGTCGGCGGCGACGTCGACCTGCTCGGCCCGCGCTTGCTCCGGCGCCATGTACCCGGGCGTCCCGAGCAGCGAGCCCGCATGGGTCTGGCCGTCGAGCGCGGCGACATCGATCCCGCCGCTCGCGGTGCGGTCGAACCCGAGCTCGCGCGCGACGCCCCAGTCGAGCACGTACACCTCGCCGTACTCGCCGAGCATGATGTTCGCCGGCTTGAGGTCGCGGTGCACGACGCGGCGCGCGTGCGCGAAGTCCATCGCGCGACACACATCGACGAACGCGTGCAGGAGCGTCCGCGTCAGCGCCGCCGGCGACACGCTCGTCACGAGGCTCTCCGACAGGCTGATCGAATCGCTCTCGTCGCGGGCGACCGGGCGACATAATCCGACGAGCCGGCTCTGCAAGGTCGTGCCCGCGAGCCGCTTCATCGTGAAGTACGGGCGACCATCCGCGTCGCGGCCGAGCTCGTGGACCGGCACGATCGCCGGGTGATCGAGGCACGCCTGGATCCGCGCCTCGCGCAGGAAGCGGATCACGGCCTCGCGCGACGGCGCGTCGCTGCGCATCCGCTTCACGGCGACCTGCCGGCCGATCCGCGCGTCGCGCGCGAGCAGCACCTCGCCCATTCCGCCGCGCCCGATCACCTCGCCGATGTCGTAGCCGGCCTCCGGCAGCGTCTCGTCCGCATCCATTCCCCGAGCGTCTCAGAATCTCAGGCCCGTGGGCGCGTGGAACCAGGGACCAGCTTGCGCAGGTGCCACGCCTGCATCTCGGCGCGGTGATGAGCGTCGCGCCGCGACCGCGCGATCTCGCGCGCGAGCATCGCGTTCACGACGACCATGGCGAGGTGGGCGACCACGATGAACGCGATCGCGCCGCGGCCACCGAGATCGAACATGCCCGAGCGCGCGACGAGCGTGCCGTCGGTGATCGACCAGGTCGACGCGAGGAGGCCGACGTGCTCGAGCGCCACGGGCGTGAGGAGGGCGAACAGCGCCAGCACGAGCACGAGCCACAGGCGCTCGAGCATCTGCGGCAGCGCGACCATCGCCGTGCTCGACAGCGCGATGAGGCCCGGGATCATGACCCAGACCCCGAAGACGCGCCCGAGCACGATGAGGAACACGTGATACGCGACGAGGAACGGGATCAGCTGGATGCGACGGCGCTTCGCCATCACCCCGGCCCAGGCGACGAGCGCGCCGACGAGCGCGAAGGTGCCGAGGACCATGGGCCAGCTGGTGACGCGCAAGACGAGCAAGAACGGCGCGAACAGGAAGAACGCGGCGATCGCGAAGGCGGCCTGGCCGGCGGCGCTGACGGCGAGACCGTCGTCGAGCTGCGCGAGCTCGGCGGCGAGCTCCGGGGGCATGGCGTGCGGCGGCGCGAGCATGAGGGAGCTGACGAGCTCGGCCGCCTCTTTCGACGTGGGATCGAGGGCGAGGGCGCGGCCAGCGGCGGCGACCGCGTCGGCCCGGCGCGTCGGATCGGCGCTGGCGACGGCGGCGTGGGCGGCGGCGAGCTCCGACACGGCGAGCGCGTGGCGACGCTCGAGATCGCGGTCACCGTCGAGGTAAGCCTGCACGCGGTCGGCGAGCTGGCGCACGGTCGGGCGCGCCTCGGGCTCGGCGGCGAGCGCGGCCACGCACGCGGCGTCGAGCTCGGGCGCGATGTCGGCGAGCGGCGCGCGCTCGGCCGGCGAGGCGGTGGGCGTGGCGAGCGTGCTGCCCATCGCGCCGGGGCCGCGCGGATGCAGCGGCTCGTCGGCGAGGATCTCGAACAGCATCGAGCCGAGCGCGTAGACATCGGCGGCCGGCGTGACCTCCGCCCCCGCGAGCTGCTCGGGCGGCATGTAGCCGGGCGTGCCGAGCACCGCGCCGACCTGCGTCTGGCTGTCGAGCGTGGCGATGTCGTCGGCCCCGAGGGCGTCACCCGGCTGCGCGACGTCCGTCTCGCCCGGGGGAGGCGGTGTCCCCAGCACGCGCGCGAGGCCCCAGTCGAGGACATAGACCTCGCCGAAGTCGCCGAGCATGATGTTCGTCGGCTTGAGGTCGCGGTGCACGACGCCGCGCGTGTGCGCGAAGTCGACGGCCCGGCACACGTCGACGAACGCGCGCAGAAGCGCCTGGCGCGGCTGCGCGCCGCCGAGCTGGTCGTGCAGCGTGGTGCCCGCCAGCCGCTTCATCGTGAAGTACGGGGCCCCGTCCGCGCCGCGGCCGAGGTCGTAGACCGGCACGATCGCGGGGTGCTCGAGCCGCGCCTGGATCCGCGCCTCGCGGAGGAACCGGGCGAGGGCCTCGGCGCTCGGCGCGGCCGCCCGCATCCGCTTGAGCGCGACCTTGCGGCCCACGCGCGCGTCGTGGGCCAGGACCACCTCGCCCATGCCGCCCTTGCCGAGGAGCGTGCTCGTCGTGTAGCCGGTCGGCGCCGCGGCATCGCCGCCGATCGTCTCGGCGATCGTGTTCGCGGGCCCGAGGGTCTCGCGCTCGTCGAGGCTGTGGTCGTCGTCGCCGAGCATCGGTTCAGGCGCGGCGCTTGGGGGCGGGCCACGGGCGCGGGCCCTCGGGGAGCATCTGCTTGAGGTGCCAGGCGAGGATGAGCTGGCTGCGGGCGGAGTCCCACCGCGCGCGGCTATTGCCGAGCGCGCTCCAGCACACGACGAGCTGGAACACGAGGTTGACGAGGGTCAGGCCGATGACCTCGGGCGTACCGCGCAGCGCGAAGACCTGGGACACGATCTCGATCCGACCGCCGTGGATGGTCCAGCTCGCCGGGATCACGTGGAGCCACTCGAGGACGATCGGCGCCATCACCGTCAGGGTGACCCAGCTGACGAGGAGCCACGGGCGGTCGCTGATCTGCCGCACGGACGAGAACGTCAGCACGCCGGACGCGATCAGCGTGGGCGTGAGGATGAACGGGCTGCCGACGCGCGAGAACGCCACGATCATCAGCATGTTGATCGCGAAGCTCGTCAGGACGTCGTGGCGGCCGGTCCGCAAGGTCCGGTACGTGTTCGCGGCCGCGACCGCCACGAGCCCGCTGAAGATGAAGACGAACGACCAGTCGATCACCTCGAAGAACGGGATGACGATCCACGTCGCGAGGAGCGCGGCGTAGGCGAACATCACGCGCTTGAGGCGGACGCGCTGGAACGCACGCTCGTCTTCATCGAGCGCCGCCTGCAGCGCGGGCGGCATCTCGGCGGGCGGCTCGAACACGAGCGCGCTGACGACGCCGGCCGCCTCCTCGGAGTCTGGATCGAGGGCGAGCGCGCGGCTCGCGTGGCGGACCGCGGTCTCTCGGGCCTTCGCGTCGCGCGAGTCGAAGGCGGCGCGCGCGGCCACGAGCTGCTCGGCGGCGAGCGCGCGCCGACGCTCGAGGTCCCGGTCGCCGTCGAGGTAGCGCTGCACGCGATCGGCCAGCGCGCGCGCCGTGGGCCGTTCGGCCGGGCTCTCGGCGACGGCGTCGTGGCACGCGGCGTCGAGCTCCGGCGGGACGAGGCCCGCGATGCGCTTCGCTGGCGACTGCTGCGGGGCGGTCAGCGTGCTGCCGAGCGCGCCCTCACCCCGCGGGTGGAGCGGCTGCATCGTCAGGATCTCGAACAGGATCGAGCCGAGCGCGTAGACGTCCGTCGCGGGGACGACCTCGAGCCCTTGGATCTGCTCCGGCGCCATGTAGCCCGGCGTGCCGAGGAGCATGCCGCTGGCCGTGCCGCCGTCGAGGGTCTCGATGTCGGTCTGGGCGGGCGCGGACGCGTCGGCCAGCACGCGCGCGACGCCCCAGTCGAGCACGTAGACCTCGCCGTAGTCGCCGAGCATGATGTTCGCGGGCTTGAGGTCGCGATGGACGACGCCGCGCGAGTGCGCGAGCTCGACGGCGAGGCAGACATCGACGAACGCGCGCAGGAGCAGCGGCAGCGGCGCGCGGGCGGCGAGGCGCTCGGCGAGCGTGGTGCCGGCGAGGCGCTTCATCGTGAAGAACGGCTTGCCGTCGTCGTCGGTGCCGAGCTCGTAGACCGGCACGATCGCCGGGTGATCGAGGCGGGCCTGGATCCGCGCCTCGCGCAGGAAGCGCGCGACCTGCCCCGCGTTCGGGTGCGGGCTGCGCATGCGCTTGATGGCGACGTCGCGGCCGATGCGGAGATCGTGGGCGGCCACGACCTCGCCCATGCCGCCCTTGCCGATCAGCTCGCCGAGCTCGTAGCCCATCGGGGGCAGCTCGACGCGAATGTCACCGCCGCCCTCGGGCGCGCGGTCGGTCGGCATGATCGTGTCCTGGTCCGGCGTCCCCGTGCCGCCGGGGAGCGTCCCCGGTGCGCCGCGCCCGATGATCGTCGGCAACGTGCGCGCCCCGGAGGGCGAGTCGGCGTCGTCGGGCATTCCGCCACGAGCTTACATTAGCCGCGTCGCCGCCGTCGCCGCACGGCGACCAGCGACAGCAGGCCGGCGGCGAGGACGAGGCCGTGCGCATCTCGGGCCGCCGCGCAGCCGCCGCCGCCGGCGTGGGCGATGGGGCTCCCGGCATCGGGGGTGCTCGCCGCACCGTCGCCGACGGCGAGGTCGCACGCGTCTGCGGGCGCGCAGGTGCCGGGCTCGAACGCGGGCGCACACGTCGCGGCGGCGGCGCAGAGCTCGGTCGCGCTGCCGGCCGCGTGACCGGCCTCGTCGTACGCGACGACCTGCGCGCAGTACGCCACGCCGGGCTGGAGCGTCGGCGATCGCGGGCCGCAGGCGGCGAAGCCCAGCACGGTGCTCGCGGCGCTGCCGTCGTCGAGCGCGATCTCGCTCGTGATCTGATGTGTCGCAGGATCGACGAGGCGTAGCGCGAGCAGCACCGCATCAGCTGGCACGGCGGCGTGGGTAACCCGGATGCGCGAGACCTGACCACTCTGCTGCGGCTGCACGCACGAGTCACCACAGCCGGATCCAGAGCCGTTCGAGTGCGGCGGATAGCCCATCGTCTCCGGCGCAAACGCCGCGATGCCCCCATACGCGAGCGGCGGCGTGGCGCTCCGGGTCCCCGTGACGAACGTCGTCGTCTGCGCCGCCACGAACTGGCGGTCGACCTCGATCGCGTAGCTCGTGCTCGCGGCCAGAGGCTGTGCGGGCCGGACGAGCGCCCACCCCTCGTGGAGCTCGGTCACGGTGCTCACCTCCGTCGCCTGCCCCGTGATGTGGACGTGCACCTGCAATTGCTCGAGCTCGTCGCTGACGACGATCACGACCGCATCGACGGCCACGTCGGTCGCGGTGTCGGCCGGATGAATCGATGTGAACGCGCCGCACGAGCACGCGTCCGCGCGGTGTTCCGCTCCCACCATCGCCACGCCCCCCGCCGCCAGCCCCGCCGCGATCGCGTACTTCATCCCGCGCTCATACCTTCCCGGCGGGAAGGATCTGGCGCAGATGCCACGCCTGTAGCTCCAGCTGGTGCGCTGCCGCACGCTGCCGGATCGCGATGCTCCGCGCGAGCAGGCCCACGACCGCGAGCAGCGCCACCAGGAGCAGCGCGCACGCCAGCTGGATCGGCGCGCTGCGGAACGCGACGACCGGCGAGCTCAGCACCAGGTTGCCCTCGACGAAGGCGTACGTCGGCGACAGCACGCCCCCGAGCTCCAGGATCCACGGCACCGCGATCCCGGCGCCGAGGATCCCGGCGACCACCGTGATCCGCCCGAACCGCGGGTGCGACGCGTAGCCGATGAGCATCGCGGTCGCGAGCGACGGCGCGATCAGGAACGGCCCGACGGTGCGCGTGACGATGGCCAGCACGACCGCGTTGATGCAGGCGTTCAGGTAGATGCCGCGGCGGCGGATCCGATCGCCGCGCACCTGCACGAAGAGCTGCACCGAGCTCGCCACGGCGAACCCGACGAGCCCGAGCACCACGCGCCAGTCGTGGACGCCAGTCCACGCGAACAGCGGCAGGAACGCGAGGTAGCCGAACATCGCGAGCGCGGCGAGCCGGCCCTGCGAGCGGGCGGTGCCGATATCGTGCGCCTCGATCGCGCGCTCGACCTCGACGGGCGCCGACGCCGGCGGCGACAGCATCAGGTGCGTGACGAGCTCCGCCGCGTCGGTCGCCGTCGGATCGAGCGCGAGCGCGCGACCGGCCTCGCGCATCGCGGTGCGCCGATCGGCCTCGCTGTTGCCGCGGGCGAGCGCCGCCCGGGCCGCCTCGACATGCGCGCGCGCGAGCTCCTTGCGGACGGCCACGTCACGATCCCCGTCGAGGTACGCTTGCACGGCGTCGCCGAGGGCGCGGGCGGTCGTGTGCCGTGCCGGGATGTCGAGCGCGGTCGCCTTGACGCACACGGCGTCGAGCTCGGGCGGGGCGTCGGTCCGGCGCGCGGACGGCCGCGCATCGACGGCGACCGCGATCGACCCGAGGTCGCGCGCGCGGTGCAGCGCCTCGCCCGCCACCAGCTCGTACAGCATGCAGCCGAGCGCGTAGATGTCCGCGGCCGGGCCGGCGCGCTCGCCGACGAGCTGCTCCGGCGCCGCGTACGCCGGCGTGCCCATGATCGTGCCGGCCGCCGTGTCGCCCGTGTCGAGCTTGAGGTCGGACAGGCTCGGACGCGGGGTCGCGCCGCTGTCGTCGGCCTCGGTGACGGTGCGCGCGATGCCCCAGTCGAGGACGTAGACCTCGCCGAAGTCGCCGAGCATCACGTTCGCGGGCTTGAGGTCCCTGTGGATGACGCCGCGGCTATGCGCGAACTCGACCGCGAGGCAGACATCGACGAACGCGCGCAGCAGCCGACGCCGCGCGAGGTCCTCGTCGCCCGCCGAGCCGCCCCGCAGCTTTCGCAGGAGGTCCTGCATCGTCGTGCCCGACAGCCGCTTCATGACGAAGAACGGCTTGCCGTCGCGGTCGACGGCGAGGTCGTGCACCGGCACCACCGCCGGGTGCTCGAGCCGCCCCTGCACCCGGGCCTCGCGCCAGAAGCGCGCCCGCTCGTCGGAGCTGGGCTCGGTCGCGCGGATGCGCTTGATCGCGACCTCGCGGCCGATCTGTTCGTCGAACGCGAGCACGACCTCGCCCATGCCGCCCTGCCCGAGCAGCTCGCCCAGCTCGTAGCGCCCGTCCGTGGCGCCGGCCGCCGGCGGCGAGCCCGTCGTCCGCCGCGGACGCGACAGCGGCCCCCGGATGGGCGCTGTCGTCAGCTGGGGCGGAGGCGGCGTCTGGGCGCCGACCGTCGCGTCGAGGGCGCCGACGTGCCCGCGCGCGGTCGGGTCTACCCTCCGGGTGTCGCCCGTCCCGTCGTCGGTGGGGTCCGCCATCGCGGCCCCATCGTACGCCGGACTAGTTGACCGCGTCGACCTTCGGCGGCTTCGTCGCCTTGGGTTGGTCGCTCATGTGCTCGCCCGTGTCCGGGGTCGACTCGTAGGTGATGACGATCTCGCCGTCCTTCGCATCGACGAACGCGATCCCGCCGTGCACGAGCTTGCCGAACAGGATCTCGTTGGCGAGCGGCGCCTTGAGCGTGCTCTGGACGAGCCGGCTCATCGGCCGGGCGCCCATCGCCTTGTCGTACCCGTGCTCGACGAACCACTCGACCGCGGCCTCCGTGACCTCGATCTCGACCTTCTTCTCCGCGAGCTGACCGTCCAGCTCGTCGAGGAACTTCCGCGCCACCTTCTTGATGACCTCGATCGGCAGCGCCCCGAAGAACACCGTCCCGTCGAGCCGGTTCCGGAACTCGGGCGTGAACACGCGCTCGATCGCCTTCTTGCCGTCCTTGCTATCCGCGATGCCGTCGCCGAAGCCGCCGGAGAATCCGATCGACCCGACCGCCATCTCGCGGCTACCCGCGTTGCTCGACATGATCAAGATGACGTTGCGGAAGTCGCTCTTGCGGCCGTTGTTGTCCGTCAGGGTCGCGTGATCCATCACCTGCAACAGGATGTTGTAGATGTCCGGGTGCGCCTTCTCGATCTCGTCGAGCAGCACGACCGAGTACGGGTGCTTGTTGATCGCGTCCGTCAGCTGGCCACCCTGGTCGAAGCCGACGTAGCCCGGCGGCGCGCCGATCAGGCGGGACACCGTGTGCTTCTCCATGTACTCTGACATGTCGAACCGCAGGAACTCCACGCCGAGCACCTGGGCGAGTTGCTTCGCGAGCTCGGTCTTGCCGACACCCGTGGGGCCCGCGAACAGGAAGCTGCCGGTCGGCTTGTCGGGGTGACCGAGGCCGGCGCGCGACAGCTTGATCACCGTCGCGAGCTGCTCGATCGCCTTGTCCTGGCCGTAGATCAGCTTCTTGAGGTCGCCCTCGAGATCGCCGAGCTGCTTCTTGTCCTTGTTGCTGACGCTGCGGGGCGGGATGCGCGCGATCTTCGCGACGATCTCCTCGATGAGCGACGGGCGGATCTGGTCGGGGCGCAGCTCCGGCTTCATGAGCCGCACCTTCGCGCCGGCCTCGTCCATCACGTCGATCGCCTTGTCGGGCAGGTGCCCGCTGATGTGGCGCGCCGACAGCTCCACCGCCGACTCGAGCGCCGCGTCGGTGTAGATGACGCTGTGGTGCTCCTCGTACTTGCCCTTGAGGCCCTTCAGGATCTCCACGGCCTCCGGCACGCTCGGCTCGCCGACGTCGATGCGCTGAAAGCGGCGGGCCAGCGCGCGATCGCGCTCGAACGCCTGGCGGTAGTCCTTGAACGTCGTGGAGCCGATGCAGCGGAGCTCGCCGTTCGACAGGGGCGGCTTGAGGATGTTCGCCGCGTCCATCGTGCCGCCGCTGGTGGCGCCGGCGCCGATGATGTTGTGGATCTCGTCGATGAAGAGGATCGACTTCGGGTTCGCGATGAGCAGCTTCATCACGGCCTTGAGGCGCTCCTCGAAGTCGCCGCGATAACGCGTGCCCGCGAGGACCGCTGTCATGTCGAGCGAGTATAGTGTGCAGTCGAGCAAGGACTCGGGGACCTCCTTTGCCACGATGCGCAGCGCGAGCCCCTCGGCCAGCGCCGTCTTGCCGACGCCCGGCTCGCCGATGAGCAGCGGGTTGTTCTTCCGGCGGCGGGAGAGCACCTGGATCATCCGCTCGAGCTCGTCGACGCGGCCGATCATCGGATCGATCTTGCCGTCCCGCGCGCGCTGCGTGAGGTCCACGCAGAAGCTCTCGAGCGGGTTCGCGACCTTGCCGTCCTCGGCCTCGGCCTCCTCGCTGACGCCGCGGGCGCGCGGGACGATCGGCTGGCCGGCGTCGACCTTCGACACGCCGTGCGAGATGTAGTTGATGACGTCGAAGCGCGTGACACCGAGCTTCTCGAGCAGATAGACCGCGTGCGAATCGCGCTCGCGGAACATCGACGCGATCACGTTGCCCGTCGTCATCTGCTGACGGCCGGCGGCCTGCACGTGCATCGCCGCGCGCTGCAGCACGCGCTGGAACGCGATCGTCTGATCGGGGCCCGACTCCTCGCCCTCGGGGAGCTCGTCGACTTCCTCGCCGAGGAACCGGTCGACCTCGCCGCGCAGCTTCTCGACGTCACCGCCGCACTTCACGATGATGTCGACGCCCGTCGGGTCATCGAGGATGGCGAGGAGCAGGTGCTCGAGCGTCAGATATTCGTGGCGGCGAGAGCGCACGTCTTCGACGGCGCGCTGCAACGTGGCCTGGAGCTCTGGTGACAGCATGGGCTCTGCTCCTTACTCGGTCGGTTCGATGGACAGCTGAAGCGGGTACTGCTGGGCCTTCGCGAGGTGCTGGGTCTTCGTGACCTTCGTCTCGGCGACCTCGAACGTGTAGACGCCCGCCACGCCGACGCCGTTGTTGTGCACGTGGCTCATGATGGCGGTGGCCTCGTCCTCGCTCTTGTGGAAGACGCCCTGGAGTACCCACACCACGAACTCGCGCGTCGTGTAGTCGTCGTTGTGCAGGAGCACCTTGTACATGGGCGGCTTCTTCGTGCGGGTCCGCTCGTCCAGGACGAGCCCGGTGCCGCGGTCCCCATCGCGCTTCTGCGCCGGGGGCTTCTTCTCATCGGATAGCCGGATCGCCATGACGGAATTGTACGAGACCCTCGCGAGATGTGTAGCGCCGCAAGGCCGCGATGCGACCCGGGATTTCGGGCAGGGTCGGTCCGAAACGAAACCAAACCGCCAGGGCGCCGGGACGTCAGGGAGGTTGTCCCTGGCGTCCTGACGTCCTGGCGGTTCGCTTCTTACGACGAAGCGCCGACCTGCGGTGCCGGCTACAGCTCGCAGCTCGCCGCGGAGGCGACCGTGGCATCGAGCAGGATATCCCCGTCGCCGAGACCGCAGTTGATGACGTCCGCGCCCGCCTGGCCGTCGATGACATCGTCACCGGCGAGGCCGAAGATGGTGTCGACGCCCGCGCCGCCCTCGAGCTGGTTGTCGGCCGCGTTGCCCGTGATGGCATCGTCGCCGGCGCCGCCCTTGAGGTTCTCGACGTCCGTGAAGATGGTGTCCGACTCGCCGGACTCGCCGCTCGCCGTGACGCCGTCCATGACCACGGTCAGGTCGTTCGTGCGACCGGAGTAGTCGACCGTGTCGACGCCCGAGCCGCCGTGGAGGCTGTCGTTGCCGCTGGCCGCGGTGCCCTCGTCGAACGTGTCATCACCGTCGCTGCCGTTCTCGACGTCGTTGCCCGCGCCGCCGCGGAGCGTGTCGTTACCGGCGAGGCCATTGAGGATATCGTTGCCGGCGCCGCCGACGAGGACGTTGTCCTGCGGCGAGCCCGTCAGCGTGTCGTCACCGGCGCCGCCGGTGATGTTCTCGACGTCCGTTCCGATCTTGTCCAGCTCGCCCGCCTCGCCGTCGTTGGCGACGCCGTCGATGCTGGCGATGACCGCGACCGTGCGGGCCGCGTACGAGACGGTGTCGGTGCCCGAGCCGCCGTTGAACGTGTCGGCGCCGCTCGAGGCCGTGCCCTCCAGGAACGTGTCGTTGCCCGTGTCGCCGTTCAGCGTGTCGTTGCCGCCGCTGCCGGTGATCGTGTCATCGCCGGGGCCGCCGAAAATGATGTCGTTGCCCGGGCTGCCGACGATGGTGTCGTTGCCCGCGCCGCCCTTGACGGTCTCGATGTCGGTGCCGATCGTGTCGGCCTCGACGCCCTCGCCGCTGTCGGCCAGGCCGTCGATATTCAGCGTCAGCGCGGCCGTGCGCGCCGAGTAGTCGGCGGTGTCGTTGCCGGCGCCGCCCGTCATGACGTCGTCACCATCGGCAACGGCGCCGGTGACGAACACGTCGTCGCCATCACCGCCGTCGAGGATGTCGTTGCCGGTGCCGCCGCGGATGGTGTCCTTACCCGCGCCGCCGTACACGGTCACCACGCTCGCGAAGGCCGCGCCGCCGGTGGCCGCGTTGCCCGCGCCAGAGAAGCTGTCGTCTCCGTCGCTCATCGAGACGACGAAGCTCTCCGCGCCCGCGACGGTGATGTCGGGGAACGCGTCGCCGTTGAAGGCCATGCCCGTGCTGCCGAACACGAACGCGTCGGCGAGCTTGCTGCCACGGATCTTGAAAGCGTCCGTGCCGGCGAGGAGGTCGACCTGGATACCGACCGTGCCCGCGATCCCGGGGGCGAACGTGCCGTTCATGAAGTCGAGGATCAGCGTCTGCGCGCCGGCCGTGCCGGTCACCACGAGCTTCTTCAGCGTCGTGCCGGTGGCGCCGCCGCACGCAAAGCCGTTGATGACGATCTGGTTCGTGGTGGACTTGCCGACCATCGCGACATCGCCGCTGGCCATCGCCACGGTGAGCGTCCCGGTGCCCGCGACGAACGTGCACTCGCTGCTCAGATCGGTCAGCGCCTGGTTCGCTTCCTCGATGCCCTGGTCGCCACCGTCCCCGGGGTCGGTGGAGGACGGCTCCGGGGAGGTACAGCCGGCACCGGCGGCGGTGAGCGTCCAGAGAATGCGAGAAACGGACCTGAGCTTCATAAATCTCCTGCAGCGAGGGAAACGGACGGGTTGGTTGACGAGAGTTGGTTCGCCCGGATCGCCAGGCCATACAGAGGCGATCCGTCACAGCTCGCAGCTCGTGACGCTAGTCGTCGTCCGGTCGAGCGCGACGTCGCCCTCGCCCGCGCCGCAGTCGAGGGCATCGGCGCCGGGGCCGCCGTCCAGGATGTCGTCCCCGCCGAGCCCGGAGAGCGCATCGTTGCCGGGGCCGCCTTCGAGCTGGTTGTCGGACGCGTTGCCGACGAGGGTGTCATCGCCGGCGCCGCCGAGCGCGTTCTCGACGTCGGGCGCGAGGAGATCGCCCTCGCCGACCTCGCCGCTCGGCGTCGCGCCGTCGAGGACGACCAGGACGGCCGCGGTGCGCGCGCTGTAGTCGACGGTGTCGGTGCCCGGCCCACCGAGGAGGTGATCGGCGCCGAGACCTCCGATCAGGCGGTCGTCCCCGGCGCCGCCGTTGATCGTGTCGTCGCCGGGGCCGCCATCGAGCGTGTTCGCGAGGGCGGAGCCGATGATCGAGTCATCGCCCGCGCCGCCGACGACGTTCTCGACGGTCAGGAGGATGCGGTCGTGCTCGCCGGGGCCGCCGCTGTCGGGGTTGCCGTCGATGAAGATCGCTTGCGATGCGGTGCGCGCGGCGTAGGACACGGTGTCGAGGCCGGGACCGCCATCGAACGTATCGGCGCCGGAGCCGGTGATCAGGAGGTCGTCGCCGGAGCCGCCGTCGAGCTCGTCGATGGCCCCGCCGCCGGTGAGCGTGTCGCTGCCGGTGCCGCCGCGCACGACCTCGATGTCCGAGCCGACGTTGTCGAGCTCCCCGGCGCCGCCGTCGTTCGCGATGCCGTCGAGTGAGATCGCAAGGCTCGCGGTGCGCGCGGCGTAGTCGGCCGTGTCGCGGCCGGGGCCGCCGACGAGGACATCGGCGCCGTCGGGGACGGGGCCGCCGGCGAACGTGTCGTCCCCGTCGCCGCCGTAGATCGTATCGGGGCCCGCGCCGCCGCGGAGCGTGTCGTTGCCGGCGCCGCCGTAGATCGTGAGCGCGGCAGGATACGCGGCGCCGGTCGCGGCGTCACCGGCGCCGGAGAGCTGGTCATCGCCGTCGTCGAGGTTCACGGTGAGCGCCTCCGTGCCGGCGAGCGCGATGTCGAGGCGCGCGTCGTTGTTGATCGACAGGCCGGCGGCGCCGACGACGACGCGGTCCGCGCCGGCCGTGCCGACGTACTTGACGGCGTCGGTCCCGGTGCCGAGCATGACGACGACGCCCGGCCCCGTCGCGGCGCTGGCGCTCGTGCCGAACACGCCGCCGCGCTCGTCGAGGATCAGTGTCTCGTCACCGGCCGCGCCTTCGGCGACGCGGATCGAGCTCGTCGTGGGGACGGTCGCCGCGCCGCACGGGATGCCGTTGACGTCGAAGACGGTCCCGTCGACGCTGAGCCAGGCAACGTCGCCCGGCTGGAGGACGAGGGAGACGGTGTGCGCGGCGAACGTGCACTGCGCGCTGAGATCGGTGAGGCCCTCGGACAGCTCCGCGACGCCGTCGACCGCGGTGGCGGTGGGCGCCGCGCCGATGCCGGGGGTGGCGCACGCCGTCGTCCAGAACACGAGCAGCAAGGCGCGGCGCATCCAGAGAGGTCATCGTCCAGATCGGGCGGGATGCGAGCCCGCTCGATGGATCGGCGCGCCGGCCGATTCGAACCGCATGAGCCGCCGTCTTCGCCTGCCCGTTGTTGCGCTCGTGCTCGCTGTCTCGCCCGCCGCCTCGGCGTACGACGTGGCGACTAGCAAGGGCGGCGCGCCGCTCCACTGGGCGCCGGGCTCGGTGTCCTTCGCGCTCGCGCTCGATCCAGGGCCGGCCGAGGTGGACGCCGCGGCCACGCGCGCGGTCGCCGTCGCCTCCGCCGCGACGTGGCAGGCCGCCCTCGCCGACGGCGCCGTGACCGTGACGATCGCCGATGGCGCGGTGGCCGCCGCGCCGCACGCGGCCGATGGCGTCAGCACGGTGCGCTGGCTCGTCGATCCGAACGATCCCGACCTGGAGATGGGCCTGCTCGGCCGCACGTTCGTCGCGTACACGGCCACGACCGGTGAGCTCGAGGACGCCGACGTGGTCCTCGACGCCGCGGACTTCACGTGGGCGACGAGCCTCACCGGGTGTGGCGACGAGTACGACCTGCAGAGCGCCCTGACGCACGAGCTCGGCCATGGCGTCGGGCTCGCGCACGCGATCGGGCATCCCGAGGCGACGATGTTCGCGACGGGCGACGCGTGCGAGTCGACGAAGCGGGACCTCGCGCCGGATGACGTCGCCGGGCTGATGGAGCTGTACGCGACGCCGGCGGCCAACGGCGGGGGCGGGTGCGCGGCCGGCGGCGCCGTCGGGGGCAGCCTCGGGACGTGCCTGCTCGTGGGCGTGGCGATCGCGGCGGCCGGCCGCCGGCGGCCGC
>JANXOM010000197.1 GCA_025353585.1 Deltaproteobacteria bacterium
CATCGGTGCTCCCGCGATCACGGAGTCGCTGCTCACCGCGCTGCTCGCGCGCGGCCACGTGCTCGTCGAAGGTTATCCAGGCGTCGCGAAGACGACGCTCGTGAAGGCGTTCTCCGGCACGCTCGGCTGCCACTTTCGCCGCATCCAGTTCACGCCTGATCTCCTGCCGTCGGACATCACGGGCACGTACATCCACGACATGCGCACGAACCAGTTCGTGCTGCGCGAGGGTCCGGTGTTCACGAACGTGCTGCTCGGCGACGAGATCAACCGCGCGCCGGCGAAGACGCAGTCGGCGCTGCTCGAGGCGATGCAGGAGCAGCAGGTCACGATCGAGGGCGAGACGCGATCGCTCGGGCAGCCATTCATCGTGCTCGCCACGCAGAACCCGATCGAGCAGGAGGGCACCTACCCCCTGCCCGAGGCGCAGGTCGACCGGTTCCTCATCAAGCTGAAGATGGGCTATCCCGCGTCGGCGGACGAGAAGCGCATGCTCAGCACGTACGATCGCACGCCCCCGCCGGTGCGCCCGATGGTCGGCCCGGCCGACGTGCTCGAGATGCAGGCCTTCGCGCAGGAGGTGTTCGTCGCCGAGGAGCTGATCGACTACGTGCTCGCGCTCGTGGCGTTCACGCGCGGGCACGCCCGCGTGTACCTCGGGGCGTCGCCGCGCGCCGGCCTCGCGCTCGTGCACGCGAGCAAGGCGCTCGCGCTGCTCAAGGGCCGCGACTACGTGCTGCCGGACGACGTCCGCGCGATGGCGCCGCTCGTCCTCGGCCATCGCATCCTCATGACGCCGGAGGCCGAGCTGGAGGGCGCGGCCGGCACGGTGGTGGTCAGCGAGGCGCTCGACAAGGTCGGATACCGGATGCCGAAACGGTGAGCGACCGAGCTCATGCGGATTGACCGCCACGGCGCCGCAAACGCCAAGACCGACGCCAAGACCGACGCCAAGGGAACCTCTGACCATCTTGGCGTCTGCGGCGCCTTGGCGGTGGACCTGGCGAGAGGACGCCGGTGATCCCACGGCTCGCCACGCGCGGGCGGCTGATTCTCGTGACGGCGCTGCTGTTCCTCCTGGTGGGCTCGATTCACGGCGAGCCGCCGCTGGCCGCGCTCGCCGGCATGATCTTGACGGCGCTGCTGGCGCTGTACCTCGCGTTCTACCCGACGGCGATCTTGCTGCGCCGGAAGAAGATCGAGCTGTCGTGGTGGGTGCCGCCGGGCGACCAGCCGGGCGGCGCGCTCGCGGCGGACCGCGTGTTTCAGCTGCACCTGGCGTTTCGCAACCACGGTAGCCGCAAGCTGCGGATCCTGTCGTCGAACATCCTGGCCGCGAGCGCGCTGCAGCTCGACGAGCGACCGAGCGCGACGGTGCGCCGGGGCCAGCAGGTCGAGGTGACCACCACGGTCAAGCCGCTCGCGGCCGGCTACCACGTGCTGCACGGCGCCGCGCTGACGTTCGGCGATGCGCTCGGGCTGTTCGACATCGAGGCGTTCTTTCCGAACCCGATCGCGATCAAGGTGTTCCCGCGAGCGGTGCCGCTGCGAGGCCAGCCGGTGCGCGCGATCGGCGGCGCGCTCCACGAGCAGGTCGGCATGCACCACGTGCGGCGGCGCGGGCTCGCCGGGGAACTGCGCGAGCTCCGCGAGCACAGCCACGGCGACCCGTTCAAGTTCATCGCGTGGAAGGCCACGGCGAAGCGCGGGAAGCTGATGGTGCGCGACCTCGAGAACGAGGTCGTCACGACGCACGCCGTCATCCTCGACGTCGGCGCCGGGATGCGCGCCGGCCCGCGCGGCCGGACGCCGCTCGACTGGGCATGCGACAGCGCGGCGGCGCTCGCGAAGACGGCCGTCGGCAACAGCGACCGCATCGGGCTGGTCGCGTACGACACGCGGCCGCTGTTCGACCTCGCGCCGGACACGGGGCACCACTACTACCTCAAGCTCGTCGACCGGCTGCTCGACACGCGGTCGGTCGTCGACGCGGATCTCACGGACGTGACGGCCGGCGAGCTCGTCGCGCTCGTGGCCCGCTACCTCGCACACCAGGAGGCGATCGACGTCCGCGTGAAGGTCGCGCCGCCGCTGGACGACCAGCGCTGGCACGCGATCCAGGCCGGGCCGGACGGCCAGCTCTACGACGTCGCGGCGACCGGTCGCCTGTGCAAGCGGCTCATCGAGCTGATGCTCGGCCGCGAGCGCCAGGGGGACCGCGGCGGCGGCGAACGGGGCGGCGGCGGCGGCAAGGGCAAGGCGCCGGTCGTCTTCGAGGACGACCCGCAGCTCCTGCCGCTGCGGCAGTTCTGCCGGATGCGCGGCATCGAGCTACCCTATCGCGCGAGCTGGGAGCACGGTCGGCGGACGGCGGGCCTGGCGACCGCGATCGAGCGGGCCGTCGCGTCGGCGCGGCCCGACGTGGCCATCGTGATCAGCGACCTGGCGGGCATCGCCGAGGACGAGCCGCGAGCGCGGAAGGCGCTGGCCCGGCTGCGCCGTGTGGCGGGCCGCGTGGTCGCGCTGGTGCCGGCGCCGGAGGCGTTCCTGCCGGTGGCGACGACCGTCCACGGCCGCCGTATCCGCGAGCTCGTCGTGCGCGACGCGCGGTCGACGATGGACGCCGGCCGGCGGCTGTTCGTACGCCACGGCATCACCGTGGTGGAGGCGGTGCCGGGCGACTCGCTCGACCGCCTGATCGGCCGGGCCAAGGGCGCCGTACGCCGACCGCTGGCCGGCTAACCCGGAGACACTTGATGTGACTCGCTCGCACGTAGCATCGCAGGCGATGGCTTCGTTGCGTACTCGTCCGCGACGCCCGGTAGCCGACTCCGCCGCGCCTCGGCCTGGGACGTTCTCCGCGCCGTGATGGGGGATGTCCGTGAAGTCGGGGCCGGGCTGGGCGCCAGCAACCCCTTTGACGCCGGGCTCCCTCTCTCGCTGCGCGCTCGGCCGCGCCGCGGTTGACGGCCCCCGCGCGTCGGCCGGCAGCGTCGGCGGCTAGCGCGAGGCCTGGATCTCTGGCGCGCTCTCGCTGACGTGTACCGACCAGGCGTGCTCGGGCGCCCGACCGGCGGCCTTGGAGGTCACGGAGCCGATGGAGATCGCGGTCAACAGCAGCGCGACTCCGACGAACAGCGCGTCCTTGACCCGGTCGCGGCCGTGGCGCTTCTCGATATGGCTCAGCGTGCTCATGAAACCAGGCTAACGACTCGACCCCTTCAAGTCACGCAATACCCGGCGAGCTTCGCGATCGAAATCGCGTTTTCCTGACCCGATCCAACCACTTGTGACCGCCGCGCCGATGCCGACGCACATGGAGTGTGGTGTGTGGGATCGGTTAACTGCTCGGATCAAACCGAGTCCGACGGAGGGCCCAGGGTCTCTTCCGCCTCGAGTCGATCGGACAGGCGGGCGATGTCGCCGCGCAGCGTGGCTCCGCAGCTGGGGCAGACCGGCGCCCCGGCGGGCACCACGCTCGCGCAGGCGGTGCACCGCGGCACGATCTTCTTGCGCCCGACGACATGACCCGCGCCGGCGCAGCCGATCGCGATCAGCGGGCCGGCCGACCGCGAAGCGACCAGCGTGGCGACCCCCACGCCGAGCACGGCGCCCGCGAGGAAGCCGACCCCGCCCCGATGCGACCGCCACCGAAACGCGATCGAGCGCGGCGTCGGGTCGGGCGCGTCTGCCTCGGCCTCGACCGGCGCGGGCAACCGCACCAGCGCGGTTTGCTGGGCGGCGGTGCGCCAGGCAACGCCCGGCGCGAGCGGCGCGGCGACGTGCGCCGTGCCGGCATCGAGGCCGAGGCGGCGGCGGAGCGCGTCGCCCTGCCCGCGGAGCGCGGCGACCCAGGCAACGACCTCGTCGCGCTGCGGGGGCGAGAGCCCCGGCGGGGGCGCGGCTTGATCCCGCACGACCGCCTGCACCGCGAGCAAGTACGCGAGCCCAGACATCGGCAAGTAGCCGGCGCGCAGGACGTCGTACTCGAGCGGCGAGTACCCGCCGTTGAAGCGCCCGGCCGCCGTGTACTGCTGGAAGGCGCCGTTGGCGGCGAGGACGCCGAGGCCGAGATAGACAGCCGCGATCGAGCCGCGCTCGAGGTCGCGATCGGGGTCGACGAGCACGTCGCCGATCTCGGCGGGCTCGCGATAGGGCTCGGCGCCGGCGGGCCGGTGCAGCGCGGCGTAGGCGACGCCGATCTCGTGGGCGAACGTGCCGGCGACATCATCGGTGCCGATGAAGCCGAGCGTGAACGCCACGTCTTTGCGCCGCACCTCGATCGTGTCGAGCTGCGTCGGCGGGCGGCGCTCGGTCGGCGGCGCGCCCATCCGCGCGTCGGTCAGCGTGATCACGCGGTCGAGGCCGACGTGCCACGCTAGCCGCGCGAGCAGCAGGCGCACGCCGCCGAGCGTGGGCCGCCACGGCTCGGGGAACGCGGCGCTGCCGAACACGACGGGGGGCGCCAGGATCGGCGCCGGGCCGCCCTGCGCGACGAGATCCGAGAGGACAGCGAGGAGGTGCTCGCGCGCGTCCGCGTCGGGCTGGTCGGGTTGCTCGGCCACGCCCGACTATAGCGCCGCCCCGTGACCAACCCTAGGCGGATGCGTTCGCCGGCAGCGGCTTCGCCGTCTGGTTCTTGGCCGTGCCCAGCTTCGACAGGTTCACGCTCACCAGCATCGAGACGCCCGGCTCCTTCATCGTCACGCCGTACAGGTTGTCGGCCGACTCCATCGTGCGCTTGTTGTGGGAGATCACGATGAACTGCGAGCGGTCCGTCATCTCGCGCACGAGCTCGTTGTAGCGATCGACGTTCGCCTCGTCGAGCGGGGCATCGACCTCGTCGAGGATGCAGAACGGCGACGGCTTGATGAGGAAGATCGAGAACACCAGCGCGACGGCCGTGAGCGCCTTCTCGCCGCCCGACAGCTGGTCGACCGTGGAGTTCTTCTTGCCCGGGGGCTGCGCGAAGATCTCCACGCCGGCCTCGAGGAGGTCGACCTCCTTGCCGCCGGCCCCGCCACCCTCGCCCGCCTCGGTCACGCCGGCGAGCGACAGGTGCGCCTGGCCGCCGCGGAACAGCCGCGGGAAGACTTCCTTGAAGGTGGCGTTGACGGCCGCGAACGTCTCCTTGAACAGGCGCCGCGACGTCTTGTTGATCTTGTCGATCGCGCGCTGCAGCTGATCGACGGCGCGCTCGAGGTCGGTCCGCTGCGCGGACAGGAACTCGAACCGCGTGCTGACCTCGGCGAACTCCTCGATCGCCGTGAGGTTGATGTCCGTGCCCATGCGCTCGAGTAAGTCCTTCAGCTCCGCGAGGCGCGCGTCCTCGGTCTCGGTGGCCGGAGAGCGCTGGTGGTAGTCCGGAAGGATCTCGACGAGATCGAGCTGGTAGCGCTCTTCGATCGCATCGGAGACGACCTTGCGGGTCATCGCGACCTGGCCCTCGCGCAGCTCGAGCTGGCCGACCTCGCGCGTCAGCTCGTCGCTCTTGCTCCGCAGCTCGCGCGCCTCGAGCTCGATCGTCGTGGCGTCGCTCACGCGCGCCTGATACGCCGCGCGCCCGGTGTCGAGCTCGGCCGCGTCGGTCTCGCGCCGCGCGCGGATCCCCGCGAGCTCCTCGGCCAGCGCATCGCAGCCGGTGCGCAGGTCCACCACGCGCCGCGACGCTTCCTCGATCTCGTGCGCCAAGCGCTCGCCGCGCACGGCGAGGTCGGCGTCCGCCTTCGCGAGGCGCAGCGCGGCCGCCTCCGCCGCGGCCCGCTTCTCGCCGAGCTGCGCGGCCCGGATGCGGACCTCTGTCAGGATCTGCGCGAGCTCCTCGAGCCGGTCGCGGTGGATGCCGACGTCGGACAGGAGGTCGAGCTGCTCGCGCTCGAGCTCCTCGAGCCGCTGCAACGCGAACGCGCGCCGCCCGTGCACCGCTTCGCCGTCCGCGCCGATCGCGCCGAGGCGCTCGTCGAGCTCGAGCTGCTCGGTGCCGAGCTGGCCGAGCCGATCGCGCAGGCGCTCGAGGTCGGCGCGTACCCGCGTGTCGTCCTTCTCGTGGCCCATGATCGCGATCTCGCCCTCGTGGACCTGCGTGCGCAGGCCCTCGATCGCCTTGATCACCTGCTTGAGCTCGGTCTTGCCGGTCACCAGTCGGGCGGTCGCCTCGGCGAGGTCGTGCTCGAGCGTACCGACGAGCTCCTCGAGCTCGCGGATCTCGCGCTTCTGCGCGAGCACGCCCGCGCCCTGTGCATCGCGCGACCCGCCCGCCACGACGCCGTCGCGGTCGACGATGTCGCCCTCGAGCGTCACGAGCCGGTCGGTCACGCCCTGCTGGTACAGCGCGAGCGCGCGGTCGAGCCCGTCGACCACCACCGCGGTGCCGAGCAGCCGCTTGCCGACGCTCTCGTACCCGTCCGCGAAGCCGATCAGATCCGCCATGCGGCCGAGGACGCCCTCACCGCCCAGCGCGGGGTGGCCCCCCAGCAGCGGCGAGCCCGCGTCGTCCGATGCCTGCAGGCCGTCGTGCACGGGGACGAACGCGCTGCGGCCGTTGCCGCTGCTCTTCAAGTATCCGATGGCCGCGAGGCCGACGCGCGGCTCGCGCACGAGCACGCCGCCGAGCCGATCGCCGAGCATCGCCTCGACGGCGACCTCGAGCTGTTCGGGCGCGCGCACGACATCCGCGACGACGCCGCGCACCGCCTCGGCGCCCTCGCGCTCCGCGAGCTCCTCGGCCTGTTGCATCACGGCGCGCGTGCCGCGGGCGAAGCCTTCGTAGCGGTCGTGGATCTCCTTGAGGGACGTCAGGCGCGACCGGCGGCGGTTCGCCTCGGTGCGCAGCGTCTCCACCTCGGCCTCGCCGCGTGCGACCTCGTCGGCGAGCAGGTCCCGCCGCGCCTCGAAGTGCTCGTTCTGGTTGCCGAGGTCGAGCTTGGTCTGACGGAGTGCTGACAGCTCGCCGGACACCCGCTTCGCCTCGCGATCGAGCTCGTGCTGCCGCGCGCGGTGCATCTCGGTCTCGGCCGTCACCCGCTCGAGCCGGCGCGTCGCTTCGTCCCGGCGGCGCGTGAGCGCCTCGAGCTGCGCGTCCGCCGTGGCCACCTCGGTGCGCCGCGTCCCCATCTCGCCGCGTGCCTGGTCGAGCCGGCTCTGCGCGTTGGCGTGCATCTGCCGCGCTTCGCCCGCCGCTGCCTCGCGCGCCATCACCTCGGCCGCCTCGCGCTCGACCTCGGCCGCGAGCGCGGCGAGCTCCTCCTGGCGCGTGGTCAGCTCCTCGGCGCCCCGCGCTCGCTGCTCGGCGATCTCGCCGATCTCGGTCTGCGCCTGGGCGATGCGCCCGTCGAGGTCGCTCGCCTCGCGGCGCTCGAACTCGATCTTGCTGTCGCCGAGCCGGATCCGGTTCTCGAGCTCGAACACGACGTCCTGCAGCGTGATCAGCCGGCGCTCCTCGACCGCGAGCTCGGCCCGCTCCGCCACCACGTGCGCGTCCTTCGTCACGAAGGCCGTCCGCACGGTGCCATGATCCTCGCGCGCCGAGTCGAGGCGCGTCGCGATGAGCTGGGCCTCGCCGCGCAGCTCGAGCCAGCGGTGCGAAGCCTTCCACAGCTCGATGTCCCGCGCCTCGGCCTTGTACTTGCGGAAGCGCTCCGCCTTTTGCGCCTGGCGGCGCAGGGTGCCCATGCGCTTGTCGAGCTCGCTGACGATGTCCGACACGCGCATGAGGTTCTGGCGCGTCTGGTCGAGCTTCTTCTCGGCCGCCTTCTTCTTCGCCTTGAACTTCGTGATGCCGGCGGCCTCCTCGATGATCGCCCGGCGATCCTGCGGCCGCGAGCTGACGATCTGGCCGATGCGGCCCTGCTCGATGATCGCGTAGGCCTTCGTGCCGACGCCGGTGCCGAGGAAGAAGTCCGTGATGTCCCGCAGGCGGCACGGGGTCTTGTTGATGAAGTACTGCGAGGTGCCATCGCGGTAGAGGCGCCGCGTGATCGTGACCTCGGTGAACCGCTGGAAGTCGATCGCGGGCGGCGCGTCGCTCAGGAGCTCGGCCACTTCGTCCTGCGGCGAGGCGATCGGGTTGCCCTCGGCATCGACCCACGTGGCCGCGGCCTGCGCGGGCTCGGCGTCGAGCGCCTCGTCGTCCCCGTCGCCGCCGAGGCCCTCCGCGAGCTTCTCGGTCTGCGCTTCATCGGACGTGCGCGCCAGCTCGAGGGTCTCGTGGGAGAAGCCCACGTCGTCGAACGTCAGCGAGACCTCGGCCATCGGGGCCGGGCCGCGGGACTCGGAGCCCGCGAAGATCACGTCCTCCATCGCCTTGCCGCGGAGGTGCTTGGCGCTCTGCTCGCCCATGCACCAGCGGATCGCGTCGACGATGTTCGACTTGCCGCATCCGTTCGGACCGACGACGGCCGTGATCGACGTCTCGAGGGTCAGCACCGCGCGATCGCAGAACGACTTGAACCCGATGATCTCGACTCGCTTGATGCGCATGTGTCAGCGGGGAGCCTGCCGCATGGGTATGACAAACGAGATCCCGGGATCGGCCGGGGGGCGCGTGCTATCCATATATGCGTGCGGCTGGTTGTCGTCCTGGCGCTCCTGCTGGGCACCGCTGCGCCCGCGGCCGCGCTTCCGCAGGTCGAGATCAAGGCGCAGACGAGGCTCGCGCTCGGCAAGGTCCGGCTGTTCGGGGACGGGCTGGCCGAGGTCGCCGGCCAGCTCACCGACAAGCTGACGGGCGACGGGCTCGGCGATCAGCGCGTGTTCGTGAAGATCGGCGACCGCATGGTCGACGTGGTCACGAAGCCGGATGGCTCGTTCTTGACGCGCATCGAGGTCGAGCCCGGCCCGCAGACCATCACGCTGAGCTACCGCGGCACCGGGGTGATCGACGCCGCGGCCCCCTATACGATCACGACGGATCCGTCGCGCGCGCAGGTCACGCTCGCGCTCGTGAAGACGGACGATGACCACGACGGCGCCCAGCTCGTGGTCAACGCCACCGCCGACGAGCTCGCCGCGAAGCTGGACGTCACCATCGAGGTCGGCCTCCCGACGGGCGAGCAGATGAGGCCGCTCCAGCGCGTCACGAGCGGCTCGAAGTTCCTGCTCTCGCGCGGCAAGGCGGGTGGCCCCGGCGCGCACCTCGTCCGCGCCACCTTCGTCGGGGACACCGCGCGCCAGCCGGCCACCACCGAGGGCACGATCGAGCTGACGTCCGGCTCGACCACCACCATGGACGTCGCGGCGAGCTCCCTGGCCTTCGAGGACGACCTGGTCGTGACCGGCCGCGTCCGCGACGACGACGGCGTCGCCCTGCCCCGCGCCGCCGTGACGTTGACCTCTGGCGACCGCCGCCTCGCGCAGGGCGTCACGACCGACGACGGCACGTATCATCTCTCGATCGAAGCCGCGCAGCTCGGCGCCGGGCAGCTCGGCGTCCAGGTCCAGTCGGACCCCGGCAAGAGCTTCGTGCGCGCGAGCCGCTCGACGCCGGCCGTCATCCGTGTCGCCGCCCAGCAGCCGGTGCCGGTCTCGTACACGATCATCGCGTTCCTGGCGACGGTGATCGCGGCCGGTGGGTTCTTCTTCGCACGGGCGAAGCCGTGGCTGCGCCTCCGCAAGGCGGCCGTCGCGTCCGAGGTCGAGGCCGAGCCGAGCGCCGATGCCCCGCTCGCCGGCGGGCTCGTCTCGAACCGCCCGAGCATCGTCGCGACGCTGCGTCGCCCGTACGACGACGGCTTCTCGGGCGTCGTGCGCGACACGGTGCGCGGCCGCCCCGTCGCCGAGGCCGTCGTGTTCCTGCGCTTCGCGGACCTCGAGCGCGAGATCCGGACGGCGAGCGATGGCTCGTTCACGCTCGAGCGGTTGGCCGTCGGTGAGTGGACGGCGGAGGTCGCCGCCCCCGGCCACGTGACGGAGAAGTTCGTCGTCTCCGTCCCGCACCGTGGGGAGCTGCGCAACGTGCGCGTCGACCTCGTGCCGGTCCGCGAGAAGGTCTTCCAGCTCTATCGCCGCGCGGCCGAGCCCGCGCTCCCCGAGGCCCGCTTGTGGGGCGTGTGGTCGCCGCGGCAGATCGTCGACCACGTCAAGGCCAGGCGCCCGACGCCGGCCCTCGCCGAGCTCACGGACTTCGTCGAGGAGCTGTACTTCTCGCCGCGGCTGGCCGCCGAGACCGTGCTGCCCGGCGCGGCGGAGCGGGTCGACAAGGCGATCCGCGAGCGGGCGCGGCCCGCCGCACCACCAGCGGGCGCCTCATGAAGCGCTTATCGATCCTGATCGTCGTCGGAGCCTGGGGCCTCGCGGGCTGCAGCTCGAGCGGCACGCACCACGTCGCCGATGGCGGCGGCGACGCCACGCCGCTGCTCGATGCGGCCGCGCCGGACGCCGCGCGCGACGGCCACCCGGATGCCACGCCGGACGCCGCGTGCGATGGCTGCACCAGCGTCGCCGGCTCGCTCGCCGGCCTGGCGTGGCTCCTGCCCTGCACGAGCGCGCACTCCGCCACGAGCTGTGACACGACGGCGACGGCCACGGCGAGCACCACCGTCGCGGGCACCACCGGCGTGACCTACGACGTGACGGTCCACCTGCGCGGTGTCGTCGAGCAGCGCACCTACGCGACCTCGTGCGCGGACGGGTCGGCCGTCGCGGGCGGGGCGACGTCCGCGAGCGACCCGTTCAACATCTACGAGCTCGACATCTCCGCGCCGCCGCAGCGCCTCTACGTCAACCCCGGCACCTCCGCCATCAACCTGACCGGCCCGCTCGACTACTCGCTCGCCTTTCGCGCCGACGCGGGCGCGACCATCACGCTGCGCGCCGATTCCATCGACGCCGGCGAGATCTTCAACCACGACGCCACCGGCGCGCCGGTTTCGGTCTCGGGCACCTCGGTCACGCAGCCGTTCGACGGCCAGTTCATCGAGATGAGCGTCGACACGGTCGTCCCCGACCCGATCGCGAGCGGCGCGACCGTCGGCAGCGGCAGCGCCGGCTTCGCGCTCCAGCTGGCCGGCGCCCAGGTCGCGACCGTCGCCGACGCGCCGTCCCTCGAGCCCGTCGACGTGACGACCGAGGGCTGGTTCATCGCGACCGGCCTGCCCGGCACGTACAACTGCATCTTCAGCAAGCTCCTCGGGACGGGGACGGCCGAGTCCTACACGATCTGGGTCCAGGACGGCGCGCTGCGCTCGGGCGTCGACCTCGACTCGGTGACCGGCTCGACCGCGTTCCCGTTCGCGCCCGTCGACGGCCTGTGGCACCACGTCGCGAGCACGTTCGACGCCGCCAGCCGCGTCACCACGCTCTACCTCGACGGCAGCGCGATGGCCTGCTCCGTCGCGCCGGGCGGCATCACGTACGACGCCCAGGCCCTGCTCCTCGGCGGCGACGTCGACAACGGCGTCCCGAGCGGCTTCTGGCAAGGCGCGCTCGACGAGCTGCGCGTGTTCAGCGTCGCGCGGAGCGCCGACCAGATCTGGGCCGACATGCACACGCACCGGCTCGGGCCGACCGCCGGGCTCGTCGGCGAGTGGACGTTCGACGAGGGAAGCGGCCAGACCAGCGCCGACACGAGCGGCCTGGCGAACGGCGCCGTGTTCGGGTCGACGACCGCCGTCGAAGGTAACGATCCGAGCTGGGTCGGCTCGACCGTGCCGCACTGAGCCTCGCGGGCCGCGAACCTGGGGTATATCTCCGCGCGATGTCGACAGAGCTGATCGAGCTCGTAGTCGCGGCCGTCGCGATCCTCCTGGTCCTCTTCGTCCTCCGCCGGGCGTCGGTGAAGAGCCGCCAGCGCGCGCCCGACACCGCGCGCGAGCGCCTGGACCTCGAGCCGGAGGAGCAGCTCGCCAAGCCGCGCCGCGAGCGCGCCCGGCCGCGGCCGAACCAGGGCAAGAAACCCGCGGCCAAGCCCGCCGCGAGGCCGGCCGGGAAGTCCGATGGCTCGTCGAAGAAGGCCCGCGAGCGCGAGCGCGAGCTCGACGACCGCGACGACGGCGACGACGAGTCCGCCGAGCCGGTGGCCCCGACGGACGCCGAGGCCACGGCGGCCTACAAGGCGGGCCTGGCGAAGACGCGCGGCGGCTTCGTCGCGAAGCTCGGCAAGATCTTCGGCCGCAAGAAGATCGACGCCGCGACCCTCGACGAGCTCGAGGAGACGCTGTTCACGGCCGACATCGGGCCGCGCGCCGCCGATCGCATCTTCCAGTCGGTGAAGAGCTCGCTGACAAAGACCGAGCTCGAGGACGAGGCGAAGATCTGGGCGCGCATCAAGCGGACCTCGCGCGAGATCCTCGAGGTCGAGGCGCCCGCGCTCGACCAGGTGATGAGCCAGCACAAGCCGTTCGTCTTGCTCGTGCTCGGCGTCAACGGCGTCGGCAAGACCACGACAATCGGCAAGCTCGCCTCCAAGTGGAAGGCGGAGGGGAAGAAGGTCATCCTCGCCGCGGGCGACACGTTCCGCGCGGCCGCCACGGAGCAGCTGGAGGTCTGGGGCGAGCGCTCCGACGTGCCGGTGGTGAAGGGCAAGCAGGGCGGCGACCCGTCGTCCGTCATCTTCGATGCCATCAAGCGCGGCGTGGACGAGCAGTTCGATATCGTGATCTGCGACACGGCGGGCCGGCTCCACTCGAACGCCGGCCTGATGGACGAGCTCAAGAAGGTCCGGCGCGTGGCGGACAAGGCCATGCCCGGATCGCCCCACCAGACCTGGATGGTCCTGGATTCGACGACCGGCCAGAACGCCATCTCGCAGGCCAAGTCGTTCAAGGCGGACATGGAGATCTCGGGAATCGTCCTGACCAAGCTCGACGGATCGGCCAAGGGCGGCGTCGTTTTGGGGATCTGCGACGAGCTCAAAGTGCCCGTCCGCTTCATCGGGGTTGGCGAAAAGATCGATGATCTCCGGGCCTTCGACCCGGCGACCTTCGTGGAGGCCCTCTACGGGGGGGCAAGTGTCTCGGACTGAAACCAGCGCCCCATAAGCTTGAGATGAGAAAAAGGCGCGTGTTATGAAGCGCCTACGAATGCGGACTTCAAAGTCTCTGCTCTTCGTGACGCTGGCGCTCATGGCCAGTACGGCGATCGCAGCTCCCAAGAAAGGTGCCCCTGCACCTGCCAAGGGGAAAGGCACGCCGGCCACGCCCGCGCCCGCTGCGGGTGACGCGGGCGGGGAAGTGGAAATGGACGGCGACACCAAGCCCAAGGCGGGCGGTGGCGCGGGCAGCGGGGCCGGCGGCGCCGGCACGGGTGGCGCCGAGATCGAGATGGACGACGACGCGAACAAGCCGCCGAGCGATCTCGCCGCGGATCTCGCCGCGTCGGACGCGAAGCAGGCCGCCGTCGCCAAGTCGGGTGGTGTGCAGAAGACGCCGCTGTCCTGGCAGGACATCGTGGTCGTCATCCGCAAGCCGTTCCTCAAGGTGCATCGCACCGAGCTGAACCCGTTCGTCGGCACGACGATGAACGACAACATCATCCGCCACTACTCGGCGGGCGGCGAGCTCGCCTACTACCTCACGGATGTCCTCGCGATCGGCATCGAGGGCAACTACTACCAGCACGTCTTCAACGAGCCGTTCGACCTCATCGCGCGCCAGGCGCGTCGGCTCCCGACGGTGAACCAGTACAACTGGAGCACCGCCCTCGACTTCCACTACGTCCCGGTCTACGGCAAGTTCGCCATCCTCGACCACCGCCTGGTCACGTGGGAGGCGTACTTCACCGCCGGCATCGGCGCCGGCCAGAGCGAAGTCATCCCGCGGGACACGAAGTTCCCGGGCTTCACCAACTTCCTCATCCAGCCCAACGTCGGCGCTGGCATGCGCTTCTTCCTCGCGAAGTGGCTCACCATCAACTTCGGCCTCCGGGACTACGTCTTCTACGACCACTTCGAGCCGACGAACCGGTCCGCGACGGTGAACGCGAACGCCGCGGACGCCGCCTCCCACGCCGATGGCGCGCTGATCAACAACATCATGTTCCAGGTCGGGCTCAGCTTCTGGCTGCCGACGTCGTTCGACTACACGACCTTCCGCTGAGCGCCAGGAGTAATCGAACGATGCGCACCCACCAGATCCTCCTCGCTTCGCTCGCGGTCCTGTCGGTCGTTGGCGGCACGGCCCACGAGGCCTCCGCCGAGCGCCGTCAAAACAGCCTGGCCAAGGACGTCGCCGTCCGCCACCGCCGGTTGCTCGTCAAGAACCGCTTCGAGGTCACGCCGCTCTTCGAGTCGACGATCAACGCCGACTTCCGGCACGTCATCGGCGGCGGGCTCAAGCTCGAGTATCACCTGACGGACAAGTGGTCGATCGGCGTGATCGGCGTCGCCTCGGCGTCGGTCAACACCGGCCTCGTCAACAAGATCCTCCCGACCCTCGAGCCGGCGACGAATAACGCCACGCGCGAGCCGAGCCAGGAAGAGTTCACGGACCACCTGAACTCCATGCCGTTCCACGGCGCCGCGTACGTGAGCCTGACCCCCTGGTACGGCAAGCTCGCGGCCTTCTCGCAGGCCTACGTGGCGTTCGACTTCTACTTCCAGGCCGGCGTCGCCTTCGCGTCGCTCCAGTCGACCTGCCCGGCCTCTGTCTGCTCGGACAAGAACCCCGGCAAGTCGACCATGATGGGCATGGATACGATCCCGCCCGACAACAACCCGAACAACGACCCGGCGCTCAACAGCGGCGGGCGCGCGGGCCTCTACCTCGGCGGCGGCATCCACGTCTTCCTCAATGACTTCCTCGCGCTCGACATGACGGTCCGCGACTACGCGTTCTCGGATAACCCGAGCGGCGCCGACTACAACGCCGACCTCGCCGTCACGAACGCCGATAACCGCTTCCTGCACCACCTCTTCTTCGGCGCTGGCCTCTCGGTCATGCTGCCGACGAAGGTCAAGCGCACTCAGTAGTTGGCAGGTCGCCAACGCCGTTGGCGGTGGCCTTCTGTAACTGCTCGAGACTTGATAGGATCGGCTGGACCACGGCTTGCTCTGAGCCGTGGTTGACTCCATGCGCCGCGAATTCCTTGCCGCCTGCGCTGCCGTCGCGACCGTTGTCGCGTCGGGTGGCTGCATCACGCCATCGATCCCGATCCCGCCGCCCGACCCGGCGTTGATGAGCTTCTCGATCTCGGCGGCGCCCGGGGCGACCACGGCCGTGTTCGCGTACCCGGCGACACACAACTACGCGGGCTCGGTCGTGTATCTCTACAACCGCGACCAGGGCGTTGGCATCATCCTCGATGCGAACGCCGACGGCAGCGTCGGCCCGTCGCAGCCGCTCGCGGCGGTCGCCGGGAACCAGGTCGTCGTGACGTTTCAGATCGAGGACCAGTCGGTCTCGAGCTGCGTCCGCCTGCGCGATGGCGCGCAGGATCCCAATAACTACTGCGACTAGCGCGCTCGTTCGCGGTCAGTACGTGATCAGTACGTGATCGACGGCCACGCGATCAGGCGTGGCGACACCGCGTCGTGCGTGCCGTCCGCGCGCTCGATGTCGAGCGTCGGCACGTAGCCCGGGTGCGCCGCAAAGATGCGGTGCTGCAGGTCCGCGCCGGACGTGACGCGCACGCCGTCGATCGACAGCACGTGGTCACCCGGGTGGAGCCCGACGGCCTCCGCCGGCGTGCCCGGCAGCACCCGGTCGATCTCGGCCGAGCCGTCGTGAAAGACGTAGCGGATGCCCAGGAACCCATGATCGAGCACGGGAGGGCTCGCGTGGTGGGTCCCGGCGATCTGCGTGTGGTACGGGCACCCGCGCGTCGACATGTTGTCGGCGACTTGCATCGCCATCAACGTCGTCGCGAGGGCGAGCCCGGAGGCGACCCCGGCCATCGTACAAACGACGGCAACGGTCCCCAGCCCACGGCTGCGCTCGGTGGGTAGCAGCGCCTCGCGCCGAAGCACGGGGACTGCAGTTTCAGATGTTCCAGCTGGATCGTTGTTCTCGTCAGACATCGATGCCTCGCGTTGGTCTCTACCAGGATAGAGGCCGACCGCGGACATGACAACCCTGAAGTGCTACCGTCGACGAATTCGATGAGGCTCGGATCGCGACGCAAGGGCCGCTGGCTCGTCGTCATCGGGCTGACGCTGGCGCTCGTGGTGGCCGCGGCGTACGGCGTGCTGCGCGTGCAGTTCGACGGGCCGGATCTCGGCACCAACATCGCGTCGATCCTCAACAAGCGCATGCGCGGTCGGATCGAGATCGGAACCGTCGAGTGGCCCGCGGCGAGCCTCTCGAAGGTCGCGAGCGGCGGCTGGGTGCCCGTCGTGTTGCGCGACGTGAACGTGTGGGACGATTGCGCACTCAGCTCGGTCTCCGAGCGTGATCCCGAAGAGATCCGGATCACCGATCCCAACGAGGACTGCACTCCCGACGACCAGCCGGACACCGCGCCTGGCTCCACGCGCCGCCCCCGCAAGCTGCTGCTCCGGACGCCGCTCCTCACCGCCGAGATCGACGTCCACGCCATCCTGTTCGGCAATCACGACATGGTGTTCCGGCACCTGAACGTGCACGGCGGCGAGGCCCTCATCGAGCAGACGCGCGAGCCCTACCCGCTCCACGCCTACGACCGCACGATCGTCAGCATCATCAGCGCGTTCTACCCGCGCATGAAGGCCGGCTTTCGCGCCGGCATCTACGCGGACAGCTCGCCGCCGATCTTCGATCTGCGCGACATCCACGTCGAGGGCCTCAACCTCACCGTCCACGCCGGGCCGTACTCGATGTCCAAGCCCGGTGCCGTCGGCTACTCCATGACGGCGCGGATCGAGGACGTCACGATCGATACCGGGGCCCCGACCCGCGATGACTCCTACCTCTACATGAACGCGACGGATCCGCTGATCGCGAAGTTCTACGTGCGCCTCGCCGCGACCGGCAAGCGCGGCCACCTGCGCTTCCGCGACGATGGCCCCCGCAGCGCGTTCCGCCTGCCCGCCGCCGGCGAGGCGTGGCCGCCGAAGGGCCGCGACGCTTCGTACGTCATCGAGCTCGTGGACGTGAACCTCGCGCGCCTCGCCCAGCTCCCCACCGAGTGGACGCACCACGACACGGTGGCGAACACGCTCGAGCTCGACCTCTCGGCCCGCGGCATCCCGTGCGACGACGACGGCGCCGGCCCCGCGCCCGGCGTGCCGCTCGCGAAGGACATCGCGGACGTCCATCTCACCGGCCAGCTCCAGAGCTACTGGGACCGCCCATACGACGGCGCCTGGGACCTCGCGCTGACGGGAAAGAACCTCGGGCCGGTCCTGCACACGTGCATCAAGCGCAAGGTCTCCGGCGACAACCTCTACGGCACGGTCACGCTGACGGGGCCCTTCGTCGCCAACCCCAAGGTCGGCCTCGAGCTCCACAACCTCGACGTCGCCATCCCGATCGCGCCCGGCGAGGAGCCGCTACGGCTCACGCTCGCCGAGGTGCACGGCTCGATCGACCTCGTCAACGACACCGGGAAGATCGACAAGACCAAGGCGCTCGTACGCGGCGGCAAGGAACCAGGCGAGATCGATCTCGCGGCCACGTTCGCGCTCGCGCCGTACAGCGTGAACGCCTCCGTCGACATCGCGAAGCCGATCGACGCGTATCGCTTCCTGCCCGCGAAGCTGCGCGACACCGGCGGGCACTTCATCAGCGGCCACCTCCACGCGACGGGCGACGTCGACTATGGCTTCGCGCTCGACGAGCTCGACCTCTCGCTCGGCATGGTGCCCGGCGACCGCTCGCTGCGGATGCACAACGGCCGCCTCTTCACGAAGAACGACTTCGACAAGATCGACATCGACAAGGTCAACATCGAGGCCGGCCAGAGCCACGCGCTCGTCGACGGCTGGGTCGACACCGTGAAGTCCACGCTGCACATCTCGATCGACGGCGACTTCCCGGACCTCGACGTCTGGCTCCGCCGATTCGATCTGCCCCAGTTCGCGACGAAGGCCGGCGGCGGCCACGTCGAGATCAACGGGCCGCTGACCAACCCGACGTTCGACGTCGGCACCGAGCTGTCGGGGATCCCGTGCCTCGACAAGCTGCGCCTGTCCGCGCGCGTCGCCGACGGCGTGGCCGATGTCTCGAGCTTCTCGACCGGCGCGTTCGGCGGCTCGCTCAAGGGCAGCGCGCGCGTCCGGCTCGGCGACATCCCCGTCATCGAGAAGCTGCACCTCGCCGGCAGCCAGCTCACCGCCGCGAAGCTGTGCGGCCTCAAGGGTAAGGTGCGCGGCACGCTCGGCACCGTCGAGGCCGACCTCCACGGCACGCTCGACAAGAACCGCAGCGCGCTCGACTGGCTCGGGCTCGCGAGCGTGTACGTCCGCGCCGACCACCTCGACGTCAGCGGCGACGCGTACTCCGACATCGCGCTGTGCATCAACCGCAAGGACGACCAGCGCTGCCGCCCGCGGCCCGCGCGGGCCGGCATCGACGACACGGCGGACTGCGAGGCGGCGAAGAGGGGCTCGGGCTTTTGCGCCGTGGCCTCCGCGGTCCGTGACAACGGCGGCACGTTCGACGCGACGATCGCGAAGCTCGACGCCACGCACGTGGGCAAGAAGGTAACGCCGGCGCGGCTCGGCGGCACCGTGTCGATCGACGATCTCCCGGTGGCGGTCCTCGCGCCGCTGATCGGGCCCGGGACGGCCGGCGGCGTGTTCTCCACCACCCTGCGGCTCGCGGGCGCACCGACCGCGCCCCAGGCCACCGGCTACGTCGACGTGCTGCGCGCGTGGGTCAAGGATGCGTTCGTCGGAGACAGCCAGCTGGTCGTCGAGCCCGCGACGCTCGCCAGCGGCGCGGCCGCGGTCACGATCCACGGCGCCGCGCTCGCCGGCCGCCTCGAGCTGCGCGCGACGATCGGCACGCAGGCTCCCTATCCGGTGGAGCTCGCGCTCGATGTCCACCGCGTGGAGCTGACGCCATTCCTCGATCTGCAGACCAAGCTGCGCTTCTCCGATCCGATCGAGGGCTGGGCCTCCGGCCGCATCACCGTGCGCACCGAGCTCGCGCCGCTGTCGGGCAAGCCGCCGGAGCCGGACGCGTGGATCGAGCTGTCGGAGCTACGGCTGACCGTCGCGCACCGCACGCAGGACGGCCGCCTCACGCCGCTCGCGCTGACGCTCGTCGGCAAGGATCCCAAGCAGGCCGCGGCCGCGTCGATCCACCTGACGAAGACGTCGATCGAGCTCGCCTGCCGCGACGCGTCGGCGCCGGGCGGTAGCACGCCGTGCTCGACGTGGCTCTCGACCCCCGCGGGCGATCTGAACTTCTCCGGCTCCGCGACGGGCAGCGGCGTCAAGCTCACGGCCGACGGCACCCTCGACCTCGGCAAGCTGCAGTCACTCCTCGACACGACGTTCGACGACCTGTCCGGCGGCGGCCAGCTCCACCTCGCGGTCGGCGGCTCGCTCGACGCGCCGACCATCGAGGCCGCGTTCGACATCGCCGACATCAAGCTCCGCACCGTGGGCAGCGACACGATCGTGCAGGCGCCGAGCGGCCTCATCCGCTACGCGAACAGCAACCTCGGCTTCAATGGCGTGATCATCAAGACCCAGGACGAGCACGAGGTCGCGGGCCAGCTCACGGTGCACGGCGCCATCGCGCTATCGGGCATCACGCCGGTGTCGTGGGGCGTGCTGATCGACGGCCAGGTCGCGGGCAAGCTCCTCACCGTGCTCGCGCCGAGCGTGGCGTCCCAGGCGACCGGCGTGGCGACCATCGCCGAGGACGGCCCGATCCTGCTCAGCGGCAAGGGCGCCCTGCCCCTCGTGTCCGGCCGCCTCACGTTCGGCGGCGCGCACCCGATCGGCGTCACGCCCCGCGGCGTCGCCCACGAGCTCGCGCTCACGAATGGCACGCTCGAGGTCACGACCACCACCGAGGGCGACCACCGCACCTACGACGTCGACATCGCGAGCGTCTACGGCACGGTCGACGGCGCGGGCAAGCTCGACGACATCACGGGCGAGCTCATCCTGCGCGATGGCACCTTGGCCCACGCGAGCGTCCAGCTGTCGGCCAGCGGCGTGCCGTTCAAGATCCCCGGCACGCTGGAGCTCCTGCTCTCGGCGCGCGCCGTCACGCTCGATCTCGCGGACGAGCGCGCGGCCTGGGTCGTCGGCGGCGCCGTCACGATCCAGAGCGGCTCGTTCACGCGGGGCTACGAGCTCACCGAGGCGATCCAGCCCCAGGCGCCGACGGCCGGCCGCGTCCGCCCGTTCTGGGAGACCTACCCCGCGCTCGGCAACGCGACCTTGAACAACATCGATCTCAACATCGAGAAGTTCGACGTGAAGAACAACATCGCGAAGATCGCGCTCGCCGGCCGCGCGACCATCAGCGGCTCGCCGCGCGACCCGCGCCTGTCCGGCCAGATCTCGACGCAGCAGGGGACGTTCCGCATCCCCGGCACGCGCGCCGACTTCACGCGCACCACCGGCAGCGTCACGTTCTCCGAGGACCGCGCCGCGAGCAACCCGAAGCTCGACGTGACGAGCGACTCCGACTACATCGACCTCACCGGCCAGAGCCACGTCATCACGCTCACGATCAGCGGCACGCTGGAGTCGCCGGTCTGGGACCTCAAGACCTCCACGGGCTACGACAAGTCGCAGACGCTGGCGCTCCTCGTCCTCGGCCGCAACCCCGAGCAGCTGCGGCGCTCGCTCGGCGACCAGACGATCGGCACGGACCCGACGCGCGTCGATCCGACGACGAACCCGTCGTCCGGCTTCGCCGACCAGATCGTGAAGGACCTCGCCGGCGACTACGTGTCGAGCCTGCTCGGCAGCTCGCTGACGAAGATCACCGGCCTCGACATCCTGCGCTTCGAGCTCGGCTTCGGCTCGATCGGCATCCACGCCGAGAAGAAGGCGTACGAGAACATCACGCTCATCGGCGAGTACGAGCTGACGATCCGCGGCAACACGATCAACGCGAAGGCCGTGGCGCGGCTGCCGTGGAAGTTCTTCCGGCCGAGCGATCGGTTCGAGCTGCAGGGCAGCTACCTGCGCAAGGACTTCATCGATCCGGCGGAGCAGGACATCCTCGATCGAGGCGGCAAGTTCGTGTACAAGCTGTTCATCCCGTGAGGCCGCTCGCGCTGCCGCTGCGACTCGCCGCGTGCGCGCTGATGCTCGCCGCGCTCGCCGCGCCCGCCGGGGCGCAGACGCCGGCCCCCGCGCCGCCCGTCGTCGCGCCGCCGGACCTCACCACGCCGGATCTCGCCGTGCCCGCCCCGCCGGTCCCGGTGCCGGTGCCGGCCCCCGCGCCCGGCCAGATCACCGCGACGGTCCACGCGGTCAGCTGCGGCGGCTCGCAGGCCGACGGCACCGACGCGATCGACACGACGCCGGGCTACTTCGCGCCACCGCGGGGCGGCGGGCCCCCGGTGCCGTGGAACGACTTCGAGGTCGCCGGCGATGCGCTGGACGCGGCCGCCACGGTGCGCGACCTCGTCGAGCCCGCGTTCAAGAAGCTGCAGACGACGTCGGAGCCGGAGCGCACCGTGGGCATCGCGGCCGCGGTGGCGGCGTACGGCTACCAGCTGCTCGGCGTCTCGACGGTCCAGAGCCCGAGCGGCGTCGTCGCCTCGCTGCGCCTCGCGCGCCTGCCGGTGGTGCGCAAGGTCGACATCACGATCCGGGACCGCGGCATCCGGCAGTCGTTGTCGACCGCGCTCCTCGACGAGGAGGTGCGCCGCCGCCTGCAGGTGAAGGTCGGGAGCTACGTACCGCAGAGCCACGAGGCGCGGCACTGCAAGCTGATCGAAGAGCAGCGTCACGTCGAGGACTACCTCCACGACGAGGGCTACTACAGCGCGCGGGTCACCGTGACCGAGGCGCGATCCTCCTCGGTGGAGACGGGGACGAAGCTCGAGGTCATCGTCTACCTCGGCGCCGCGTACACGCCGCAGAAGCGCCCGCCGATCCTGCACCCGAGCGGCGAGCTGAACGTCTCGCAAGACGAGATCTGGAAGGTGTTCGACCACTGCGCCACGCAGTTCGGCACCAACGAGCATCGCCTCTGTTTCGGGACCGCGCGCTTCACGCGGACGCAGCACCAGGCCGACCTCGTCGCCGTGACGAACCTCTTCCACAAGAAGGGCTATCCGGCGGCGCGCGTGACGTCCGATTACTCGCCGACCGGCTCGTTCGACCGGCAGTCGAACGAGGTGCGGTTCAAGATCATCGTCGACCAGCGCCGGTTCCTCGACGTGAGCTTCGAGAACATCGACTTCGACGGGGTCGGCATCACGAACGACCAGCTCCGGGAGCAGCTCACGTTCGACGCGGCGGGCAGCGCCGACGACGTCGAGGCCGCGAACTCGGCGCGGGCGCTGGCGCTCTATCTCCAGAAGCGCGGCCACTTCGAGGCGCGCGTCACGTGGACCCGCGAGCGCGTCGCGGAGAGCAGCCTCAACGCCGGGTTCGACCGCCTGCACTACTGGATCGACCTGGGGCCCACGCGCGCGGTGCTCGACGTCGAGTTTCAGGGCGTGAAGGCGCTCGACGCGGCCGACCTGCGCGAGCTCGTCTACACGAAGGCGAATCGCCTCGCCGGCACGCTGTTCGGCACGAACGCGTCGGCGACGTCCGACCAGCTCGCGGCCGACGTGGAGCGGATCGCTCTCGCCTATCACGACGCCGGGTACCGTGACGCGCGCGTGGCCGTCACCGCCGCCACCAAGCCGGAGGCGCTCGACAACGCCGCGCTCACGGCCGCGCTGGTGTCGGCGGACCGCGGCGACGGGCTCTACGTGAAGTTCACCGTGGACGAGGGCACGGCGACCCTCCTCGACCGCGCCGAGATCATGGTCGATGGCGACGCGCTCCTGTGCGACGGGCTCATCACGCGGCTCGGCGAGCTGTACGGCGAGACGAAGCCGATCCGCCGGGTCCCGATGCCCGCGCTCCCGACCGGGGGCGGTGCGTGCGCCCTCGAGACGCCCAACCTCAAGTTCAAGGAAGCGGACGTCCAGCGCACCGGCGAGGCCCTGCGCGACTGGCTCTGGAACCACGGCCGCACGCGCGCGACGGTCGACTACCGCTGGGAGGTGGACGGCCCGCACCGCGTGGTGGCGCGCTACCAGGTTCGCCGCACGGACGCGCTGACGATGGGCAAGGTCGTGGTGCGCGGCAACTTCGCGACGCGCAGCTCCGTCATCACCGGCGCGAACGGCGAGCTCAAGCTCTTCGAGGGTCAGCCGCTCACGGCGGACTCCCTCGCGCAGGCGGCGCAGAAGCTCCGCGCGACCGGCCTGTTCGACTCGGTCAGCGTGCAGCTGCCGAACCTGTGCTCGACGCCAGATCCGGCATGCATCCCCGCGAGCAACGAGGTCAACGCCGTGGTCGTGGTGCAGGAGCGGTACGACTACCTCGCGCAGGTCGAGCTCTCGACGGGCTACTCGAGCTACAGCAGCTTCTTCGGCACGGTGGCGCTCTCGCAGCGCAACATCGCCGGGCTCGGCATCTACGGCGAGGCGTCGGTCACCGAGGGCACGAAGATCTTCAGCGTCGACGGCACGCTGCGCATCCCGCGGTGGCTGATGCGGCGCGCGCAGCGGGCCCTCGGCATCGGCACGCCATCGGACAACTTGCAGACCGAGCTGACCGGCTTCATCCGCAACCAGGACACGCCGAACTTCGGCGAGGTCCAGACGAAGGGCCTCTCGCTGGCGCTCACCTATGCGCCACCCGCCCGCGCGCGCAGCACGCCGACCGCGCACGCGCAGTCGTTCGTCGTCGGGCTGCACTACGACTTCCGGTTGCGCGACCGCAACATCGACGCGCTGCGCCCGATCGGCGTCGACAGCGACCAGTCGCAGGTCCCGGTCAGCACGCGCACGGGCTCCGTCGGCTTGACGGTGGAGCTCGACCGCCGCGTCGACCGCCACGGCTCGCTGTCGCCGCTCTCTCCGGAGGCCGGGTACCGCGTCGGTGCGACCGCGTCGATCGCGAGCGTGTACCTGCTCGGCCAGGACGAGTTCATCAAGCTGACGGCGACGGGGACGAAGTACTGGCCCGTCGGCGCGAACCTCGTCATCCGCGCCGACCTCCGCTACGACCAGGGCCTCCCGCTGTTCGGCGCGGTCTTGCTCCCGGAGGTCGAGCGGTACTTCGCCGGCGGCGACTCGACGGTGCGCGGCTACGACGACGACAAGCTCTCGACGGAGATCGTGCAGGTGACGGTGCCGCCGCTCGGCACCGTGCAGCAGCTCCGGATCTTGCCGTCGGGCGGCAACATTCGCGCGATGAGCAGCCTCGACGCCCAGCTGCACGTCTACAGCGTGTTCGCGACGGCCCTGTTCACGGACGCCGGCATGATCACGAACCAGTGGAGCACGGTCACGCCTCACGACGTCCGCCCGTCGGTCGGCATGGCCCTCCTGCGCGCGGTGACGCCGTTCGGCACGCTCGCGGTCGAGTACGCCGTCCCCCTCCTGCCCCACCTGGGCGACGATCCCCGCGGCCGGTTCCACATCTCGTTCGCGGCCCGGGCGCAGTTCTGACCGCTCCCGTGCTCAGCGAGGGAGCGGGTGGGGATCCCACTTCCTTGGCGCTGGCTTGGCGCTCGTGGCGGCTTGGCGGTTAAGCCCCGCACCAGTTGACGTCAGGGCGCCTCTTCTCCAAGATGCGCGCCATGGGACGTGGAGATAATCGCCAGACGCTGAAGATGCGCCGCAAGCGCAGCCAGGCCAAGCTCAAGGCTCGTATCAAGGCCCGCATCGCGGCGGGAAAGGCGGCGGCGAAGAAGCCGGCCGCCCCGTCGAAGAAGTCGAAGTAGTAGAGGCTCGGGGCTGTGACCCCCGAACAAACTCGCTGCGTGATGACGCAGATCGTGATGCCGACGCACACCAACGGTGCAGCCGGGGTCATGTTCGGCGGCGTCATGATGCAATGGATCGATGTCTGTGGCGGCGTCGCGGCCATGCGTCACGCGGCTGGCTCCGTCCTGACCGCGTCGATCGACCGGCTCGACTTCATGTCGCCGGTCCAGGTCGGCGAGATCGTCGTGCTCCAGGCGCAGGTCAACTACGTCGCGCGCAGCTCGATGGAAGTCGGCTGCCGCGTCGAGACCGAGCACATGCAGACTCGCACGCGCCGGTACGTCACGAAGGCGTACATGACTTTTGTCGCCGTCGATAGCCACGGCCGGCCCCGCCCGGTCCCCGCCCTCACGCTCGAGACCGACGACGACCGCCGCCGCCACGCCGATGGCGAGCACCGCCGCGGCGAGCGGTTGCGTGCCGCGGGTCGGACAGCTAAGAGCCATACATGATCATCGACCGCGCCGGCTGGGGCCGCCTCCGCATCGCGGGCAGCGACCGCGTTCGCTTCCTGCAGGGGCTGACCACGGTCAACGTCTCCGCGCTCGTCGATGGCGCGCACGGCTGGGGCTCGATCCTGACGCCGAAGGGCCGCGTCGTCGCCGTCATCGATATCGCGCGCGACGGCGAGACGTTCGTCGCGACGTGCGAGGGCGCGATCGCGGACAAGACGCGCGCCGTCCTCGAGCGCTACGCCGTCATGGACGACGTGACGTTCGAGCCGGTCAGCGGCCCGCTCCACCAGATCTGGGACACGGCCGCCGACGCGTGGGCCGCCCCGTTCGTCGCCGGCGAGGCCACGCGCGGCGGCGAGGTGATGTCCGAGCTGGCGCCGGAGGTCGAGGCCCTGCGCATTCACGCCGGCTTCCTGCGCTACGGCGTCGACGTCGACGAGGACCACTTCCCCTTCGAGACGCCGCTCGGCGGCTTCCTCGACTACGGCAAGGGCTGCTACGTCGGCCAGGAGCCGGTGTTCCGCGTCCACGCGCAGGGCAACTCGGCGCGCGCGCTGCGCGGCCTGCTCGTCGCCGGCAGCGAGCCCGTGCCGCCGGGCGCGGTCATCCAGCACCCGACCAAGGCCAACGCGGGCGTCGTGACGTCGGCGGTCCGCGAGGGCGACAACGTCGTCGCGCTCGGCTACCTCCACCGCACGTGCTGGGAGGCCGGCGGCACCGTCGAGGTCGCCGGCCGCGGCGCGACCGTCTACGAGCTGCCCTGGTGATCGAGGAGGCTCGGCTCGAGGTCGTGTCCGCGTCTCCCACCGCCGCCCTGCCCCCTGCTCCGAGGAGGCCGGTTCGGGTGATGAGGACCGCCGCCGCGCTGCTGCTCCTGGTCGGCGGCTGCAGCATCTTCACGGACAGCTTCGAGATCGACGAGTTCTCGGGCGACCCGTTCCCCATCGAGGTCGACACCACGAGCGGGGCCGTCCTCGTCGGCGTCCGCCAGGCCGGCCTCGCCGATCGCGTCGGCGTCATCGACCTACTCTCGCCGTTCACCGTGGCCGACAGCGGCCCCGGCGTGGTCCCGTCGATCAGCTATCCCGACCTGGTCATCCTCGGCGCGGCCGGCTCGGGCGGCCCGCTGACGCGCCCGCGCGCCGAGCTCCAGGGGCCGCAGCTCCTCGCGCTGCACCCGTGCGTCGACGCCGCTCCGTGCACCGTCGGGCCCGCCGCGACCCCCGTCCCCTACGGCGTGATCCTCGGCGCGGACTCCCTCGCCGGCGATGACATCCGCCTCGCCCTCGCGAGCGACCAGATCTCGATCTTCGCGAACGTCGCCGGCGATGAAGGCGGCCGGTCCGCCGTATGCGACGCGGTGCTCCCCTCGCCCTACCGCGGCGGCGGCACCGCCATCGTCAACGGGACCGAGCTCGGGTACGCCGGGCGGCGCATCACCATCGGCGCGTGCGTCGCCTTCGCTCCCGACCCGGCGCGGCCGCAGAGCCAGCGCGGCGTCGACACCCTGTTCGTGGTGTCGACCGCCATCGGCCCGTCCATCCTCGGCGTGGCCGCCTACGCGCGCTACCGCCTGGCGGAAGGCGCCGTCCCGCCGGCCCTCGAGGCGCTACCCGTGGCCGCGGTGCTCCTGCCGTCGGGCCTGACGAGCGGTCACGTCGCCACGCTACCGAGCATCGCGTTCGTCGGCTTCGACCAGTCGACGAGCCGCGGGCCCTGCCGCGAGCAGTTCGCGCACCACTTGCTCCTCCAGCACGACTGCCTGCCCACGGACGACTGCCCCTGCGCGGACGGCGGCGGCAACAACGCGGGCAACACGTTCTGCAGCGTGCCAGCCATCGTCGAGCTCGCGCCCACCGCCGGCTTCCCCGTGCTCGTCATCTCGGATGCAGATCCGACGCTGCAGGCGCTGCGCACCGAGCTGCGCCCCGATCAGGCAGAGGTCGATGGCATCCTCGGCACGTCCGCGCTGCGCACCATCGAGCTCGACGCCGACTATCCCCACGACCGCGTGCTCCTCCGCTGCGACCAGGCCGCCGGCAGCGACGCGAGCTGCGTGACGCGCCCCGAGCTCCCGGACCAGAGCAGCCGCGCCGCCGTGCAAGCGTGCATCCCGAGCACGGGCAGCGGCGTCATCCCGTAGCGGCGCGCTACTCGTCGAGCGACGTCACGCCCGCGAGCACCTCGGCCGCCGTGCCGCGCGCCGAGACCTTCCCCGCTTCGATCCGGATCACCTGATCGGCGAGCTGCCGCGCCTCGGCCACCGAGTGCGTGACGTGGACGATCGGCACGGCGAGCTCGGCCGCCAGCTCGCGCACGAGCGCCGTCAGCTGCGCGCGCAGCTCCCGGTCGAGCGCGGAGAACGGCTCGTCGAGCAGCACGAGCTGGGGCGACCGCGCCAGCGCGCGCGCGAGGGCCACGCGCTGCGCCTCGCCGCCCGAGAACGTGCGCGGGCGCCGGCCCGCGAGGTGCGCCACGCCGACGCGCGCCAGGAGCGCCGCCGCCCGGGTCGCGCGCTCCGGCCGCGGTACCTCGCGCATGCCGTACTCCACGTTCGCGAGCGCGGTCATGTGCGGGAACAGGGCGAGCCCCTGGAACACGAACGCGAGCCGCCGCGTGTGGACCGGCCGGTCGACGCCGCGCGCGAGATCCAGCCAGACGTCGTCCCCGAGCGCCACCCGCCCGCGCGCCGGCCGTTGCAGCCCCGCGAGCACGGCGAGGATCGTGCTCTTCCCCGAGCCCGACGGGCCCATCACGCACGTCACTCCCGGCGGGCACGCGAGCTCGACGTCGACCTCGAAGCCGTCATCGCGGCGCAGCGCGAAGGTCGCGACCAGGCTCGCCATACCGCCTAGGCACGCGCCGTGAGCAGGCGTCGGGTCAGCTTGTTCGCCGCGTAGAGGAGGCCCACGCCGAGCACCGTCGTCGCGATCGCCATGGTGCGCGCCCCGGCCTCCTGGTTCGCGTAGAGGGCGTCCATGACGTAGATCGACGCCGTCGGGGTGCCGCCGATCTTCGACCCCGCGACCATCTGCGTGATGCCGTAGTCGCCGAGCGCGCGCGCGAAGCCGAGCATCGCGCCGGCCACGATCCCGGGCGCCGCGAGCGGCAGGACGATCGTCCGGACCACCCGCGCCGGGTTCGCCCCCAGCGTGCGCGCCGCGGCGACGAACCGCGGGTCCACCGCCTCGAGCCCGACCCGCACCGAGCGCACGACCAACGGCAGCGAGCCGACGGCGGCCGCGATCACCGCGCCCGTGAACGAGAACACGATCGTCGTCCCGGTCAGGCGCTCCCACGCGCGTCCGATCGCGCTGTCCGCGCCGAGGACCACGAGCAGGTAGTAGCCGAGCACCGTCGGCGGCAAGACGAGCGGCGCGGAGACGAGCGCGTCGATGAAGTCGCGCGCGGGCAGGCGCGGCCACTGGAGCACCAGCGCGAGCGCGGTCCCGATCGCGACCGAGAGCACGGTCGCGAGCGCCGCGATCTCGAGCGACAGAGCGAGCGGCGCCCAGGTCATCGCGGCCGGCCCACCTAGACCGCGGGATCGGGGATCCGCACGACGAACACGGCGCCGAGGTCGCCGCGCTCCTCGACGTGGATCGTGCCGGCGTGCGCCTCGACCGCGAGCTTGCAGAAGTAGAGACCGAGCCCGCGGTTGGCGCGTGCGGCGGCGCGGCGCGCCTCGACCTGGAAGTAGCGGCCAAAGATCGTCTCGCGCTCGGCGGCGGCCACCGGCGGGCCGCTGTTGCCGATCGCCACCTCGAGCTCGCCGGCCGCCTCGTCGCGCCGGATCGACACGGCGACGCGCCCGCCGCGCGGCGCGTACCGGGACGCGTTGTCGAGCAGGTTCTCGAACACGCGGCCGAACAGCTCGCGGTCGATCCTCACGACGAGCTCGGGGTCGACGTCGACATCGACGCGCAGCCCGCGGACCTCGACGTGCGCGCGATTGCCGGCGCGGGCGCGATCGATGAGCTCGATCACGCGCGTCGGCACGAGGTGCGCGCGCAGGATCCCGTCCTCGAGCTCGTCGACGTCGAGGATCGTCGACACCAGCCCGAGCGCCTTGTGGAGCAGCACGTTCGCGTCGTCGATGTACTGGAGCGCGCGCTCGTTCCCGGTCAGCGCGATCTCTTCTTTCATGAGCTGCAGGCAGCCCTGCACCGCCGACAGCGGGCTCCGCAGATCGTGCACGACCAGCTGGGCGAGCACGCGCTTCTTTTCCCGCAGCTCGCGCGCGCTGTCGGGCGGCAGCGCAGCCGCGGCCGGGCGCGTGGCCATCAGCCCATCACGCGATTGCGGCCGCCTTCTTTGGCCGCAAACAGCTGCGTGTCCGCGAGCTTGATGAACTCCAGCGCGTCCTCGATATCGCCTCGAAGGCTTGACACCCCTATAGAGATCGTCACGGGGATGATCGCGTCCTCGAACTTGAACTCCGCCACCTCCACGAGCTTGCGGATCTTCTCCGCGAAGGCGACGGCGTTGTAGTGGTCGATCTCGGGGAGCACGATCGCGAACTCCTCGCCGCCGTAGCGCGCGAGGACGTCCTCGCGGCGGATGCGCGTCTTGATGACGGACGCGAGGTGCTTGAGGACGTGATCGCCGGCGAGGTGGCCGAACGAGTCGTTCACGCCCTTGAACTTGTCGATGTCGAACATGATGAGCGACAGCTCGCGGCGATAGCGCAGCGCGCGCCCGATCTCGCGCTCGAGCGTCTCGACGAAGTAGCGGCGGTTGAAGATCTGCGTGAGGCCATCCACCGTCGTGAGGCGGT
>JANXOM010000236.1 GCA_025353585.1 Deltaproteobacteria bacterium
TCGTCCACGGCGCGCCTCGTCCGCCCGCACTGCCATCGGCCGTGTGGATCAACAAGCCCAAGACAGGAGCCGATGCTCAGCCCGCGATCGATTCACTAAACTAATGCTCTCCGGTGTCTCAAACTCGTTGACAGGTTCCGCGGTGCCGCCACGGATCGTCGCGGTGGTGATGGTGCTCCAGCGGCTCGAAGGGCTGAGCGATCGCGAAGCGGTGGACCGGAGCACGTTCGACCTGCGATGGAAGTACGCGGCGGGTGGGCTGGACTTCGACTACGCGGGCTTCGTGCACACGGTGTTGGTCGACATGCGGGCGCGGTTGCGCCGCTCAGCGCGCCCGAATCGGATCTTCGAGACAGGGTTGGAAGTGGCGAGGGCGGCCGGGCTCATCGGTCGCAAGCGGGTGTTGGACTCGACAGCGCTTTACGACGCGGTGGCGACGCAGGACACGGTGACGTTGATCCGGTCGGCGATCCGCGCGCTGCTTCGGATCGTCGACGAGAACCTCAGCTCGGAGCTGAGCTCGTGCTGCAAGCGCGACGACGATTACATCGCACCCGGAAAACCGTCGTGCGATTGGGACGACGTGGCCGCACGCGAGGCACTTGTGGACGCGTTGGCCCGTGATGCGTACGCGATCCTGGCTGCACTCGACGGGCGCACGCTGACGTCCGAGGTCACGCAAGCGGCCAAGCTCGTGGCGACGGTGGTCGGGCAAGATCTGGAGCAGCGAGACGACGGGATGTTTCGGATCGCTCGGCGCGTGGCCAAGGATCGCGTGATATCGACGGTGGATCCTGAAGCTCGTCACGGTCACAAGACGGCCGCTCGTGGTTTCGACGGGTACAAAGGGCACATCGCGATCGACCCAGACTCCGAGATCATCACCGCGACCACCGTGACCGCGGGAAACGTCGCTGATGGCAGCGTTGGCGACGAGCTGGTAGTGGACGTGCTGGCCGAGCCTACGTCTGCGATGCTGGAGCCAGATATCGGCGAAATCAAGATGCCCGAGATGCCCGCGGCAGAGAGGGAAGCTCGGCCGGCGTCGCGACGAGATCATCAGCCTCATCGACCTGGCCCACCGCATCGACGCGCAGGGTGGATTTCGCCGATGCACCTGGCGACAGGGAACGCAGGCGCCGCTCTCGGCGCGCTTCGCGCTTCGCCGCGTCGTGCCGGCCTACGATGGCGCGCACGGCATCGAGAAGCGCGAGGCGGTCTGGCTCCTGATCGAGTGGCGCGACAACGAAGCTGAGCCCGCGAATTGTTTCTTCTGCTCGCTGCCGGGCCGGCTGACCAAGAAGCAGCTCGTGCGACGCGTGATGCAGCGTTGGCGGATCGAGCGCACTTACCAAGACCTCAAAGACGAACTCGGGCTCGATCACTACGAGGGCCGCCGGTTTCCGGGCTGGCACCATCACGTCTCGGTCGTCCTCTGCTGCTACGCGTTCGTCATTGCCGAACGTGTGCGGCATTTCCCCCCCTCGGCCAGACGGCCGCTGGAAGACCACGCGCAGTCGGTCGCGGCCTGAGCGTCACTTCGCGGACAGCTTCGCGACCATGCGGCTCGCGATCGCACGTGCGATCGCACGCTGGCTTCCGCGGTGTCCGGCATGCCACGCACCCCGACGGGCCGACATCCGCGGCCCGTTAACGTGACGCAGTAGTGCTAACCTGCCGGGCGCCGTCGGAGCGCGTTCTCGCGCCGCCACCGATAGGGAGCCGCCGTCCGCCGCCCCGCGTGTCACGCAGGCGGTGTTCGACACCAGCCTCCTAGCGGCCGTAGTCTTGAACAATCGTGAGCTTCTGCGTGCTCGTCTCGACGTAGATGCCGCAGCCGAGCGCCGTGTTGTCGCTCATCATGTTGACGTAGTGGCCGTGCTGCTGGCCGTCGCCGTTGTCGGGGCCCTCGGCGTAGAACGCCGCGACGCACGCAATTACCGTCGCCGTAATGTCCCCATTGCCGAACGACAAGTTCCAGTTGCCTTGTTGCGGGCACTCGTTCTCCGCGAACGAAATACCTTCGCTCCTTGTTAAGTCGAAGTGATCGTGCGGGTTGTGGCTGAAGTCGTACTCGGCTCCGCTCCCCGCGTACGCCTCCAGCGTCGCGGACTCCGTCAGCGCCGGCTTGCTGTTCAGCGCGCGGTCCTTGTTCGTCTCCGACACGCACGTCTGCAGCGCCGTCAGGGTCCCGCCGCTGCCGCTGCCGCTCCCCATGCTCGACCCGCCGCCGTCGACCGGCGCGGCATCGTCCGCCTGCATGACCGAGCCGCCGCCACATCCGACCAGTAGGACCACGAGCCACGCGAGGCGCTTCATGCGCCGATCTTACGCCCGGCCCGGCCCGAACTGCCGCTGAATCCGCGCGAGCGCTTCCTCGATGTTCGCCCGCGAGTTGAACGCGGAGAGGCGAAAGTACCCTTCGCCCGCCGGCCCGAACCCGGCGCCCGGCGTCCCCACGACCTGGCACTCGCCGAGGAGCCGGTCGAAGAAGTCCCACGACGTCGCGCCGCCCGGCGTGCGCAGCCACAGATACGGCGCGTGAACGCCGCCGAACACGGTGAACCCGCTCGCGGTGAGCCCCGCGTGGAGGAGCTTCGCGTTCTCCATGTAGAACGCGATCTGCGCGTTCGTCTGCGCGAGGCCCGCCGGCGAGTACGCCGCCGCCGCGCCGCGCTGCACGACGTACGACGCGCCGTTGAACTTCGTCGTGTGGCGCCGCGCCCACAGCTTGTGGAGCGGTACGCGCTCGCCGCTCGGATCGACGCCCGTGACGTCCTTCGGCACGACCATGAACGCGCACCGCACGCCCGTGAACCCCGCGCGCTTCGAGAAGCTGCGCAGCTCGATCGCGCAGCTGCGCGCGCCGGGGATCTCGTAGATCGAGCGCGGGAGGCTCGGGTCCGAGATGTAGGACTCGTACGCCGCGTCGAACAGGATCACCGTGTCGTGGGCCCGCGCCCACGCGACCCACGCCTCGAGCTGCGCGCGCGTGGCGACGGTGCCCGTCGGGTTGTTCGGCGAGCACAGGTACACCACGTCGACCGGCCCCACGCTGTCGGGCGGCGGCGCGGGCTGGAAGCCGTTGCTCTCGTCGCCGACGAGGTACACGAACCCCGGGTAGCGCCCGTCGGGGCCGGCGGCCGGCGTGCGGCCCGCCATCACGTTCGAGTCGACGTAGACCGGGTAGACCGGGTCGGTGACGGCGACGCGCGCGGCGGCCGCGAACATCTCCTGCACGTTGCCGCTGTCGCACTTGCTGCCGTCGCTGACGAAAATCTCGTCGGCCGCGATGTCGATGCCGCGCGCCGCGTAGTCGTTCGCGCGGATCGCCTCGACGAGGAAGTCATAGCCCTGCTCGGGGCCGTAGCCGTGAAAGCCCTCGCGCGTGCCCATCTCGTCGACGGCCGCGTGCATCGCCTCCACGATCGCCGGCGCGAGCGGCTCGGTGACGTCGCCGATGCCGAGGCGGATCACGCGTGCGTCGGGATGCGCGGCGGCGTACGCGCGCACGCGGCGCCCGATCTCGGGGAACAGGTAGCTACCGGGGAGCTTCGCGAAGTGCTCGTTGATGCGCACGGCCGGAAGCTAACACTCAGACATGTGTGCCGGCGATGCGGTTGCCCGAGCAACCTCGCGCGGCCCGCGGAGGACCAAGCCGCATGCGCGCCATCGCCGTCGTGTGCCTGCTGCTCGTCGGATGTGCCCAGGACGTCCGCATGCGGTTCCCGGGCGCGCCGCCGCCGGATGTCCCGGTGAGCACGGGGACGCTCGTCTTGCTGCTCGGCGCGCCGGCGTCCAGCGTGGCCGTCGCGATCGACGGCTGGCTCGTGTTCTCCGATCAGCACACGTCGAAGATCGTCATCGACGGCGTCCCGATCGGCACGCGCGAGGTCACGTTCGCAGCGAACGGCGTCGACAAGACCTTCAAGATCTGGGTCGACAGCGAGCACGCGACGACGGTGCCGATCGGCGTCCCCGACGGCGGCGGCGGGTTCGTGCAGACGCTCCTCGGCTCGATCGCGACGATCGTCGTCTACGCGCTCATCCACCCGGGGATGTGACGGCCTTCGGATCCGGCGTGTAGCGGCGGTGCAGCGGGCCCACGCCGCCGCGCACGATGATGTCGAGCTGGTCCGCGGTGAACGACACGACCTCGAGCGTGCGGGCCGCGCCGGGGCCGCCCTCGTCGCACGCGTCGTGCTTCCAGGCGAACGTGAACTGCCGCGGCACCGGGCCCGCGACGAGCTGCGCGTCCTGCACGCACTTGCCCATGCGGGCGCGCTCGATGGTCTGCGTCATCTTGCCGGCGGCGTCGAACGTGAGCTGGTAGCCCCAGTCGAGGTCGTCCGACGTCACCCAGCTGCCGGCCAGGTCGCCCGGCTTGGTCAGGGGGCGCTCGGCGGCGGGCGGGCGCAGCGGGGGCGCGTGGTGGCAACCGAGGCTGCCGATCCCGACGAGGATGCAACCAGCGAGCACGCGTCCGAGCATGCGGGGCGATATACCGTAAACTCCGTGCGCTATGGCCGGCGAGCGCAACGACTTCATCCGCGACATCATCGACGACGACCTTCGCACGGGTCGGCACCAGCGCGTCGCGACGCGCTTCCCGCCGGAGCCGAACGGGTACCTCCACATCGGCCACGCGAAGTCGATCTGCCTGAACTTCGGGCTCGCGCGCGACTACCAGGGCACGTGCAACCTTCGCTACGACGACACGAACCCGGCGAAGGAAGACGTCGAGTACGTCCACTCCATCGAGCACGACGTGCGCTGGCTCGGCTTCGCGCCGACCGGCGTGCTGTTCTCGGCGGACTACTTCCCGCGCATGTACGAGCTCGCGGAGAAGCTCGTCCGCGAGGGCAAAGCGTACGTCTGCGACCTGTCGGACGAGGAGACGCGGGCCACGCGCGGGACCCTGTCCGAGCCGGGCACGCCGAGCCCGTTCCGCGAGCGCACCGTCGACGAGAATCTGGAGAAGCTCCGCGCGATGAAGAGCGGCGCGCTGCCGGACGGCGCGTGCACGCTGCGCGCGAAGATCGACATGGCGTCGGCGAACATGAAGATGCGCGATCCGCTGCTCTACCGGATCCGTCACGCGCACCACCATCGCACCGGCGACCAGTGGTGCATCTACCCGATGTACGACTGGGCGCATCCGATCGAGGACGCGATCGAGGGCATCACGCACTCGATCTGCACGCTCGAGTTCGAGAACAACCGCGAGCTGTACGACTGGGTGATCGCGGAGACGGGCGTCGCCGACGGCGGCGTGGTGCCGCACCAGTACGAGTTCGCGCGGCTGGTGCTCGACTACACGGTGATGAGCAAGCGCAAGCTGCTCACGCTGGTGACGGGCGGCCACGTCAATGGCTGGGATGACCCGCGCATGCCAACGCTGGCCGGGATGCGGCGCCGCGGGTACGCGCCGGAGGCGATCCGCGCATTCTGCGAGATGATCGGCGTGGCGAAGGCGAACTCGAGCGTCGACATCGGCAAGCTCGAGTACTGCGTGCGCGCGGAGCTCAACGACAACGCCCCCCGCGCGCTCGGCGTGCTGCGGCCGATCGAGGTCACGCTCGACGGCGCGCTCGAGGCGACGAGCGTTGCGGCGCCGCGGTTCCCGCCCGACAGCGGCAAGCCGGGCGCGCGTGACCTCGCCCTCGGGGCCGTCATCTACATCGAGCGGGATGACTGGCGCGACGCGGCCGAGCCCGGCTACCAGCGCCTCGCGCCCGGGCGCACCGTGCGGCTCCGCTTCGGGCCGTGCATCACGGCGGGCGAGGTCACGGCGCGCGATGGCAGCGGGGCGGTGACGGCGATGCGCGCCACGGTGGTCGCGGGCACGGCGGGCGGCAAGAACCCGACCGACGGGACCAAGGTCAGCGGCGTGATCCACTGGGTCGACGCGGCGACGTCGGTGCGCGCCGAGGTGCGGCTGTACGATCGGCTGTTCGGCGTGGCGAAGCCGGAGGACGGCGGCGCGGATTTTTTGACGCACATGTCGCCGCGATCGCTCGAGGTGGTGCGGGACACGCGCGTCGAGGCGTCCCTCGGCGGCGAGGCGGTCGGGACGCGCTGGCAGCTCGAGCGCGTCGGGTACTTCCGCGTCGACGAGGACTCGCGGCCGGGCGCGCTGGTGCTGAACCGGATCGCCACGCTGCGCGACGAGCGCGTGGCGGCCGTCGCGGCGGTGGGTGCCGAGCCGGCCGGCGAGCGCGAAAAGAACGCGAAGGCGAAGACGCGCCCGAAGAGCAAGTCGCCGCAGGAGTACCGGGCCGAGGCGCGCGTGCGCGATCCCGAGCTCGCGGCGGCGTACGCGGCGTTCGAGGCGCTGGGGCTCACGGCGGAGCAGGCAGATCTCCTGAGCGGCGATCGGGCCACGGCGGATCGGTTCCGGCTCGCCGCGGTAGACGGGCGGGCCGAGCTCGCGGCGAAGTGGTTCGTCAACGAGCTGCCGCGCGCGCTCGGCGATCGCGAGATCGACACGGTCGATGGTGGGCAGCTGGCCGCGTTCATCGCTGCCGTCGCCAACACTTCGCTCTCGCCGACCGCGGCGAAGACCGTGCTCGCCGAGCTCGTGACCGGCAAGGCGCTCGCGGACCTGATGGCCAACCTGCCCGCGAGTGGCGGCGCGGCCGTCGACGTCGACGCAGCCACGCAGAAGGTGATCGACGCGAACCCGGAGAAGGCCGCGCAGTACCGCGGCGGCAAGACCGGCCTGCTCGGCTTCTTCGTCGGTCAGGTGATGAAGGCCACGCCGAACGCGGACGCCGCCGCCGTCAACGCCGCCGTTCGCGCCCGCCTCGCCTGAGCCCGCAGTTGCGGCCCGGACGCGCTGGTCAGATCGAGCCCGGCATCGCGAACGCGCTGATGTCGCCCGCCTTCTCCCAGCCCGCCTGCAAGAGCCAGGTCTGCGGCAGGCTCGTCGATAGCCGCGAGAACCCCTTCGGCGGCTTGTAGAGCACGGGCGAATCGCCGAGCTCGCGCCAGCCGCCGAAGTTGATGCCGCTCGAGTACAGGTCGATCTTGCGCGTGGCGTGGCCGCGATCCTCGCGGTGCTTCCGCCAGTTGTTGAGAACGTAGGCAAGCGCGTTGCGCGTCTGCGTCGGCGAGCGAAGAACGCGTGCGTGATAGCGGTCGGGGAACACGGTTCCGCGCCGCTTCTCGCCGGTGCGCGCCCCGAGCGCGCGATTGAGCCGCTGCGCGGCCGAGATCAGGAAGGCCTGCATGCCCTTGGCGAGCGCGACCGCCCCGCCCGCCTCGACGATCAGGTGCACGTGGTCGTGCTGGATGCTGACGTGGATGATTCGGAAGTCGTGGCGGCCGATGACGCAGTACATCGCCCACCGCAGCGCGTGATACGCGTGCGCCTGGCGCAGGTTGCCGAGCGCCTTGACCGTCCGCAGCGTCACGTGCACGGGATACCGCGCCGCGAACTCCTCGCGCGCCTCGTGCCGCTCGCTCGCCCGCCCCTGCTTCCTCGGCCGCCCGGCGCCCGGGCGCGGTCCGCCGTGCTTGCGGAAGACGAAGCTCTGCTGGGGATCCCGACGCGCCACGCCTTCAATGTACCCATCGATGCTACGGTTGTACAGTTGATTTTCGTCGATAGTTTACGAATTCAGTTGTGGGTAGATCTTCTGGGACGGCAGGTGGCATCACAACAGGATTGACATCTACATCGGCGCGGAGGCGTGCTGGGGTTGCCGGCTCCGAGGACAACCGCGCGGGGCGGCGCGGAGAACGCGAGCGATCGGCGGGTGCGGTTGCCCATCGTCGCCTTGGAGAACTGCACGGCCGGCACGGCGGGCACAGCGGAGCAGTTCTCCACAACGCCCACACGCCCTACCTCCCCGCCCCCAACCTTCGGTTTTTTTCGGAGACGCAGAAGCAGAGCGCCGAGCCCTCCGCGCTGGCTCCGAGGACCGGCTTCGCGGAGCGACGAGTCATTCGCGACCGCGGCCGGGACCGGACGCGCCATGCCATCCGCGGTCGAACATCAAGTGGCCCTTCTGCTCTGCCTCTGCCCGAAAACCCGAAGGTTGGGGGCGGGGCGGTCGGCCCTGTGGGCGTTGTGGAGAACTGCGCCGCCGCGCCCGATGCGATCGGCGTGCAGTTCTCCAAGGCGACGACGGGCAACCGCACGCGCCGATCGCCCGCGCTCTCCTTCGCCGCCGCGCGCGGTTGTCCTCGGAGCCGGCAACCCCAGCCGGGCTCCGCGCCGCCACGTCCGCCGCCGTAGGTGTGTCCCGATCGGCGGTGGCCGTCGGCAGCGTGAGCGCGGCCGGGACGCCGAGCTACACGTGCCGCGTGCGGTTCGCGATCGCGACATCTTCCGTCGTTCCCGAGACGAGCTCGAGCGGCGTGTTCGCGTACGACAGGAGCGCCGTCAGCGCGAGGTCGCCGCTGTTGACGATCGACGCCGCTTGCACGCCAAACAACGCGTCGGTCGGCGAGGGCGTCGGGTGGAACACCGACGTGTCGAGGTCACGCGTCGGCGGGTCCGCGAGCGCACCGCCGGCGGCCGCCGCCAGCCCCCCCGGAGCCCCCACTGTCCGGCTGCCAGCCAAAA
>JANXOM010000241.1 GCA_025353585.1 Deltaproteobacteria bacterium
CGCGGCATCGGGCTCCCGCAGCAAGTGGCCGCGCGCGGCGAGCTCCAGCTCGCGCGTTCGCTCGTGGTCCTCGGGCGCGCCGACGACGCGCGCGGCTCGCTGCGCCGCGCCACCCTCGCCGGCGGAGAGACGGCGGCCGAGGCGCACACCGTGCTCGCCGAGATCGCAGAGGCGAGCGGCGATCGCGAGCTCGCGGTCTCCGAGCTCGACACCGCGATCGGCTCCCTCGTCGATCTGGCGGCGAGCAGCGGCGGCAGCGCGCGGCTCGTGGCCCGCGCGGCCGAGCTCGCGGCGCTGCGCGCGACCCTCTTCGACAAGGCCGAGCAGCCGGCGCACGCGGTCGGGGCGTGGCAGCGCGCCCACGAGCTGGCGGCCGTGCACGCCCCCGCGATCGCGCGCGACGCGGCCCGCACGTTGCTCGCGCGCGCCGGCAGCGACGCGCACGCCGAGCGCCGCTGGATCGACGCGGTCCTCGCCACGCGCCCGCCGCTGACCGAGCGCGCGGAGCTACTTGTCCGGCGCGCGGACGTCCGCCGGCGCGAGCGTACGCCGGACGCGGCGGCCGCGATCGCCGACCTGCACGAGGCGCTCGCGCTCGTCGGCGACGCCGACCCGAGCCTCGTCCCGCTGCGCCGCCGCGCCTATCACCTCGAGGCCGACCTCCTCGCGCACGGCGGCGACCCGCGCGCCCGCGCCCAGGTCTTCGCCGCGCTCGCCAAGCTCGCCGAGCGCGCGAGCGAGCGCGTGGAACACGAGACCGCCGCCGCCTCGGCCTGGCTCGCGGCCGACGACCCGGGCGCCGCCCTCCCCCACAGCACGCGCGCGCACGCCGAGCTCGCCGCCGAGACCGAGATCCCGGCGGCGCTGCGCCTCCAGGTGCTGGCCACGCTCGGCGAGGCCGCGTGGCGCCAGCGCGCGTGGGCCGACGTCCTGCGCGCGTACCGCGAGCTGATCGTCGCCGCCGACGCGGACCCCGCGCGCACCACGCTCCATCGCTATCGCCTCGCCGTGGCGGCAGACCGCGGCGGCGACGCGCGCCTCGCCATCACCACGCTGGGCCCGCTCGCGCGGCACGTGCCCGACGACGACACGGCCGAGCTCCACGGCCAGGCGCTGCGGCTCTACGCCGACCTCGCCGAGCGCGCGGGCGACCTCGCCGCCGCCGCCGCCGCGCTGGAGGGCTTCGCCGGCCTCGCCTCGGAGACCAACACCAGCGCGCGCGCCGACGCGATGTACCGCGCCGGCGAGCTGTTCCGCCGCGCCGAGCGAGGCGACGACGCCGTCCGCTGCCTCGAGGCCGCGCTGCGCCTCTCCGACACCCACCTGCCCGCGCTCGACACGCTCGAGCTGCACTGGCGCGAGCACGGGGACCTCGAGCGCGTGGCCGTGATCCTCGGCCGCAAGGTCGCCGCCACCGCGCGCCACCCGATGCGCCAGAAGCCGCTGCTCTCGCGGCTCGGTGATCTGCAGGCTCAGCTCGGCCGCCCCGACGTCGCCCTGCAGACGCACCGCCGCGCGCTCGAGATCGATCCGGCCTGGCGTCCGTCGCTGCGCTACGTGACGCTGCAGCTGCGCGACGAGGGCGCCGCCGTCGCGGCCGCCGGGGGCCTCGCCCAGCTCACCGGCGAGCTGCCCGGCGACCACGGCGATGACCCGATCGCGGTCGGGCGCGACCGCGCCGTGGCCGCGCAGGCGCTCGCCGACCTCGTCCTCCGCCTCGACGATCCGCAGCTCGACGCGATCCGCGAGGTCGCCCGCCCGGCGCTCGATCACGCCGATGCCACGGAGCCCACGATCGCGCGGGGCCTCGCGCGCCTCCGCGGGGACGCGCCAGCCGCCGTGCACGCCGGGCCGCGCTCCGAGGACGACACGCAGAGCGGGCGCGTCACGGGCGGCCCCGCCGGCGCCCTGTCGTTGCGCGAGGCCGCCGATCGCGCGCGCCGCGCTGGCAAGACCGACGAGGCCTTCGCGTCGCTCGAGGCCGCGAACCACGTCAACCCCGGCGACGCCGAGGTCCTGCGCGAGCTCGTCGAGCTGGCGACGCAGGTCGGCGATCACCCGGCGGCGGCGAAGCACCTCGAGGCGCTCGCCGCGCTCCGCAGCGGACCGCGTCGGGGCGACGCCTTGCTCGAGCTCGCCGACATCTACTACGACAAGCTCGACGAGCCGACGCGCGGCCGCGACGCGATGCGCGATGCGGCCGCGGCGTTCGGCAGCGGCGCGCGCCGCGATGCCACGCTGCGCATGCTCGCGAGCGAGGCGGCGGCCCACCTCGCGTGGGACATCGCCGCCACGGCCCTCGCCGCGATCACCGCGGACCGCCGCGGCAAGCAAGACATCGGGCAGCTCGCGACGGCGCTCCTGCGCGCGGGCCGCGAGCGCGAGGCGCTGACCACGCTCGAGGAGGCCACCGCGACGGGTCGTCACGACGACGGCGGCGCGCTCCTCGGCCAGATCCGCGGCGAGCTCGCGCGCAAGGCCGACCTCGCGGCCGCCCTCGAGATGCGCGCGGACCAGGCGCCGCCCGAGGATGCCCGCGAGCTCCGCGCCGAGGCCGTGCAGCTGTGGCACCGCATCGGCCGCGCGCCATCGATCCCGCCGCCGCTGACGTCCGTGCCGATGCCGGCGCCGGGCCCCGTCGGCACCGGGCCGATCCAGATCCCGGTGCCGTCGGTCATCGTGCGCGGGACCTTCGCCGAGCAGGCGGTGGTGCTCGCGGCGGCCGCGATGGGCGCCGATCGCGATCGCCTCATCGCCGCGCACGAGGCGCACCCCGAGGACCCTGCGCTCCTCGCCGCGCTCCTGGCGCACCTCGGCGAGCGCGAGCCGGCGCTCCGCCGCGAGGTCCTCGAGCGCTCCGCGCGCGCCCCCGATGGCCGCGGCAAGGCGATGGCGCTGCACGAGCTCGCGCAGCTCGCGCGGCTCCACGAGCGCGATCCGATCCGCGCCGGCGCGCTGTGGACCGCGGCCCACCGCGCCGACACCGAGTACGCGCCCGCGTGGATGCCGCTCGCCGACGCACTCGCCGCGGCCGACGAGCTCGATGCCGCGCGCGAGCTGTACGAGCGCGTGGCGGTGTCCGACGAGTACGACGAGGCCGCGCGCACGTGGGCCGCAGGCCGCGCGGACGCGCTCGGCTTCGACGCGAGCGTCGTCAGCGGCGAGTTTCACGCGGCGGCGGCGGCGCCCCCGGTGCTGGCGCCCGCGGCGGTGTCCGTCTCGTCGGTAGACGCCGAGCCCGAGGTCGAGGTCCCCGAGCCCGAGCCGCCGCCCGCGTCGAGGAAGTCCGACATCGAGGCGCTCCGGCGCGCGCGCGAGCTCGCCGAGGAAGGCGACTGGGCCGCCGCGCTGACCGTGGCCGAGCGCGCGGCCAGCGAGGCCGACCCCGAGGCGCTGCAGCTCCTCGAGCAGCTCTACCTCGAGTCCGGCGACATCACGGGCGCGTCGGAGGCGATCGGTCGCCAGCTCTTGCTCGTGGACGCGCCCGAGGCCCGCGCGCCGCTCTGGCGCCGCCGCGCGAAGATCTACCGTGACGCGATGGGGCGTGACGCCGAGGCGTATCGCTGCCTGAAAGAGGCGCACGCCTGCTCGCCCGCCGACCCCGAGGTCGCGTACCAGCTGCGCACCGCCGCGATGATCCGGGGCGAGCACGCCCTCGCCGCCTCGCTGCTCTATCGCGAGATCGCGGGCTCCACGAACCCGCGCGACCGCGGCGCGCTCCACCTCGAGCTCGCGCTGATCTACGACGAGCGTCTCTCCGACGCCGCGCAGGCGCAGGTCAACTACGAGCAGGCGCTCGCGTTCGACCCGACCATCCCCGCCGCGAAGCCGCCGCTCGCGCGCCGCTACGAGGCCCTCGGCCGCTACGCCGACGCCGCGCGCATGTACGACGACGCAGCGGGCACGGCGCGCCCGAACGATCGCGCCGCGCTCTACGAGGCCGCGATCCGGTGCCGCGCGGCCCTCGCCGCGGCCGCGCCGCACCCCGGGCACGC
>JANXOM010000251.1 GCA_025353585.1 Deltaproteobacteria bacterium
CGGCTCGTCGCGCACCTGCCGAACCGCGGGCTGCGGATCTCGTGGCAGAGCTACGTCCGCGTGGACCACGACTTCGGCCAGTGGACCGCCGGCCAGATCCGCCTCGGCACCACCCGCGTGGATGCGATCGACGCCATCCCCGAGCTCGCCGAGAGCTCGGTCGCGCTCGCGCTGATGTACGGCTACCTGCAGCTCGACGGGCTCCTCGACGACCGCCTCACCGCGCAGGTCGGCCGCGTGCTCGCCGACGACGGCTGGGGCCAGGCCGGCATCGACGGCGCCCGCGCGCGCTACGAGGTGCCGAACACGCCGCTCGCCGTGACGGCCACCGCCGGCTTCCGCGTGCGCGCCGCGTCCCCGCTCGGCGTGTCGGCCTACGAGCTCGACGGGACCTCGGGCGCGGGCTGCCAGGAGTACGTCGAGGGGCCCACGGTCGGCCGCGGCACCTGGCAGCTCGTCGATCGCAACCGCGCGCTCTCCAACACCGTCACGACGAGCGACTACGCGTACTGCCCGCAGCGCGAGGTGCGCCAGCCGACGCTCGGCGTGCAGCTCGCGACGGTGCGCGTCGGCCACCTCGAGGCCGAGGTCGGCTACCGGCGCACGTGGTCCGGCACGGTCGGCCTCATCGGCGCGGTCGATCGTCTCGACTATCCGGATCTCGGCCTCTACCCGAACGACGCGGGGCAGGCGCCGGCGAGCGGGGTGAACGAGGAGCGCCTGTGGGCGCGCGCGCGCGTCCACCTGCGGGCGGGCGACACGGCGATCGAGCCGTACGTCGACGCGCGGTACTCGATCGTGAACGCCGTGCTCGATCGCGGCGACCTCGGCGTCCGGCTGCAGCGCGGCGCGCACACGCTCGAGCCATCGGTGGAGTACTTCTTCCCGACCTTCGACGCCGACTCGATCTTCAACGCCTTCTCGATCGAGGCGACGACCGACGCGCGGCTCGCCTACGCGTACGCGCCGTTCGGCCGCGGCGGGTTCCGCGCGCTCGCCTCGGCGTGGGTCCGGCACTACGCGGCGGACGCCGGCCAGGCGGACTACGCGGGCGGCGGCGATGCCTCGCTCGAGCGCTCGTTCGGCGAGCGGCAGCGCGTGCACGGCAAGCTGACGGCGCTCGCCGATGGCGGGTACGGCGGGCGGCGCGCGGGCGGCGGTGTGGAGGCGGCGTGGCGACCGTACGACGAGCTCTGGGTGCGCGCGCGGGGCCTCGTGCTGGCGGTGCGCGAGGACGAGCTGGCGTATCACGGCAACGTCAGCGTCACGACGTCGTCGACGACGCTCAGCACCACGTACAAGCTCGGCGACACGGCGGCGTTTCACGTGATCCTCGAGGGCGATGACGACGCGATCCACGCGCTGCAGCTGCGCGCGCTGGGCGTGCTCGATCTCGCGTTCGTGCCGGAGCAATAGCCGATGAAGCGCGTGGCCGTTGCCCTCGTCGTGCTGGCGCTGTTCGCGCTGGGCGTGGTCTTTCGGCTCGCGCCCGCGACGGCCGACGAGGCGGGCGCGGCGGGCACCGCCGGCGACGAGTGGTCGCCGATCGTCTATCCGCTGCAGCGCCTGCCGGTGACGTTCTCGCACCAGAAGCACGCGCGGCGCGGCACGCCGTGCCTGACTTGTCATGCGGCGGCCGCGACGTCGGAGTCGGCGGTCGATGATCTGCTGCCGACCGAGGTGCCGTGCCGCGCCTGCCACGTGATCGACCGCGCCGCGCCGACCGTCGCCGCGTGCGGGGCGTGCCACCCGGGCTTCCAGCTCGGGGCGCCGGTGCCGACGTCGTACCTGACGCCGCCGCCGCTCAAGTTCGCGCACGCGGCCCACGCGAAGGAGCCGTGCGCGCGCTGCCACGGCGACATGGTCGGCGTCGATCTGGCGACGACGAAGCAGCTGCCGACGATGGGCAGCTGCGAGAGCTGCCACACGCTGGCCGCCACGCCGGCGCATTGCACCGACTGCCACCTCGCGCAGCGCGGCGGCCTGATGGAGACGCACTTCGAGCACGGCGACCTCGTGCCAGGCGCCGACGGGCTCGGGGACGCGCACGGAGCCGGCTTCGCGACGCGGCACCAGCTCGAGGCCCGCCAGCCGGGCGCCACGTGCAATGCCTGCCACGATTCGTCCGAGTGCGTCGCGTGCCACCAGGGCGTCACGAAGCAGCTCGAGTTCCATCCCGGCGACTACACGCTGACGCACGCCATCGACGCGCGCCGCGGCAAGCCTGACTGCTCGGCGTGCCACCGGAGCGAGTCGTTCTGTGTCGCGTGCCACGAGCGGAGCGGCATCGCGACGCGGGCGCGGACGGACTTCAACGACGTGGATCCGGGGCGCGCGTTCCATCCGCCGGGCTGGGCGGCGCGGACGGGCGGGGTCGCGGTGAACCTCCACGCGCAGGAGGCGCGGCGCAACATCACGAGCTGCACGTCGTGCCACCGCGAGGAAGATTGCCTCACGTGCCACACGGCCGAGAAGGGGCTGGGCAACGCGTCGCCGCATCCGAGGAACTGGCGCGGCAGCGCGCGCTGCCGGGCGCTCGATCGCGGCAACCGGCGCATGTGCTTGCGGTGTCACGTGACGGCGAACGAGTTAGGGTGCGACTGGTGACGAAGCCGCGCAAGCCCGGCAAGGCCAGCCTGCGGCCCGATCCGCCCCGCGCGGCGACGGCGACGGCGACGCCGACCCCGACCCCGACCCCGGCCGTGTCGGTCGTCAGCGCGCGCCCGCTCGCGCGCACCGCACCGCCCGTCGCGCGAGGTCCGGGGCCGGCTCCCGTTCGCATCGCGCTCGTGGCCCTCGCCGTCATCTACTTCGTGATGCTGATGAAGCACCCCGACCCGCGCGGCTGGATCCGTCCGCTCGCCTTTTTCTCCGAGTGCACCGGCCTGTTCCCGAACGCCGACACGGTGGCGACGGAGTTCCGCCTCGAGGGCTACTCGTGCGAGCGCAAGGACTGGGAGCTCCTCGATCCGCGCCCGTACTTCCCGATGCGCGCCGACGACAAGGAGGCCCGCTTCCAGCGGCTCGGCTACTTCTACAAGGGTGACGTGCAGGTCCTGCACGCGCTCGGCGCCTACATCACGTCGCACCACGCGGACCACGAGGACGGCGTCGCGGGGCCGATCGGCGGCATCCGCATGTTCAAGCTCGAGCGGCCGATCCCGGCGCCGGGGTCGGAGATCGAGCGCTACGTGTACGAGCCGCTGGCGCCCGTCCCGGCGGACGCGAAGCGCCCGCTGCTGTTCGAGTCCGCGCTGGCGACGCTGCGCCGGCAGTGCAAGGTGGCGCGGGAGCCCTCATCGCGCGCGGGCTCCGAGGTCAGCCCCGGCCCGGATGGGGTGGAGACCGTCCCGGCCGGCAGCGATCCGTGGAGCCAGCCGTGAGCGATCCGCGCGGCTTCACCGGCTGGATCGACGATCGCGTGATGGCGATCTTCGCCCCGCAGCCGATCGTCCGCCTCGAGGTGATCCGGATCCTCGCGTCGCTCGCCATCGTCGGCTTCATGCTCGCGCGCATCATCCACGCCGACGACTGGCTCTCGACGGACTCGTTCCGCGTGCCCGCGAAGCCCGACGACTGGCGTCAGCCCGCGTCGTTCTCCGGCCTGCCGCTGGGGCTGGCGTGGACCGTCGCGATCACGCTCGGCGTGGCGGGCCTCGCGACGGCGGCCGGTGCGTTCACGCGGATCGCGAGCGGCGTGTTCTTCGTGCTGCTGACGTACGTCGCGCTCGCCGATCGCCTGAGCGCGTTCACCGTCTCCAAGATCGGCCCGGTCATCGCGCTCGTGCTGTTCCTCACGCCGAGCGGCTCGCGCTGGTCCGTCGATGCGTGGCGGCGCAAGCGCCGCGATCCGAGCTACCAGCCGCCCGAGCTCGTCAGCGGCGGGTGCGTGCGCTTCTTCCAGGTGATGCTGCCGGTCTTCTACTGCTCGTCGGGGCTCCGCAAGGCGGTCGGCGACTGGCTGCCGGGGCGGGCGACGTACAGCCCGTACGTGTTGTGGACGAACCTCCACGACTCCTATCAGACGCCGGTGAGCTGGTTCCTGGCGAACCACCTGCCCGCGTTCTCGTGGACGGTGATGCAGCTCGTCACGCTGGCGTTCGAGGTGTTCGCGCCGATCTGGTTCGCCCTCCGGTGGACGCGCCCGTACGCGACGGGGTGGGCCCTGGCGATGCACCTGATGATCGGGCTGATGTTCGGGCCGGTGATCTGGTTCGCGCTGCTGATGATCGCCCTGCTGGCCGGCAGCTACCTGCCGGAGACGTGGCTGCGGCGCGCGCTGCGATAGGGGCCGCACGTGCGGGGAGCAAACGCCGTGGCGGTTCGTCCCGGTCAGTCCGAGCGGCCGCGCTTACTTCGTCAGGTCTGGCTCGATCCGGCCGAGCCGCGTGTTGACCCCGAGCCGCGCGTTCCGCGTGCACAGGTCGATCGCCTCGGCATCGCCGACCGCCAGCGCCTCGCGCAGGAGCCACCGGTGCATCGCGTGCGCGAGCGGCAGCTCGTCCCGCGCGTTCCACAGCCACACCGCCATCCGGTTCGTGCACCGGTACGCGTGAGGGAACGCCAGGCGGCGCAGGTCCGTCCCGCCCGCACGGCACGCATCCTCGTACGCCGTGCGGAGCGCGATGAACTCGCGCCACTCGTCGATCGCGGGGAGCACCTGGCCGCTCGTCCGGCGGCCTTCCCATCGGCTGAACGCGGCCTCGAGATCATCGAGCCGGCCGTGGCGGAGGCGGTGGGCGAGGGCGTCGCCGACGAGGCCGCGCGACGCCGGGGCGCCGAGGCGAGCCGCGTCCGCCGCGCGCACGAGGTCATCGGTGACCGCGGTCGCCACGTCGCGCAGCGCGCGCTCGACGGCCCCGAGCGGCGCATCGAGCTCGAGGGCCCGCCGGGCGAGCCACGCGCGGACGTCCGGATCGCCGAGCGCCTGGTCCCAGGCGCCCACGGCGGCGGCGAGCGCGCCCGGGGTCCCGGAGAGCGCCAGGTGCGCTTCCACCGCGCGCGGCATCGCGGCGCCACGCACGTCCCGCGCGACCGGTACGGCGACGACCGGCAACGGCGGCGCGATGTACACGAGCGCTCGCAGCTTGCGCGTGGCGCGCCGGTTCGGCGCGAGCAGCCACCGCGCGATCATCTCCGGTGAGCGTGGCGCGTGCGGGACCCCGAGCTTGCGCGCCGCGACGCCCTCGAGGAAGAACGTCAGCGGCGACGCCGGCCAACGCGTGGCGAGCGCGTCCTCGTGCAGCTCGCGCCACGCCCCGCGCGCGGCCGCATCGACGGCGAGCCACTCGCCGGCGAGCTCCCGCACCCGCGGGTGAACCTCGACGAGCGCGTGCGTCGAGCGCAGCAGCACGCGGGCCGTGTCCGCGTCGCCGCGCCCCGCCGCGAGGAAGGCCGTCGCCACGACCTCGGCGTCGCCGAGCGGCTTGCGCTTGTCGCGGCGCGCGATCACGAACGCCTCCGCCTTGCCTGTCCGGCGCTGGGCGCACACGCGCGCGGCGACCGCGAGCGCGTAGCCCTCGGGATCCTTGGTCGTGTCGGCGCGCGCGGACCAGTACGCGAGCTGGGCGAGGCCGAGCGGCGCGTAGAGGTGGCGCGCGAGCAGCGGCTCGAACGCGGGGAGGAACAGGTACATCGCGAACGGAATCGCGAACCACCACAGCCCGATCGCGACGAGCAGCGCGACGAACATCACCGCGAAGGTGATGAGGCCACCGGCGGCGAGCCCCGCGATCACCGACCACGAGAAGAAGCGCCACGTCCGGTCCAGCCGACGCGCGTCGATCGCCTTGCGGTGCAGGCGAAACAGCACGATGTAGACGAGCGCCACGCTAGTGCTCCGCCCGGCGGTCGACGGCACCGAAGCGATGGGGGATGCCTCGCGCAGCAGGCCGACCGACGACCGATGGGCGGCGCACTACGGGCACCAGCCGAGCGCGCGCCGCGTGACCACGGGGGCTTCGCCTGCGGCGGCCTCGGGCGTCGCCGCGCCACCGCGCACCGGCGGCGCGTGGCGGGCCCACAGCTCCGCCACCAGCCGCTGATACGGATCGCGCAGCGCCGCCACCGCGGCCCGCACGGCCTCCGCCGTCCGCGGCCGGTCGCCGAGTGGCGTCGGGTACGCGCGCGCGGCCTCGAAGCCAAGCTCCAGCATCCCGAGGAGCTTCTGGGCCTCGCGCTCGACCTCGATGCGGCTCGCCTCCGGCGATACGCCGAGCACGAAGAACGGGTTGTCGGCGACTCGCTCGGCCGTCACGACCGCACGCCCGAGTCGAAGCCCTTCTTGCGCGCCTCGCTGTCCTCGGGGAGCAGCGCCCAGAGCCCCTTGACCACGCGGCGCAGCTCGGTCGTGTCGCCGCGCTCGACGGCAGCCTTGCCCTCGGCCACGAGCGCGTTGGCCTTCGGGAGATCGCGCGCCTTGCCGATCTCCGACGAGGCATCCGCGAAGTACCACTCCCACGCCTCGCTCGTGCGATTGAACGCCGCCGTCGACAGCCGCGAGGCGAGCCGCATCTGCCGCTCGAGCTCCGGCGCGTCCTTGTCGCGGCGCGCCTTCTCCATCGCGGCGAGGACCTCCTGCAAGAGCGACCGCTCGGCGTCGGTGCCGTGCATGCCCACCGTCGACGACGCCGAGATCGCCGTGTTCCGCGCGCTGTCCTCGAGCTGCGGCCACTTTCGCGACAGGTCCGCGTCCGCCATCGTGCCGTCGACGTCGAGCAAGGCTCGCCGCGCGCGCTGCGCCGCGTCCGCATCACCGCCGTGCGCCGCGTCGATGTCCTTCTCGGCCTCCGCGAGCCGCCCTTCCACGTGATCGAGCTTCTCGATCACGCTCGCCAGGCCGCGCCGGAACGCGTCCGTGCGCAGCTCCGCGAGCTGCCGCCGCAGGTCGCGCATCGCGATCTCGAGCGCCTCCGGGGACGCGTCGGGCACCAGCAGGTGCGCCACGTGCTCGAACACCTGGCCGATCAGCGGCACCAGCGCGCGCGCCGACAGCCGGCCGCCGCGGTCGAGCTCGATCGTCACCTCGACCGCGGCGCCGACCGGCACCGTGTCCGTGACGGCGTCGCCGCCGATGTCGAGCGTCCCGACGAGCCGGCACAGGTTCGCCTGCGAGAGCTCGCCCTGCACGATCGGGATGCGGAGGACGCTGCCCTCGCTCCCCTTCGCGATCGTCTCCACCGTGTAGTGCGTGAACGTGCGGCGCGCGGGCAGGGGGGCGCCGCGCTCGAGGTAGGTCTGCACCATGCCGTTCGCGAGCGCGACGCCGAGCGTGCGGGACAGCGGCGGGTCGCCGATCGTGAGGCCCTGGACGATCGTCAGCGCGGGCGGCGACGTCTCGACGCGCTTGCCGTCGGCGCCGGTCGCCTCGATCGCGAACGTGCACGCGCGGCGAGGCAGGAGCGTCACGCTCGTCAGGAACGTCCCGTCGGGGGCCACGCTCGCGTCGCCGCTGGTCCAGCCGCCATCGGCGCGCGCGAAGCGGATCTTCGTCGGCGGGTTGGCGCCGATGAACTTGCCGACCACGTGCGGGGTGAGGTCCGACGACACCGCCGGGTACTGCAACCAGATCTGGCGCCCCGTCGGCGCGGCCGTCGCGTGCGCGCGGCCGTCGAGCCCGGCCGTCGCGGCGTAGAGCGCGGCGCCCTGCGCGACGAGCGTCATCGGGTCGTGCCCCTCCGCCAGCGCCGCGTCGAGCCGCGCCGCGACCCGCGCCCGCACCATCGGCATCACCGTCGGGCCGCCGACGAGCACGACCTTGGCGAGCTTGCCGGCGCCGAGCCCATGGGTGGCCAGCAGGCGCAGCGAGACGTCGAGCGCGCGGTCCACGAACGGCGCGCACAGCCGCTCGACCGTGGCGCGATCGAGCTCGAGATCGACCTCGACGTCCTGGTCGTCGATGCGCAGCGGGTTCGCGAGCGTCACCTGCGCGCGCTCGTTGCGCGACAGCTCGATCTTGGCGTCCTCGGCCGCGAGGCGCAGCGCGCGCAGGGCTCCCGCGTGGCCAGGCTCGTTGCGGCGCGGCACGACCGAGAGCTGCGCCGCGAGGTGCTCGGTGATCGCCCAGTCGAAGTCGCGCCCGCCGAGGAAGTTGTCGCCGTCGTGGCCGACGACGCGCAGGAGCCCGTCGCGTGTTTCGAGGAGGGACGCGTCGAACGTGCCGCCGCCGAGATCGAACACGAGCCAGCTGCCCGCGCCGTCGCCATCGGCGCGCCAGCCGGCGGCCAGCGCGGACGCGATCGGCTCCTGGAGGAGCTCCACGCGCGCGAACCCGGCGAGCCGGGCCGCCTCCGACGTGGCCGCGCTCTGCGGCAGCTCGAACAGCGCGGGCACGGAGATGACGGCGCGCTCGATGTTCACGCCGAGCTGGTCGAAGATGTCCTGGCGCAGCGCCTTGAGCACCTCGGCCGAGAGCTCCTCCGGCTTCTTCGTGGTGCCCGCGGCCGGGAACGCGATCCCCTGACCGGTGCCCATCAGCCGCTTGAACTCCGCGGCCGTGTTGGACGGATCCTGTTCGAGGAACCGGCGCGCGCGCGTCCCGACCGTGATGCGGCCTTGCTTGTCGAGGCGCACGACCGACGGCGTGACGGTCGCGCTCTGCGCGTTGCGGACGACCGAGACCCGCTCGCCGTCGAAGACCGCGGCGGCCGAGTTGGTCGTGCCGAGATCGATACCTACGTAGAGCGGCGTGACAGGCGGGTTCGGGTCGGCCATTCCCTTGGAAGATTAACCGCCAATCCCCGCTCGCGTTACCGCTGGCGGTAGACGATGAAGCCGCGGGTCGGATCGTACGGCGAGACCGCGACGGTCACGCGATCACCGAGCACCACGCGAATGCGGTGGCGGCGGACCTTGCCGGCGAGCTTCGCCAGCACCTCGTGGCCGTTGTCGAGCTTGACGCGAAAGTTTCCGCCTTTCGCGATCAAGATGACCTCGCCGTCGAGATGGACTAGCTCTTCTTTGCTCACGGATAACCCCTCAGGGGGCCTTGGTTAGCACTATCCAGGCGCCAGGAAAAGCGATCCAGGCGCCGGGATCTATTACTGTCCCGCCGTGGACCGTCAGCCGCCCCGCGCGACCAGCGACGAGATCGATCTTTATATCCGGACCTATTACTCGCTCCTCCGGTCGAGCGGGGACGTGCGCGTCCGTGCGTTCGAGGAGGCCCACCTCTACTCGCGCTCGAGCCTGCACCTCGGCGCGGAGGACCCGCAGCCCGATCTCGCGGCCTTCGCGTACTCCGCGGCGCGCCTCCCGGCCTGCATGCCGATGGTGCGCCGGGTCGTGCTCGGCCAGAGCATGGCGCAGTTCACCGCCGCGGGCCTCGACATCGAGCGCTGGGACACCGTCCGCACGCGCGGCCGCCGCCGCCCGCTGCGCTGGGACGGCAACAGCACCCTCGCCGTGTTTGTCGCGTCCGCCTCGGACATCGACGACCTGGTCCCGATCCTGACGGCCTACCAGATCGAATACAACAAGCTCCGCGACCACCTCCTCGCCGCGCGCGTCGGCGATCCGACCGACGACAAGGTCCTCGCGGAGGCCATCGGCGTCGACCTGCCGAACATCGCGAAGCTCCGCGGCGCCCTCGGCCATCGCTCCTCCGAGATCCTCGGCGAGATGCTGGCGCACGACTGCGACATGTTCATCCGGCTCCTCGACGGCTCGTTCCGCGAGTACGCGCGCTCCGCGCAGCGCTGGTGGCGCGCGATCGCGCAGCAGGTCCCGTCGGGCCGCCCCGTCTACTTCGTCTCGTCGAACAGCCACTCGCTGGTCAACCTCCTCGGCGGTTACGCGCGCACGCACCGGGCGGACATCCTGAAGTTCTTGCGGGAGAAGAACTTCGAGGATCTGGCGCCCCGCTACGACGAGGCGTACGCGGCCGGCAACGAGGCGCTCGCGACGAACATCCTCTACTACGCGCTGCGGGCGTTCGTGCACGACGACAGCTCGCGCATGGACGAGGTGCAGACGTCCGACACCGCCGCCGGCATCCGCGCGCTGATGTCACCCGGCAAGATCGACGTCGACGTGCAGGTGATGGATCTCGCGAAGCTGCGCGTCGACAACCTCGACCCGCGGGTCCGGGTGTCCGGCATCGAGAAGCTCGTCGACAGCCGCGCCGTCATCGTCAACATCGACTACCCGCTCGGGATGGCCGCGTACCACCACCTGACCGCGGTCGGCCTCGGCGTCGACGAGCTCCGCGGCGTCTACATCATGGGCAAGGCGGCCACGCTGAACGGGCGTGTCGGCGACGTCATGATCTCCAAGATCGTCCACGACGAGCACTCGTCGAACACGTACCTCTTCCGCAACGCGCTCACCGCGGCCGACGTGCAGCCGTACATGCGGCACGGCACGGTCCTCGACAACCAGAAGGCGCTCACCGTCCGCTCCGCGTTCCTGCAGAACCGGAACTACATGGACGTCTTCTATCGCGAGGGCTACACGGTGATGGAGATGGAGGCGGGCCCGTACCTGTCGGCCGCGTACGAGATCGCCGAGCCGCGCCGGCACCCGAAGGACGAGCTCGTCTCCCTCGTGGATCGGCCCGAGTTCGATCTCGGCGTCATCCACTACGCGTCGGACACGCCGTACTCGCGGCGCCAGAGCCTCCTGTCCAAGAGCCTCAGCTACTTCGGCATGGAGAGCACGTACGGTTGCGCGATCGCGGTCGCGCGGCGCATCTTCACGAGCGAGCTGGAGCGGATGGAGTAGTGCGGTAGTGGAGACGGTCGACTACCTCGTCATCGGCGCCGGCATGTCCGGCCTGGGCTTCGCGAGCTGGCTGCGCGAGCTCGCGCCGGCCGCGCGCGTGCTCGTCCTCGAGCGCGAGGCGGAGACCGGCGGCTACTGCCGCACCGTCGAGCGGGACGGGTTTGTCTGGGACTACAGCGGGCACTTCTTTCACTTCAAGCACGCGGACATCGAGGCGCGGCTGCGCGCGCGGATGCCGGGCGAGGACGTCCGCACGGTCGTCAAGCTCAGCTCGATCCGCTACGCGGGCCGCGACATCGAGTTTCCGTTCCAGAAGAACATCCACCAGCTGCCGCACGAGGAGTTCCTCGAGTGCCTGGTCGACGTGTTCTTCGCGGCGTCGGGGCGCCCGACGGACGCCGCGCCGCCGCGCTCGTTCGGCGAGATGCTCTACCAGCGCCTCGGCAAGGGCATCACGGACAAGTTCCTGCGCCCGTACAACGAGAAGCTGTACGCGACCGACCTCGATCGCCTCGACGTCGACGCGATGGGCCGCTTCTTTCCGCACGCCGACCTCGCCGACATCATCGGGAACATGCGGCCGGGCGGTCCCGGGGGAGCCCTGCCGGCTTCGCCGGTAGGGGGGCGGAGCCCTGGCAAGTCGGCGGGCTACAACGCCACCTTCACCTATCCGGCGGGCGGGGCGATCCGGTACGTGCGCGCGCTCGAGCGCGACCTGCCGCCCGACGCCGTGCGCTGCAGCGAGCCGGTCACGCACCTCGACACGGCCGCGCGCATCGCGACCACCCCGCGCGGCCAGGTCCAGTATCGCCACCTCGTCAGCTCGGCGCCGCTGCCCGCGCTCGCGCGCATGTGCGACGAGCCGCACGACGCGAGCGTGTTCACGTCGAACAAGGTGCTCGTCTTCAACCTCGGCTTCGACCGCAAGGGGCCGACGGGCGTCCACTGGATGTACTTCCCCGACAAGGGCACCGTGTTCTACCGGGTCGGCTGGTACGACAACATCATCCAGACGAGCGCCGTCGACCCGCCGCGCATGTCGCTCTACGTGGAGATCGGCGCGCGCACCGACGAGACCTTCGACGTCGCTGCGCTCCTCGCGCGCGTGCTCGCCGACCTCGCGCGCGAGGGTATCGTCACGGATCACCAGCTCGTCGCGAGCCACCACGTGGTGCTCGATCCCGCCTACGTGCACATCACGCAGGCCTCGCTCGCCGAGACGGCCCGGCTGCGCGGGGCGCTCGCCGCGAAGGGCGTCCACGCCGTCGGCCGCTACGGCGGGTGGACCTACTGCTCGATCGAGGACAACCTCCTGGAGACGCGCGCGCTCGCTCGCCAGCTGGTCGCCGAGCGGTAGATTCAGCGCATGACCGACCCGGCCTGGCCGCCCCGCGACGCCTACGTGGACGGCACCTGGCGCGCCGACGCCCGGCGGTTCGCCGTCCGCGATCCGTTCGATAACGCGATCGTGGCCGAGGTCACCGACGCCGATGACGGGCTCGTGGACGCGGCGGTGGACGCGGCGGGGCGCGCGTTCCCGGCGTGGCGCGCGCGGCCGGCCGGCGAGCGCGGGGCGCTCCTCGAGGCGATGGCGCGCGCGATGCTCGCGGACGAGGCGCGGCTCGCCGAGCTGTGCGTGCGCGAGAACGGCAAGGCGATGCGCGATGCCGTCGGCGAGGTGCGCTACGCCGCGAGCTTCCTCCACTGGTTCGCGGGCGAGGCGGAGCGGATCTACGGCGAGACGATCCCGGCCAGCCAGGCCGGGCAGCGGTTCGTCGTCACGCGCGAGCCCGTGGGGCCGTGCGCCCTCATCACGCCGTGGAACTTTCCGTACGCGATGCTGACGCGCAAGCTCGGCGCCGCGCTCGCCGCCGGGTGCACGGTCGTGTGCAAGCCGGCGGAGCAGACCCCGCTCGGGGCGCTCGCGCTGGCGGCGATCGCGTAGCAGGTCGGCGTGCCGGCCGGGGTCGTGAATGTCGTGTGCGCGGCGGACGGCGCGCGGGCCGGCGGGCGCCTCTGCGGGGCGAAGGGCATCAAGAAGATCAGCTTCACCGGCTCGACGGAGGTCGGGATGGCGATCGCGCGCGCCGCGACGAGCGACCTCAAGCGCGTCTCCCTCGAGCTCGGCGGCAACGCGCCCTTCATCGTGCTCGCCGACGCGGATCTCGACGCCGCCGTCGCGGGGGCGCTCGTCGCGAAGTTCCGCAACACCGGGCAGACGTGCGTGGCCGCGAACCGGTTCGTCGTGGAAGCGCCGGTGGCCGCCGCGTTCGAGGCCAGGCTCGCGGCCGCCGTCGCGAAGCTCAAGCTCGGGCGCGGCACGGACGCCGGCGTGGAGCTCGGGCCGTTGATCGACGACGCCGCCGTCGCCAAGGTCACGCGGCTGGTCACCGACGCGATCGCCCGCGGCGCGCGGATCGTCCACGGGCCCGTGCCGAGCGGCACGTCGCGGCTCGTCGCGCCGATCGTGCTCGCCGACATCACCAGCGACATGCAGCTCTGGCGCGAGGAGATCTTCGGCCCCGTGGTGGCCCTGCGCACCGCGCGCGACGAGGCCGACGCGGTCGCGCTCGCGAACGACACCCCGGACGGGCTCGTCGCGTACGTCTACACGCGCGATGGCGCGCGGCAGGCGCGCATGGCGGAGGCGCTCGAGGCAGGCATGGTCGGCGTCAACGAGGGCCTCGTCTCCGCGGCGCAGGCCCCGTTCGGCGGCGTCAAGCACAGCGGGCAGGGCCGCGAGGGCTCGCGCCACGGCATCGAGGACTACACGAACCTCAAGTACGTGGCGACTCGCGTAAGCTAGGGGCCTGTCCCGAGACCATGCAATGACCGATGCTCCTCGCCTCGACCGCGGCCCGCGCGATCCGGCCGCGCCGCTCGCCGGCTCGCATGTGCTCGTCGGCGTCGGCGGCGGGATCGCGGCGTACAAGGCGGCCGAGCTCGTCCGGCTCCTGATCAAGGCCGGGGCCACGGTCGACGTCGCGATGACGGCGCGCGCGCAGCAGTTCGTCGGCCCGATGACGTTCCAGGCGCTCACGCGGCGCCCGGTGTTCACCGATCTGTTCTCGCTCACCGACGAGGCCACGATCGGTCACATCCAGCTCGCCGACCGCGCCGACCTCGTCGTCATCGCGCCCGCCACCGCGAACCTCATCGCGCGCCTGGCCGCCGGCATGGCCGACGACGCCGTCACGTCCACCGTCCTGGCCACGCGGGCGCCCGTGCTCCTCGCGCCGGCGATGAACGTGAACATGTGGGGCCACCCGCTGACGGCCGCGAACGTGCAGCGGCTCGTGGACGTCGCGAAGTACAACGTCGTGGGCCCCGGCGATGGCTTCCTCGCGTGTAACTGGACCGGCCCCGGGCGCCTCGCCGATCCGAAGGACATCGTGGAGGCGGCGGCCCACGTGCTCTCCGCGCAAGATCTCGCTGGCACGCGCGTCCTGGTCACGGCCGGCCCGACGCAGGAGGCGCTCGACCCCGCGCGCTACCTCGGCAACCGCAGCTCCGGCAAGATGGGCGTGGCCCTCGCCGCCGCCGCCCAGCGCCGCGGCGCCACCGTCACGCTCATCCTCGGCCCCAGCGCGGTCGAGCCGCCGCTCGGCGTGCGGGTCGTGCCCGTCGAGACCGCCGCGCAGCTCGGCGCCGCGCTCGACGCCGAGGTCGGCGGCGCCGACGTCGTCATCATGGCCGCCGCCGTCGCCGACTATCGACCGATGACGGTCTCGCCGACCAAGCTCAAGCGCGGGGCGCTCGGCCCCGAGGTGCAGCTCGAGCTCGTGGCGAACCCGGATCTGCTGGCCCGGCTCGGCGCGCGGCGCACGGGCGGCACGCCGCTGCTCGTCGGCTTCGCGGCCGAGACGACCGACGTCATCGCGAACGCCAGGACGAAGCTCGCCGCGAAGAAGTGCGATCTGATCGTGGCCAACGACGTCGGCGAGCCGGGCGCCGGGTTCGGCGTCGATACGAACCACGTCACGCTCGTCGACGCCGCGGGGGCCCACGATGTCCCCGCGGGCCCCAAGGCGCAGGTCGCGCACCGGATCCTCGATCGGGTGGTCGCCGTCCTCGCGGGGAAGCGGACGCCGGCCGGGTCGCAGCGCGGCAAGCGCGTGTTACGTTGATCAGCGCGTGATCGGCGAGCACATCGGGAACTTCCAGATCGTCTCCCAGCTGGGGAGCGGCGGCATGGGCGATGTGTTCCTCGCAGAGCAGACGGAGATCCACACCAAGGTCGCCATCAAGCTCCTGCACGCGAACATCTCCACGGATCGCACGCACATCCAGCGCTTCTTCAACGAGGCGGTGGCGGTCAGCAAGATCAAGCACGCGGGCATCGTGCGCATCTTCGACGTCGGCTTCGCGCCGTCGGGCCGCGCGTACCTGATCATGGAGTACCTCGAGGGCGAGACGCTCTCGGATCGCATCGCCCACGCCGGGCGCCTCTCGATCGCGGACGTCGCCGACATCGGGCGCCAGACCGCCGGCGTGCTCGCCGCCACGCACGCCGAGGGCGTCGTGCACCGCGACCTCAAGCCCGACAACATCTACCTCGTCCGCGACGCCGAGATGGCGCGCGGCGAGCGCGTGAAGGTCCTCGACTTCGGCATCGCGAAGCTCTCGAACACGAACCTCACGGGCAGCGCGAACTCGATGGGCACGCCCACGTACATGGCGCCCGAGCAATGGAACCACAGCGGCGGCGTGGACTGGCGCGCGGACATGTACTCGCTCGGTTGCCTCGCGTTCGAGATGGTGTGTGGGCGGCCACCGTTCGTCGCGACGTCGATCGGCGAGGCGTGCGCGATGCACCTCTCCGACATCCCGCCGCTCGCGCGCACGTTCGCGCCGGAGTGCCCGCCCGCGCTCGAGGCGCTCTTCGCGCGCATGCTCGCGAAGAAGCCCGAGGATCGCCCGGCGTCGATGGCGGAGGTCGCCGCCGGCTTCTCGGCCCACGCCGACACGCCGACCGGCCCGATGTACGCGGTCGGGACGCCGACGAGCTACCACGGCGCCGCGCTCGCGCAGACGGTCGCGACCGGCGGCGGCTCGCACGCGGGGCTGCCGGCGCACGCCTCGCCGCCGGCGGTGGCGGCGGACACGGCGCCGAAGCAGCCGGGCCGCCGGGTCCTCTACGGCCTCGGCGCGCTCGTGCTCGTCGGCGGCGCGGCGGGCGCCGTCGTGGTCGCCACGCGCGGCGCGGGGCACGGCGGGACCGAGCCGCCGAAGAAGCCGGCCGTCGCGACGGCAAAGGACGCCGGGACGCCGACGCCGAGCGACGCCGTGGCGTTGGCCCCGAGCGACGCTGGCACGGGCAGCGCGGCGCGGGCGCCGGTCATGCCGAACTACCTGGTCGACATCACGCCGCCCGCGCGCCCGGTCGTCCTCGGCGTCGATAGCGATGCGGCGCCGGAGGCGGAGCGTGGCTTCCGCCCCGCGGCGAAGATCCTGGCGCCGACCGTCGCGTATCAGATCCAGGCCCACGAGGTCTCGTGGTCCGAGCTCGAGCCGTTCATGGCCGCGCGCGGTCAGCCGATCACGTTCCCGCCGTGGGCGACCGACCCCGCCGCCCGCGCCCGGCTGCCGGCGACCAACGTCTCGTGGCAGGTCGCCCATGACTACTGCATCTCGCTCAAGGGCGAGCTGCCCACCGACGAGGAATGGGAGTACGCGGCGCGCGGCCCCGAGCGCCGGCCGAACAGCTGGGGCCCCGCGCGGCTCGATCGGATGCTGACGCACGCGCTCGCCGGGGACGCCGGCTCACCCGTCGAGGTGATGAAGAGCGAGCAGGACCGGTCGCCGACGCAGCCGGGCGACCGCCACGTGTTCGACATGACGGGCAACGTCCAGGAGTGGACCGAGGGGCTGTGGCGCCCGGACAAGCCCGGCGACGACGACAGCTGGGTCGAGGTCGGGGACACGACGTACCGCGCGATCCGCGGGCTGCCGCTGCGCGGGGTGTCGACGACGAAGATCCAGCCCGACGGCGCGGCGTACCGCGAGCCGGCGTGCGCCACGGGCCCGTGCAACGGGAAGCTCGAGGTGCCGCTCGAGGTGATCGGCTTCCGGTGCGTCGTGACGGCGCACTCGCAACGTACGGTGACGCAGACCGCGTCGGGCCCGGCGCGGCCGCGGCCCGTCGACGCGGGCGTGGCCCCGGCCGATGCGACGGTGGTCGCCGTGACGCCCGCCGACGCCGCCGTGGCGCCGCCGCCGCCGGTCGACTGCACGTTCGACTCGTGCCAGGCGAGCGGCATGGAAGGCGCGTGCTGCGCGCGGAAGTTCCCGAAGCCGCCGCCGCCGCCCTTGCCGGACAAGCCGTCGCAAGAGAAGGCGCGCGAGGCGTTCGGCGCACTGGCGCCGAAGATCCGCGACTGCGCGACGAAGTCCCGGGTGCACGGTCAGCACAGGGTCACGCTGACCATCGACCCGGCCGGTCACATCACGTCCGCGCAGGTGGGGACGCCGAACGCCGAGTTCCGCGCGTGCGTGCAGGGCACGATCCGCGGCATCAGCCTCGGGCCGTCGCGCAACGGCGGCCAGGTGTCCTCGACGTTCCGCTTCGGCGCCGACGGCTCGAAGGAGTAGGGCGCTCCCGCCGCCGCCCGGATCGACCGCCGAGTCGCCGTCGGGGGCGTCTTGGCGGTTGATCGTCCGCGTGCTCTGCTGGAGACGTGGCAACGCCGGCCGTCAGCGCGGACAAGGAGATCGAGCGCGTCCGGACGCTCGCGCGCTGGCTCGATGACTACGGCCTCGATCCGATCCTCGGCTTCGTGTTGCCCGGGATCGGTGACCTCGTCGGCTCGCTGCTCGGCCTCTACATCGTGGTCGTCGGCGCGCGGCGCGGCCTCTCGCCGGTCCTGCTCGCGCGGATGCTGATGAACCTCGCGCTCGACGCGGCCATCGGTGCGGTCCCCGTGCTCGGCGACCTCGCCGACATCGCCTTCAAGGCGAACGACAAGAACCTCAGCCTCCTCGTGGAGCGCCACGCAACCGGCGGGAAGGCCGCGCCGCGCGACTGGCTGATCCTGGGCGGCGCCATCGCCGTGCTCGGCGGCACCGTGGCGGTCGTCGGCTACGTGATGTACCGCCTCGTGCACATCTTCGTCTGAGCCCGCGGCTTCGCGGGCGATCTCTCCGGTCAGGCGCCGACGGCGGGGCCGACAAGCCGATCGACAGAGACCGCGATTTATTCGCGGTCTTTGAGCCCGCGCGGCCCGATCGCCGCTAGATCAGCAGGCCTGGCGCCGGGAACTTCGCGCACAGCTCCCGGACCTCGCCCGCGATCGTCGCGTGCAGCGCCGCGTCCGCCGGAGCCGCGATCGCGCGCGCCATCCACGCCGCGATCTGCTTCATCTCGGGCGCGCCCATGCCGCGCGACGTGACGGCCGCCGTCCCGATCCGGATGCCGCTCGGGTCGAACGGCTTGCGCTTGTCGAACGGGATCGAGTTGTAGTTGAGCTCCATGCCCGCCGCGTCGAGCGCCTTCGCGCCGATCTTGCCCGACACGTCCTTGGTGGTCAGGTCCGCGAGGATCAGATGGTTGTCGGAGCCGCCCGTGATGAGCGTGAAGCCGTGCTCGATCATCGCCGCGGCCAGCGCGCGCGAGTTCGCCACGATCCCGTGCGCGTACGTCTTGAAGCTCTCCTGCTGCGCCTCGCGGAGCGCGACGGCGAGGCCGGCCGTGGTGTGGTCGTGGGGGCCGCCCTGGAGGCCCGGGAACACCGCGCGGTCGATGGCCTTCGCGTGCGCCGCCGTGCACAGGAGCATGCCGCCGCGCGGCCCGCGGAGGGTCTTGTGCGTCGTCGTCGAGACGACGTCGGCATACGGGATCGGCGACGGATGCGCGCCGCCGGCCACGAGGCCCGAGATGTGCGCCATGTCGGCGGCGAAGATCGCGCCGACCTCCTTCGCGATCTCGGCGTACGCCGCCCACTCGATGGTGCGCGGGATCGCCGTGCCCCCCGCGAACATCAGCTTGGGGCGCTCCTTGCGGGCGAGCTCGCGAACGGCGTCCATGTCCACGCGGTGCGTGTCCTCGCGCACGCCGTACTGCACGGCCTTGAAGTAGCTGCCAGTGATCGAGACGCCCCAGCCATGCGTCAAATGGCCGCCGGCAGGGAGCGCCATGCCCATCACGGTGTCGCCGGGCTTGAGGAACGCGAAGTAGATGGCGAGGTTCGCGGGCGAACCGGAGTACGGCTGCACGTTGACGTGCTCGGCGCCGAACACGGCCTTGGCGCGGTCGATCGCGAGGGTCTCGATCCGGTCGACGTACTGCTGGCCCTCGTAGTAGCGCTTGCCGGCGTAGCCCTCGCTGTACTTGTTCGTGAGGATCGAGCCCGTCGCGGCGAGCACGGCGCCGGATACGTAATTCTCCGAGGCGATCAGGCGGACCTTGTCCCGCTGGCGGACCTCCTCGAGGGCGATCAGCTCGGCGATCTCGGGGTCGACCGCGGACAGCGTGGACGCGAGGGCAGGGTGCATGCCCGTTGATACCGCGCGCGAGGCCGGCAGTGTAGGGCCTGTCGGTGTAGGGTTTGCCGGATGCCTGCGTCGTACACGCCCTCCCGCGAGGAGTTCGTCGCGGCGGCCGCGCACGGGAACCTGATCCCCGTCTATCGCGAGCTGCTCGCGGACGGGGACACGCCGGTCTCGGCGTACGCGGCGCTCGGCGCGAGCGACTACAGCTTCCTGCTCGAGTCGGTGGTCGGCGGGGCCACCTGGGCCGCGTACTCGTTCGTCGGCGTGGCGCCGCGCGCGGTCATCCAGTGGCAGGACGGCGTGGCGCGCACCCGGTGGACCGACGTGGACGGCGACGGCAGCGTGCGCACGACGGAGGTGCCGACGGCCGATCCGATCGCGGCCGTCAGCGCCGCGCTCGGGACGCTGACGCCGGTCGACGTGCCGGGGCTGCCGCGCTTCTGGGGCGGGGCGGTCGGCTGGATCGCGTACGACTGCGTGCGCGCCTTCGAGGACGTGCCCGCGCGCGCGGCGGCCGGGCTCGACCACCCGCCGCTGTGCATGGTCATCACGGACACCCTGCTCATCTTCGACAACCTGCGCCAGACGCTGAAGGTCGTCGCCACGCCGCACGTCCCGCACCCGGCGCAGGCCGAGGCCGTCTACGCGCGAGCCTGCGCGCGGATCGACGCGCTCGTGGCCGCGCTGCGGGCGCCGCGGGCCCCGCTCCCGGCCCTCGAGCCGCCGCGCCTCGGCGAGCCGAACGCGATCGAGGCGCCGCCGTCCGCGTTCGGGCACGACGCCTACTGCGCGGCCGTGGGGCGCGTGAAGGAGTACGTGCTCGCGGGCGATGCGTTCCAGGTCGTGCTGTCGCAGCGCTTCGCGCAGCCGGCGGCGGGGGCGCGCCCGCTCGACGTCTATCGCGCGCTGCGCGTCATCAACCCGTCGCCGTACATGTTCCACCTCCAGTTCCCCGAGGCGCGGGTCACCGGCGCCTCGCCGGAGACGCTCGTGCGGCTCGCGGACGGGCGCGTCGAGGTGCGGCCGATCGCGGGCACGCGGCCACGCGGGGCGACGGCGGCGGCGGACGACGCGCTCGCGGCCGAGCTCGTCAGCGATCCGAAGGAGTGCGCCGAGCACCTGATGCTGATCGACCTCGGGCGCAACGACGTCGGGCGCGTGGCGGAGGTCGGCTCCGTGCAGGTCGCCGAGCAGATGGTGGTGGAGAGGTACTCGCACGTGATGCACATGACGTCGCACGTGGTCGGGAGGCTCGCGGCGGGCAAGGACTGGCGCGACGTCCTGCGCGCCGCGTTCCCCGCGGGGACGCTGTCCGGTGCGCCGAAGATCCGCGCGATGGCGATCATCGACGAGCTCGAGCCGCACCAGCGCGGCATCTACGGCGGCGCGGTCGGCTACATCAGCTTCACGGGGAACCTGGATCTGGCGATCGCGATCCGCACGCTCGTCAGCTGCGGCGACACGATCTACGTGCAGGCCGGCGCGGGGCTCGTGGCGGACTCGGTCCCCGAGCTCGAGTATCAGGAGACGGTCAACAAGGCGCGTGGCGTGCTGCGCGCGGTCGCGATGGCCCGGACGGCCGGGACCTCGGGAGCAGGCTCGTGAGCGAACATCGCGATCCGCGCGCCGCGCGCGACGGCCTCCTCGTGATCGATAACTACGATTCGTTCACGTACAACCTCGTGCAGTACTTCGGCGAGCTCGGGGCCGCCGTGCGGGTCGTGCGCAACGACAAGATCACCGTCGCCGAGATCGCGGCCGCACCGCCGCAGGCGATCGTGATCTCGCCCGGCCCGTGCACGCCCGACGACGCCGGCATCTCGCTCGACGTCATCCGCACGCTCGCCGGTACGCTGCCCATCCTCGGCGTGTGCCTCGGGCATCAGTGCATCGGCCAGGTCTACGGCGGCAAGATCGTCCGCGCGCCGCGCGTCATGCACGGCAAGACGTCGAAGATGTTCCACGACGACCGCGGCCTCTACGCCGGCGTGGCGAACCCGTTCGTGGCGACGCGCTATCACTCCCTCGTCATCGCGCCGGAGACGCTCCCCGCGGTGCTCGAGGTCACGGCGAAGACGTGGGAGGACGAGATCATGGGCGTCCGTCACCGCACCTACGCGGGGACGCCGGCGCCCCTCGAGGGCGTGCAGTTCCACCCCGAGTCGATCATGACGACCGCCGGCAAGGCGCTGCTCGCGAACTTCCTGCGCATGGCGGGCTTTCCGTGACGTTGCAGCAGGCGATCGCGCGCGCGCTCGACCGCCGCGACCTCGCGCGCGACGAGATGAGCGCGGTCATCGGGCAGATCATGGACGGCGCCGCGACGCCCGCGCAGATCGGCGGCCTGCTCGTCGCGTTGCGGGCCAAGGGCGAGGCCGTGGACGAGCTCGTCGGCGCCGCGGCGGCGATGCGCGCGCGGGCGCTCCCGCTACCGTGCCCGCGGCTCGCGCAGTCGATCGACACGTGCGGGACCGGCGGCGATGGCGCCGGCACGGTCAACGTTTCCACGCTCGCGGCGATCCTCATCGCGGCGTGCGGCGGGGTGGTCGCCAAGCACGGCAATCGTGCGCTATCCTCGCGCTGCGGCTCCGCCGACGTGCTCGAGGCGCTGGGCGTGATCGTCGATGCGGAGCCGGCCGTCGTCACGCGCTGCATCGCGGAGGCCGGCATCGGCTTCGCCTACGCGCCGCGCTTCCACGCCGCCACGCGCCACGCGGCCGCGCCGCGCCGGGAGCTCGGCACGCGCACGATCTTCAACCTGCTCGGCCCGCTGACCAACCCGGCCGCCGTGCAGCACCAGGTCGTCGGCGTGTTCGCGCGCGCGTGGTGCGCGCCGGTCGCAGCCGCGCTCGGCGCGCTCGGGCTGCGGCGCGCGGCGGTCGTGCACGGCGCCGATGGCCTCGACGAGCTCGCGGTGCGGGGCGAGACGCACGTCGCGCTGTGGGATGCGGGCGCGGTGCGCAGCGTGACCCTCGCCCCCGCGGCGTTCGGGGCGTCCGAGGTCGATCCGGCGGGTCTCGCCGGCGGCGACGCGGCTCACAACGCGGCGATCCTGCGCGCGGTCCTGGCCGGCGAAGGCGTCGGGCCGGGCGCGCGGTACGAGGCCGTGCTCGTGGCGGCGGCGCTGACGGCGGCCCTCGGGCTCGTCCTCCTCGCCCCCGGCGCCCTCGACCTGGGCGGCTTGCCCACGTGCTACGCCCGCGCGGTGGCGACCGTCCACGATGGTCGCGCGGCGGCCGTGCTCGCGCGCTGGATCACGGCCAGCCAGGGCGCGGTGACATGAGCGACCGCGCCGATATCCTCGAGAAGATCCTCGCCGTGAAGCGCGAGGAGATGGCCGCGCGCATGCCCGGGGAGCTGCAGGCGCTGCGCATGCTGTGCGGGCCGGTGACGCGCCGGTCGCTCGCGGATGCGCTGCGCCGGCCGCCGGGCGCGCCCGTGCGCGTGCTCGCCGAGATCAAGCGCGCGTCGCCGTCCGCCGGGCCGATCCGGGCGGGCGCCGATCCGGCGGTGATCGCGGCCGCGTACGCGGAGGCGGGCGCCGCGGCGCTGTCCGTCCTCACCGACAAGCAGTTCTTCGACGGCGACCTCGCCTACCTCGCGAAGGCGCGCCACGCGTGCCGCCTGCCGATCCTGCGCAAGGACTTCCTGATCGACCCGTATCAGATCCAGCAGGCCGCGGCCGGCGGGGCCGATGCGGTGTTGCTCATCGTGGCCGCGCTGAAACCGCTGGACCTCCAGATCATGGCGCGCGAGACCCGCAAGGCCGGGCTCGAGGCGCTCGTCGAGGTCCACGACGTCGCGGAGATGGAGGCGGCCGTGAGCGCGCCCGTCTCGGCGAAGCTCATCGGCGTCAACCATCGCGACCTGCGCACGTTCACGATCGACATGTCCCTGACGGAGACGATCGCGAAGCGGCTGCCGGCGGACGTCATCCTCGTCGCGGAGAGCGGGATCAAGACCGCGCAGGACGTCCAGCGGCTCGGGGACGCGGGCGCCCACGCCGTGCTCGTCGGCGAGCAGCTCATGCGGGCGGCGTCGCCCGGCGAGGCGCTGCTGGCGCTCCGCGGCGGGCCATGACGCGGATCAAGATCTGCGGCGTCACGCTCGCCGACGATGCGGCGCGCGTCTCGGCCGCCGGCGTCGACTACATTGGCCTCAACTTCTGGCCGCGCAGCCGGCGCTACCTCGATCCGGCGCGCGCGCCGATCCTCGCCGGCGCGGCCCGGGCGGCCGGTGCGGCGAAGCTGGTCGGCGTGTTCGTGGACGCCGACATCGACGCCATCCTCGGGATCACGCAGCAGGTCGAGCTCGACGTGATCCAGGTCCACGGCGACGAGGATCCCACGCGCATCGCCGCGCTCGCCGCCGCCACGAAGCGCCCGGTCTGGAAGGCGCTCACGATCGCGTCGGCCCGCGACGTCGCGCACCTCGACGTGTGGCCCGCCGCAGCCGTCCTCCTCGACGCGCCGACCCCGCAGCGCGGCGGCGCGGGGGCGACATTCGATCACGCGCTCGCGGCTGAGGGGCGTCGCCTGCACCCGCAGACGAACGTCATCCTCGCCGGCGGGCTCGCCCCGGAGACCGTGGCGGCCGCGATCGCCGCCGTCAGGCCCTGGTGCGTGGATGTCGCCACCGGCGTCGAGGCCGCGCCCGGCGTCAAGGATCCGGCGAAGCTCGCGGCGTTCGTGGCCGCCGTCCGCGCCGCGTGAGTTACAGCGGGTACGCGATCATGCCGTCGAGGGCGATGAACGGCGCGTCGATGCCCGTGCCGTGCACCCGGTAGTCCAGGTACTGCGCACCGGCGCCCACGCGGACGTCCACCCGCCGCCCCACGCGCCAGTCCCAGCCCACGAACACGCCGCCGGCGACGCCGAGGCCCGAGCCGCGCTCGGCGTCCGTCGTGATGCGCGCGCCGCGCAGGAACGGCGCGACGTAGAGGCCGCGGCCGGTCTCCTGCGCGAACCACGTGGCGCGTACGCCGAGCACGTAGCCGTCGGTCCGGTCGCCCTGGTCGAACCACGGCGAGAAGTAGGTGGACGTGATCCCGGCCATCGCGCCGACCGAGACGTGCGTCGCGACGGGGTGCTCGTACCCGAGGCCGAGCACCGATAGCCCCACGTCCGCCTCGACCTCCGGCTGGAGGTGGTACTCGCCGGCGTCCGGCGGCGAATTCGCGTGGGCCGTCGCCGATGCGGTCAGCCCCACCAGGATCGCGGTCACGCGCATGCCGCGAGCATCCCACACGTGCAATACCTCGTCTCGATGTCGAACCCGTCCACGCTCGACGCGATCGCCACGCTCCCCGAGCCGGTCGGCGGCCGGTTCCCCGACGGCGCCGGCGGCGGCTTCGGCGGCCAGTACGTCGCCGAGACCCTGATGCCCGCGATCGGCGAGCTCGAGCTCGCGTGGCGGACCGCCCGCGCGGACGTGAGCTACTGGGCCGAGGTCGACGCGCTGCTCGCCGACTACGTCGGGCGGCCGTCTCGGCTCTATCACGCCGCGCGGCTGTCGGCGGACGTCGGCTGCGCCGTCTACCTCAAGCGTGAGGACCTGAACCACACGGGCGCGCACAAGATCAACAACTGCATCGGCCAGGCCGTGCTGGCGCGCCGGATGGGCAAGACGCGGCTCATCGCGGAGACCGGCGCCGGGCAGCACGGCGTGGCGACCGCGACGGTCGCGGCCCTCTTCGGCCTCCCGTGCGAGATTTACATGGGCGCCGAGGACGTGGTGCGGCAGGCGCTCAACGTCGAGCGGATGCGCATGCTCGGCGCGCAGGTGCACGCGGTGACGTCCGGAACGCGGACGCTCAAGGACGCGATGAACGAGGCCCTGCGCGACTGGGTGACGAACGTGGGCGACACGTTCTATCTGATCGGCAGCGTCGCCGGCCCGCACCCGTACCCCTGGCTCGTGCGCGACCTGCAGAGCGTGATCGGGCGCGAGACGCGCGTCCAGATCCTCGCCGCCACCGGGCGGCTGCCGGATGCGCTCGTCGCCTGCGTGGGCGGTGGCAGCAACGCGGCGGGGCTGTTCGCGCCGTTCGTGGCCGACGCGAGCGTGCAGCTCGTCGGCGTGGAGGCGGCGGGCGATGGTGTGGCCACCGGTCGGCACGCCGCGACGCTCGGCGCCGGGCGGGTGGCCGTGCTGCACGGCAGCAAGAGCTACGTCCTCGTCACCGACGACGGTCAGATCGCGCACGCCCACTCGATCAGCGCCGGCCTCGACTATCCGGGCGTCGGGCCCGAGCACGCGTCGTGGATGGCGACGGGGCGCGCCCGGTACATCGCGCGCACCGATGACGAGGCGCTCGCGGCGGTGGAGCGGCTCGCGCGCACCGAGGGCATCTTGTGCGCCCTCGAGACGGCGCACGCGATCGCGGCCCTCGACGAGGTGGCGGAGCAGGTCGGGCGCGCCGGCGTGGTGATCGTCGGCCTGTCGGGGCGCGGCGACAAGGACATGGTCACGCTCGCGCAGCGGCGCGCCGCGGCGGGGCAGGGGCAGCCGTGACGGCGCGGCTCCGGGACGCCTTCGCGCGCGCGGCCGCCGAGAACCGCGCGGCGCTCGTCGCGTACTTGACGTTCGGCGATCCGGATATCGCGACGTCGAGCGCGATCGTGGAGGCGGTCGCGGCGGCCGGCGCGGATGTCATCGAGCTCGGCGTCCCGTTCTCCGATCCGTCCGCGGACGGGCCGTCGATCCAGCGCGCGATGGAGCGTGCGCTCGCCGGCGGCGCCGGGCTCCCGAGCGCCCTCGACGCCATCGCCGCGCTGCGGGCGCGGGGGCTCGCGACGCCGATCGTCCTGTTCGGCTACTACAACCCGATCTTCGTCATGGGCACGGCGGCGTTCGCGGCGCGGGCCGCCGCGGCGGGCGTCGACGCCGTGCTGACGGTGGACCTGCCGATCGACGAGCTCGCCGAGCTCGCCACCCCGCTCGCCGCGCACGGCGTGGCCGTCATTCCGCTCGTCGCGCCGACCTCCACCGCGCCGCGGATCGCGCGCGTCGCCGCCGTCTCGCCGCCGTTCGTCTACTACATCTCGATGACCGGCGTGACGGG